>CALMAN010000151.1 GCA_937859835.1 uncultured Acidipila sp. | reverse complement strand
GGCGGGCTTTCCGGGGGCGTCTTGAAAAGCGGCCTCCCGGTCACCATCGCCGGCCCCACCAGCCACCCGGTCTTTACGCCCAACGTCCGCGGGCTGCTCGGCAGCGCGGGAGCCGGGGCGGCGCAGCAGTTGCTAAACGGAAAGTCGGGCGCCCCCGGGGCGGCGGCCGCGGGCCAGCAGCAGCCCGGCGGCACGCTCAAGAATGCGCTGGGCGGCCTGCTCGGCAAGCACTAAGACCGGTGACCCGGCCGGTGTTCTGTTGCAGGGCAAAGTGTTGCAGGGCAAAGCTGGATCCGCGTCCCTGCCTTGACGCCCCGGAGGCTCTCTCCGTACCTTAAGGAATGATGACGCAGGGCGAAGCCACCCAGTTCCGCACCCTTTGTGAGCAAGCGGGCCTCGCTGTAACCCACCAGCGGCAGGTCATCTATGAGGTGCTCTGCTCCATCGAGGGCCACCCCAGCCCGGAAGAGGTGTACGCGCGCGTAAAGCGCAGCATCCCTTCGGTGTCGCTGGCCACGGTGTACAAGAATCTGCACCTGTTTATCAACAGTGGCATTTTTGAGCAGGTTTCGCTCCACCACGGGTCCATGCGGGTCGAAACCAACCAAACGCGCCACCACCACCTGCTGTGCACCAGCTGCAAGACGATCCATGACATCGATCCGGAGGTCCTGGGGCTGCCGGAAGTGCCGCGCGAGCTTCCGGGCGGCTTTCGGATGGAGCGGCTCGCGGTGGATGTGCTGGGCATCTGCGCCCGCTGCCAGGCGCGGGAAGCAGCCGAGCCCGGAACGATCCAGTAGCGGCCACGCCGTCCCGGGCGCCGGGGAACCTTTCGGTCGCGCCCTGCGTACTTCTCCCTATGAGCGCGGTCGCGAATACGTGTATGCCGTTCGGCATCGCCCGGGTGACGAGCCCTTCGGCGAGCCGGTCGCGGCAGCGAGGGCCGGGAAACACTTCCATCATGCCTGCGCCTGCTGGAGCGATGGGGAGAGCGGTCCCGGAAACAGTCCCCGAAGCAGCCCCGGACGCGGCTCCCGAAGCGGCTCCCGAAGCGGCCCACCGGATCGACGGGGAGTGGGGAGCGGTGGTGGCACAGTGCCTCCGCGGCGATGCGCTCGCCTGGGCGGCGCTGGTGCGCGCCCACCACGGCCGGGTGTACGGGCTTTGCTTCCGCTTTACCGGTTCCCCGCAGGACGCCGAAGACCTGACCCAGGACGTGTTCCTGAAGATGTATGGGCGCCTCGGCGCTTTTGACGGAGCTCGCGGTTCGCTGGCCGTGTGGGTCACCACGGTGACCCGCAACCACCTGGTCGATCACTACCGGCGGTCGCGGGTGGAAAGAGCTTCGGAGTCGCTGGACGCCGGCTGGGATCTCCCGGCCGAGGAGGTCCGGCAGTTTCCTCTTGAAGACACGCGCCCGGGCCCGCACGCGCAGGCCCTGCAGCGCGAGCTGGAGCGGGAAGTTCAGGGAGCTCTCGCCCGGGTTTCGCCGGAGCTGCGGGAAGCCGTGATCCTGCGCGACCTCCAGGACATGGAGTACAAGGAGATCGCGGCCGTGCTCGGGGTGCCGGAGGGCACGGTGAAGTCCCGGATCTCGCGGGGCCGGGCCGAGCTGGCGCGGCTGCTGCGCCGTCCTGGAAGGGAGATCAGCTGATGCGCGCCCCTGAAAGGCGGGAAACGCCCGAGCTCCCGGTTTGCTCTGAACGTCGGCCCGACCTGCGGCCCGATCGAACGCCCGACCCCAGGCCCGAGCTCGAGCCGGGCCCGGCAGTTGACTGGGACGCGGAGCTGGCCGACCTCCCCGGTGGACTGCCGGAGGAAAGAGAGGCGGCCCTGCGCAGCCACGCAGGGGGCTGCCCGCGCTGCGCGGCGCTGCTGCGCGAGGCCGAAGCAGGCTACGCGTGGCTCCAGCTGCTGCACCCGGAGCCCCCGGTCCCTTCGGCATTGCTGGGAAAGATCCTGGCGCAGACCGCCGAGCTCGCCGCTCCCGCATCCGGCGCGGCAGTTCCCGGAGCCCTTCTGCTCCCGCCGCCCAGCTTCGGCAGTCACGGCAGAAACGGCTTGCTGACCGCGGCCATGGCGTTCTTCTCGATCGCGCTGACCTTGTCGGTCACCGGGGCGCGCCCCGGGAGCCTCCAAACTGCCGTGCACGCGCCGGCCGCGCTGTCGCGGCACTTTTTCGACGCAAAAAAGCAGGTCGTCAGCTATTACGACAATCTCCTTCTGGTTCGCGAGGTGGAAGCGACGGTGGACGAGCTGCGACGCGCGGTGACCGGGGAAGGCGCGGGACCGAGCGCGGGGAAGGCGCCCGCGCCGGCTCCCAGGAGTACGGAAAGGGAGATTGTATGAACTGCATTCGCCATCCTGACCGCGCCGCCTCGGCTTTTTGCCAGCACTGCGGCAAGCCGTTGTGCCCGGAGTGCACCCGGGGTCCTTCGGCGGAGACCGGCGGCCTCCTGCTGTGCGGGCCCTGCTTTGAGGCCCGGCTCGCAGGCGGCGCGCCGTTTGCCTCGGGCAGCGCGGCGGGCAGCGGGGTCCCGGCGTCGAGCTCGAGCTGGAGCACGGTTTCGGCTCCGGGTTCGGCCCCGGGTTCGGCTCCGGTTTCGGCTACGGGTTCGGCTCCGGGTTCAGCGCCGGGCACTCCGTTTCCCGCGCCCCCTTACCGGCGCTCCTCGCCCAGTCCGTTTCTGGCCGGGCTGCTGGGCTTTATCCCGGGGGTCGGCGCGATGTACAACGGCCAGTTCGTCAAGGCCCTGATCCACGTCGTGATCTTTGTCGTGCTGATCAGCATCAGCCAGCAGATCGATGTTTTAGGCATCCTCGTGTTTGCCTGGATCATGTACCAGGTGTTTGACGCCGCCCAGACCGCGGCTGCCCGCCGCGACGGGCTCCCGCTGCCCGATCCGTTTGGGATTCTGGAGTTCAGCCAGCGGGTTGGGCCGCCCCCTGCTCCCGGCCCCATGCCGCAGGCCGCCTATGTGCCTGTGCCGGGCCCGCCTCCTTCGGCTGCGTTTGCAGCCCCGGCCTCGGCCGCGCTTGGGAACCGGGGTGAGCCGGTGGGCGCGATCCTGCTGATTGCCGTCGGGTGCCTGCTGCTGGGGGGGACGCTCGGGATCCTGGATGCGGACTGGATCAGCCGCGGCTGGCCGGTGCTGCTGCTGGTGCTGGGGCTGTGGCTGCTGATCCGGCGCGTTGCCCCCGCCGTTGGCGCGCCCCCCTTCCGAGATTCCTTTCGAGGCCCGTCCGCCGCGTCGCCGGGCAGTGGGGCTGGGGCGACACCCGGCCCGCTCAGCGGCACTCCCTACTCCACTCCCTACTCCACTCCCTACCCCGCGCCGGCGCAGCCGCCCGCCGGCGGCAAGGAACCGGGCACGGGCGGCTCGGAGGAGCAGAAGCCATGAACCTCTACCTGTTTCGGCGCATCCGCGGTCCGGTGTACCTGCTGTGCTTTGCCGTGACGGCGATCCTGGCCCAGTGGCACATCCTGGGGTTTGCGCGCAGCTGGCCGCTGTACCTCCTCGCGGCCGGGCTGCTGCACGGGGGCGAAGCGCTGGCGTCGGCAGGCGGCCGGGGCATGATGCTCCCGCTCGGTGGGCGGCCTTTCCGGCCCCGCACCCTGACGGGCGCGGCAGTGGAACTGCTGGTCGGCGTGTTTGCGCTGCTGCTCACCACCGGCGTGCTCTCGTTCGACGCGTTTTGGGAGGGCTATGGCCGGTGGTGGCCGCTGCTCTTGGTGCTGCTGGGGCTGTTTCTGCTGTTGGAGCGGCTGCTGGACCGCCGCGATCCCGGCTTCCGTGCCCAGTACGGAACCCCGGGGGTGGCCGGGTACCCTCGGCGGCGCAGCGGCGCCGGGGTGCCCCTGGTGATCTTTCTTGTCCTGCTGGGCGTCCTGTCGCACCGGGCGCGGGGCGGTGGCCTGCTTTTCCCGCACAGCGGGTGGGGTTGGAATGGAGACTGGAACTTCGACGGCGAGCAACACGTTCAGGACGTGCACCTGGAGCAGCCTTTCCCGGCGGATGGGGCGCTGGTGATCGACAATGCCCGGGGCGACGTCGACCTGGCCCCTTCCGCTGACGGCAGCCTCCACGTGGACGCGCACCAGGTGGCCCACGGGCCCGAGCGGAGCGCGGCCCGCGCCTTTGTCGCCACCCGGCCTGTGCTTTCGCTCCACGGGGCGAGCGCGACCCTGACCGTGCCCGGCCATGACGGGGTGGCGGTGCGGCTGGTGCTGGCTGTGCCCCGGGGGGTGCTGTGCACGGTGCGCACCACCCACGGCGATGTCGCGGCCTCCGGACTCGAGCGGGCTCTCGAAGTCAAGCAGGACCACGGCGATGTGACCCTCAGCAGCCTCCGGGGCGCGGTGCACCTGGTGATGAACCATGGCGATGTCCATGCGCGCACCCTGGCCGGCGATCTCGTCATTGAGGGGCAGGCCGATGACATTTCGGCTGCCGACGTGCACGGAAAGGCTCTGCTCCATGGGGAGTTTTTTGGCGACACGGAGCTGGACAGCATCGCGGGCGCTGTGGAGTTTCATACCCCGCGCACCAGCCTGGATGTGGGGCACCTGAGCGGGGATCTGTCGATCGATGGGGACGACCTCCGCATCGCGGGCGCCGACGGGGGGCTTGCGCTCGAAACCCGGTCCAAGGACATTGACCTGACCGACCTGAGCGGGGACGCCCGGGTGAGCGACAGCAACGGCAACATCACGGTGGCGCTGAAACAGCCGGTCGGCACGCTGACCCTGAACAACAATACGGGCGACATCACCCTGTCGGCCCCGGCACGCGCAAGCTTCAGCCTCCAAGGGCAGACCGGTGCTGACGACGAGATCAGCTCCGAGTGGGCTTTTGGGCAGACCGCGGGAGGGGGCGGCAAAACCATCCGCGGGCAGGCCGGGGTAGGTGGCCCGCACATCGAGATCAAGACCGACCATGGCGACCTGGCGCTGCGCCGGAGCGGGGAAAGCCCCGACGGCCCGCGGGTGGCGTCCGGGCACGCGGCCCATGAGCGGCGCCTCCAAACCGAAGGGGAGCCGCCGGCCCCGGCCGTGCAGTAGCTTTCCGGGCAGAAGGGTGCGGAGTGCGCGTAGGGAAAGCGGGGCTTGCCCGGCGCGTTCAAGGGGAAGGGGAACCGCCGGCTCCGGCCCGCAATAGCTTTCCGGCCCGGGAGCCGCAGGGTGCGCGCGGGGGAAGCGAGGCCTGCCCGGCGCTTCCAGCCTGGTTGGGGACGAGCCCGGTTGCTGCGGGGCGAAGCCCGGGCCTCAGCTTTCCGGCCGGGGAAGCGGCTGCTCCGGGTCGCCGGCAAGGCCCCAGCGGGTGCGCACCAGCGCTTCCACGCGCGCCGCCACTTGTTCGGCGCTGAGGCCGGTGGAGTCGATCTCGACCGCATCCGGGGCGGGGCGGAGCGGGCTTTCGGCGCGGCCCTGGTCGCGCGCGTCCCGCTCCTGGAGGCTGCGCAGCACCTGCGCGGACGCCTGCCCCCCGTTCTGCCGAGAACGGCGCGCGGAACGCGCTTCGGGCGACGCCGAAAGAAAGATCTTGATGCTCGCCCGGGGGAACACGACCGTGCCGATATCCCGGCCTTCCATGACCACGCCCCCGCTGGCCGCGGCGCCGAGCGCCTGCTGGAGCCCGACCATCCAGCGGCGGACGGGGGGGTGCACGCTGAGCCGGGAAGCGGCGTCGGCCACCTCCGGGGTGCGCAGCCGGGCTGCCACTTCGGCTCCGTCGAGCAGGACCCGGTTGCCGGCCGGACCGGGAAGCAGCGTCAGGGTGGTTTCGCGGCTAAGGGCAGTTAGGGCTGCTTCGTCGTCGGGCGAAACCCCGGCGGCCAGCGCCTTGAGCGCAAAGGCGCGGTACATGGCGCCGGTTTCGAGGTGAAGCAGGCCGAAGCGCTCGGCCATGCGGGCCGCCACGGTGCTTTTGCCGGCGCCGGCCGGGCCGTCGATCGCGAGGATCCGGTTGGGAGCCGGCGCGGGCGGCCGCTCCTTAGCCATTGCGCCGCGGACCCTTGCCGGGAGGTTTGCGCCCGGGGGCGCCGGGTTTGCGGCCGGAAGGCGGCTTGGCAGGCCGGGCTGCGCCCCTTACCCCGGGCCGGGGCTTGCCGGAAGAGGTGAAGGGTGCGGTGCGCGGGCGTTTGCCCGGCCGCACCGCCGGCTTCCCGCGCGCTTCAGGCGCCGGTGCGTCGCCGTTCCGGCTGCGCCGGAAAGGAGGCCGGGCGCCCTGCGCCCCTCGGGAGTCTTGGATGGGGGAACGCCTTGGAGCGCGCCCGGGTGCCTGCTCCTGCGACCGGTCTAGGCGTCCCTGCGTGGCCCGCTCTGGGAACCGGTCTGGGAACCGGTCTGGGCGCTGCTCTTGGGAGCTCTCCGGGCCTCGATCCTGGAATCGCGGTCCGGCCGGCGCGCCCGGAGAGAACGGGCGGCGGGCTGGGCGCTGGTCCCCGTCTCGTGGAGCAAATATCTTTGGTCCCGTGGGCCGGGCCTTGGGGAAAGCAGGCTTGCTCCGGGCCACCCCGGGCCGCCGGTCCTCGTCCGGGCGGCGAAACGGCTTGCGGTCGTTGCCGGGCGAATCGCGGAACTGGTTCTTGAACCTGGCGCCCGCAGCGTTTCTGCCGTCGCTCTTGCCTTGGTTTGCGGACGGGTTTGCGGACGGGTAGCTCCGCTGGTCTTGAGGCCCGCTGTTTGAACGGCTTCCCGTCCCGTTGCCGGCTTCGTTCTGCGCCCCGTCCCGCGACGGCCGTGGAGCGACCCCGGTACGGGCAAAGGGCGGTTTGCGGCCCGGGGCGCCGGAAGGAGGTCTCCGGCCTGGGGCGGAACTCTTGCCGGACGGGCGGCCGGGGCGGTCCTCCCGCCGGTTGGGCGGGAAGGGCGCGGCGCTGCCACGGCCATCGCGGTTTGCGTCGGTCTTTGCATCGGGGCCCAGACCACGGTCCAGACCACGGTCCAGACCACGGTCCGAACCGCGGACGGCTTTGCTGCCGAATGGCTTGCGGTCGGCTCGGGCTGGTGGGCCTCCTGAGCGGGCGGCGTTGCGGCCGTCCTTGCCGGGCGCCTGGAAGCCGG
>CALMAN010000150.1:17464-21909 GCA_937859835.1 uncultured Acidipila sp. | reverse complement strand
CTTCCCCCGTAACTACCCCGGTAACGACCCCGTAGCTACCCCGGCGAGCCTACGGCTGTGAAGCGGCCCAGGGCGCAGCCGTGACCCGCTTTCCATCCAGAAAGAAGTCTGTTTCCCCCAGGGTGTCGGTCCGGAAGGTCCGTACATGCGCGGCTTGGAGCTTGTCGAGGGTGGCCGGTTTCGGGTGGCCGTAGAAGTTTCTGCGGCCGCAGGAGATCGCTCCGTACCCGGGACCGAGCGCGGCCAGAAACGGCGGAATGCTCGAAGACAGGCTTCCGTGGTGGCCTACCTTGAGCAGGTCTGTGTGCGGGAGGCCGGCGCGCAACATCCCGGTTTCGGCGAGCGCCTGTGCATCGCCTTCGAGCAGGACGGAAGTGTTGCCGTAGAGCATGCGCAGCACAAGCGAATCGTTGTTGGTCGGCTCCGCTCTGGGCACGTACGCGCGCGAGGGCCACAGCGCCTCCACCTTGGTTGCTCGGCCGAACTGCCACACATCATCCTGCCGGTGCGCTTCGACCGGGATGTGTTCGGCAGCAGCCTGGGCCAGCAGGGCAGCGTAGTGGTGCGAAAGCGGGTTATTGCCGACCAGCAGGACTCTAGGCTGGAAGTTCGCAAGCACTGCGGCCATGCCGCCGATGTGGTCTTCGTGCGCGTGGCTGATTGCGACCGCGTCGAGCCGCCGGATCCCCTGCGCCCACAAAGCCGGCGAAACGACTTCCTCGCCGATGTCGAAGCGGCTGTCCGGCGCCGCGCCGACCACCCCGCCGGCGTCGACCAGCATGGTTTTGCCGTCCGGGGTGATGATGAGGATGGCGTCGCCCTGGCCCACATCGATGACCGAAACCTGGAGCGCTCCGGCGCGATGGCGTACCGGCTGGGGCGCAACCGCCAGCACGGCGGCAGCAAGGGTCAGGGAGGCTGCCAGCGCGGGACCCCAGCGGCCCCGTCCCCGGACCAGCCAGACCGCGGCCACAAGCAGCAGGACCCAAACGGCCACGCGCGGGCCAGGAGGAGCCGGAAGCCGGTAATCGCCCATGCGCAGGCCCGCAAAGAAGTTCACGATGCCCGAAACGATGTGGAGCAGGGCTGCGGTGAACGCCCCGGGCACAACCGCGAGCGCCGGAGCGAGAAGAAGGGTCGCGAAGCAAAGCATTGCTGCCGGAAGAAGAAGCCCCAGAAACGGAACGATGAGGAAGTTTACCGGCAGACCCAGGATCGTGACCCGGTGAAAGTACATGGCCATGGGCAGCGCCATGACCAGCTCCACCAGCACGGAAACGACCAGCAGTTCAAGCGCGCGGAGAAGCAGGAGGGCGATCGACGGCACCGCATGCCGCACCAAGGCTCTGCCGAGGAGCGGTTCGAGATGGCGGGCGAGCAGCCGCAGGGAAACGCGGAACTGCGCCACGCGTGGAGGGAGGGAAGCGTCGATCGCGACCAGCCACAGCCGTTTCGCGCCGTGCAGGTAGGGTGCGAAGGATCGCTCGGCCAAAGGGGCGGCAAGCCCGCCGATCGCCACCACGGTCAGCAGGGTCATCTGCAGGCTGGAACCGGAAAGCGCGCGTGGGTTGGTGGCCATCAGCAGCAGGGCGGCAAGCCCCAGCGCCTGGAGGGCATAGCGCTCGCGAAACAGGAGCCGCCCCAGCAGAAACAAGGTGACCATCGCGAGGGACCGCTGCACTGGCTCGCCAAAGCCCGTAAACACCGCGTAGCCGAGCGAAAGCGCTAGGGTAAGCGCGGTGGCGGCGACACGGGGCAGGCGCAGGGAGCGCGCAAGCAAGAGAATCACCCCGGAAAAGATAGCCAGGTGCATGCCGGACACGACCAGGAGGTGAAAGGAGCCGGTGCGCTCAAAGCCGGTACGGGTGCTGTGCTGGAGAAAGGAGCGGTCGCCCGTGAGCATGGCGGTGAGCATGCTGCTGTCAGCGGCGGAAAGCTGGAGAAAGCTGGGGAGGCGTTGCATGGCCGGCAGGTCCGGCAGGCTCATGACCTGCTCGCTGGCCCGGCTTTGCAGCAGGTGCAGCAGGCAGGGAAAGCTTGCCTTTCCCGCCGAAAGGATTCGGACATGCCCGGCCTCCGCTGTACCGGTGGCGCCGATCCCCTGGCCGCGCATGTACTCGCCCGCGTCCCAAACGCCCGGGTCGCGATAGCGGCTTTCGGCATGGAGGGGCAGGGTTGCGGTGAGCGTAGTCCCGCAGCGCAGGGCCGGCAGCGCAGTGCCGGCGGTGGCGTACACGGACAGGCGCAGGCCGCCGGTCAGGGGAACCGGGTGTCCATCCGGGCCGCGCTCGCTGCTCAAGCGCAGATCAACGCGCTCGGTCAGCTCGTCGCGGCCTTCTTCCTGCCCTTTGTGGTGGAACAACGCCTTGTAGATCGTGTGGTGAGGGGCTTCCATGCGCACGATGGCGCCGGTGACGGTTTGTTGTCCGTCCTCGGCTGCCAGCAGCGCCAGCTGGTGCTGCGGGTCGATGGGCGGCTGGAGCTCGGCCGCCAGGCAGCCCAGCACCGCAAAAAGCGCCGCGAGCGCCACGGGGAGGACGCGCGGCGCGCGATACCCCGACAGAACCGCGAGGCAGCCAAGGAGCACGCAGCCGGGCACCAGCCACGCGGGGCTTAGCCAATGGAGGGCAGGAAACACAATCCCGAGCGCGAAGGCACAGGCCGGCAGCAGCGCCGGCGCGGCGGCAAATTGCAGCGGCGAGGCGGCGGCGTGGCCGCGCGGCCTCCCCCGTGCGCGGCCGTAGCGGGCGGCAAGGGGCGGAGCCGGGTGCGCAATGAGAACAGAAGCAGCCATGGGCGTCCCTGCCCAGAAGCGGCCTAGCGCAGACGGAGCTTCGCCACCGTTTCGAGGTGAAACGTTTGCGGAAACATGTCCACCAGGTCGAGCTGGAACAGCGTGTACCCAGCATCGACGAGAACCCGCAGATCGCGTGCAAGCGTAGCCGGATCGCACGACACGTAAGTAATGTCGCGGGAACGGAAGGACGCGAGCAGCCGCGCGGCCTCGAGGCCGAGCCCGGCGCGGGGAGGGTCCAGCACGACCAGCTCCGGCGGCGGGCTCTTGCGCGCGGCGGCGCCCGAAAGAAAGGCGAGCGTGCTCGTTTCCACGGCTTTGTGGCCCGGGCCGAGGTTTCGGCGCAGATCAAGGGCCGACACCGGCGAGCCTTCCACAGCGACGACCTGCTCGCAGGTCCCGGCGAGTGCGCGGGCAAACAGGCCGACGCCCGCGAAAATATCCCACGCCAGCCTCCGCTTTCCGCTTCCCGAGCCGCTCACCACGCAACCGAGGAGCGTGTCGACAAGAAAGCGGTTGCCCTGAAAAAAGGCGCCCAGGCTGACCTGGTAGCGCTGCCCAGCCACCTCGTAGCCGAGCGCGGGCTCACCCCAGGCAGCAAGGAGGGAGCCCCCGGCGGCATCGCCTTCCCCCTCGTCTCCCGGCGTGGGTTCTTGCGCGCGCCCACGTGCGCGCCCACCCCGGCCCGTCCGGGCTTTTGGGCGAAAAAGCCCGGCTCCTCCCAGCTGTGGCACCTCTGCCCGGATCTGCTCGCACACACCCTGGAGGTCGCCGGGCCGGGCTCCCGTTCCCCCACGCTCGGCAAAGGAAAGCAGCAGCGTGGAGCTGTCGCCGTTGGTGAAAAGCTCCACCTCGCTGCACCATGCGCCCGCCGCGGTTGCGGCCAGAACCGTTTCGAGAACCCGCAGGGCCGCTTCCAGGAGCGGCGCCGCGACCGGGCACCGATCCACGGGCAGCACCGCATGCGAAGCGCGGCGACGGTAGCCGAGCCTGTGCGTCACCGGGTCGAGGTGCAAACGGACGCGGTTGCGGTAACCCCAGGGTGCCCCTGCGTGGACGGCGATCTCGGGAAGCGTGTGGAGGCCGGCCCGCCCCAGTGTTTCCGCGAGCACACTTTGCTTGATGGCGAGCTGCGCCGGGTAGCTTGCGTGCTGGTACTGGCACCCGCCGCAGCTGCCGTAGAAGGGGCAGGGCGCGGCGACGCGCTCCGGCGAGGGCGCGAGGACGCGCACGAGATCCGCTTCGGCAAAGCTGCCTTGGTCGCGCCGGATCGCGGCTTCCACGACTTCACCCGGGAGCGTCATCGGCACAAACACAGCCTTGCCTTCGGACCGGGCCAGTCCGGCCCCGCCGTACACCGCCTTTTCAATCGTGAACTTCACCCGTCGCTCCGCATGTAGACGAGGCTGAGGCGGGGCACCGCGTAGCGCTCGAGCAGCCGTTTCTCAAGGAACTGCAGCTCGATCTGCCGGATCTGGAGGGCCTGCATGCGGCTGCGGTGGGGAGCCAGTTCGCGGGCCGCCTGCGCGCGCAGAGCTTCGAGCTCGGTTTCGGGAGTTGCGGCAAGCAGCATCGCGAGCAGCCTTTGTTCCAGCGTGCGGAGGGTTGCTTCCAGCTCTTCCACCCCGGGCAGGGGCTGGCGCGCCGCCAG
>CALMAN010000150.1:0-17454 GCA_937859835.1 uncultured Acidipila sp. | reverse complement strand
CTGCTCGAGCAGCAGCTGTGCCGGTTCGGGCACGGGAGCACTTCGAGCCAGCCTGGTGCTGCAGGCGCGCAGATGGGCCGCGAGGTGCTCGTCCTCAAAGCCGGTCGGCGCCGCTTCGCGCCGAGGCTGCGCCCCCAGGGCGGCTTCGCCCATCCGCTCGGCCGCCTCCATCACCGCCTGGGCACACCAGGCCAGGCCGTTGATCCGCCGCGCGCGGCCTTTCGCCTTGCGTGCTTCGTGTTTGTCAAAGGCCTCGTCGATGCCGCGCAGTACGGCTTCGAGCGGAACGCCCGCGTCCCGCCAGGTCTCGATCAGCGCCCAATCCAGGGTGGACAGCAGAAGCAGCGACCCGCGCCGCCGGCTGAACCGTTCTTCCACTTCCGTGAAGTAGTTGAAGTAGTTCTGCAAGGGTTAGTGATCCGGCGCAGCCATGGGAGCCTCGCGCGCGGCTCCCTGCCGTTCAAAAACAAGGCGCAGCCCTTTGAGCGTCAGCATTTCGTCTACCTCCGTGATGAAGCGCGACTCGGGCGCGATGAGCCCGGCAAGGCCGCCGGTAGCCAGAATGGCCGGTTCCGCGTGGGTTTCGGCAAGTTCGGCAAGGATGCGGCTGAGGACGCCGTCCACCAGGCCCAGGTAGCCGAAGAACATCCCGCTCTGCAGGTTGGTCATCGTGTTTGTGCCGATGGCGCGGGACGGGCGCTTCAGCTCGACCCGGCCCAGCCGCGCCGCGCGGGCGAACAGCGCTTCGGCAGAGATGCCAAAACCGGGCGCGATGGCGCCGCCCAGGAACTCGCCCGCCTCGGAAACCACGTCAAAGGTGGTGGCCGTGCCGAAGTCGACGACGATGCAGGCGCGGCGGAAGCGGGCGTACGCGGCAACGCAGTTGACGATGCGGTCGGCGCCGACCTCGGAAGGCGTGTCGATGCGCAGGGGCATGCCGCAGTGGGCAAGGGGATCGACCAGCAGCGGCTTGCAGCCGAAGTACTGCTCGGCAACGGTGCGGAGGGTCGCGTCGAGAGGCGGCACCACCGAGGAGATGACGATGCCGTCGATCGCCCGGGCGTCCAGGCCGCGCATGGCGAGGAGGTTGAGGAAGAGCACCCCGTACTCGTCCACGGTTTGCGCCCTTTGAGTGGTGACGCGCCAGTGCGTCAGCAGTTCGGGCCCGCTGAAAACGCCGAGCACGGTGTTGGTGTTGCCGACGTCCAGGGTCAGCAGCATCGGCTTACTCCCACGCGCGTACGCCGCCCGAAAGCACGGTCCGCAGCGCCCCATCGTCCCCGCGCACACGCAGAAAGCCGCGCGTGTCCAGCCCCTCTGTCGTGCCGCGAAGCTCCCCCTGCCCTTCCACAAGAACGCGCTTGCCGCGAAGCCAGGTCGAGTGTGCTTCCAGGCGCTCCAGCAGCGGGTGCTGCGCCTGCGCAGCCGGCTGCGCGGCCAGCAGCTGGACTTCATCGTGCAGCCGCAACAGGAGCTCTACCAGCAGAGCCTCGCGCGAAAGCGCGACGGCTGGACAGGCAAGCGCGAGTGACGTGGCGCTGCCTGCGAGCTCGGCGGGGAAACGCTGCTGGTGCACGTTGATGCCGATCCCGATGACCACGAAGCGAACGCGCGTGGCTTCCGCCTGCATTTCCGTCAGGATGCCGCCCAGCTTGCGGCCCCCGGCGAGCAGGTCGTTGGGCCAGCGCAGGTCGGGCCGGAAGCCGCTCCCAGCGTGCACGGCATTTTGCGCGGCGAGACCGGCCGCGAGCGAAAGCCACAGCGCGTCGCCGGGGGCGAGCTCGGGGCGGAGCAGCACGCTCACGTACAGGCCGCTGCCCGCGGGCGAAGCCCAGGTGTGCGCCCCGCGCCCGCGCCCGCCGGTCTGAGCATCGGCCAGGTAGACCGAGCCGTGCGGCGCGCCGGCGGCCCCGGCCTCCATGGCGTGCGAGTTGGTTGAGCCGATCTGGGCGAAGTGGTGGAGCTGCCCGGC
Organism: uncultured Acidipila sp.; assembly: GCA_937859835.1. Lineage (GTDB taxonomy): Bacteria > Acidobacteriota > Terriglobia > Terriglobales > Acidobacteriaceae > EB88. The sequence goes on along the minus strand of CALMAN010000150.1, from coordinate 15,482 downwards.
AAACGGGGTCGCCGAGAGCAATCGATCGATGGCGTGGAGGTGGTAGACGTCGGAGACGCCGGATACGTTGGGGACGTCGGGGGCTGGTGCCTCGCGCATAAAAGAACTCATCGTACTGCCGCTAACCTACTGCCACGAACAGGGTGCCGGGAACGTACTGCTGCGAACATGTGCCGCGAACAGGTGCCGCTAACCGTTCTCGGCCGTGATGCGCATGCTCAGGTCGACGGCCACGGCCGAGTGCGTCAGCGCGCCCACCGAGATGTAGTCCGGCCCGGCCAGTGCGTACGCGCGCACGGTTGGGAGATCAATGCCGCCCGAGGCCTCAATCGGGATCGCGAGCCCGCGCCCGCGTACGATCGCGATCGCTTCCCGGACCTCGTCCGGCGTCATGTTGTCGAGCAGCAGCGACTCGGCGCCGTGCTCCAGGGCTTCGGCCAGCTCCGGGAACGAGCGCACCTCGATGTCGATTACCTGGCCAGGCTTGCGGAGCGCGTGTGCGTTCGCGAGCACGCGGGCGACCCCGCCGCCGAGGGCGATGTGATTGTTCTTGATCAGCAGGCCATCGGACAGGTCGAGCCGGTGGTTTTCTCCGCCGCCGCAGGTCACCGCGTACTTGTCGAGGATGCGCAGGCCCGGGACGGTTTTGCGCGTGTCGATGATCGTCGTCCGCGTCCCTTGCACGGCGTCGGCGAAGCGGCGCGTGAGCGTGGCGATGCCGCTCATGCGCTGCAGCAGGTTCAGGATGACGCGCTCGGTCGAGAGCAGGGCGCGCGCGCCCGTACGGATTACCGCCAGGGACTGCCCCTTGCGCACCCGCACACCGTCAAAGATTTCCGGGTGGCTGACGACCTCGAAGCTGGCTTCGCTCCGGCCCTCGAGCCGGGCAAACACAGCCAGCACGCGCGCGATCACGCCCAGGCCGGCGATCACGCAGTCCTGCTTGGCGAGGATGGTGCCGGTGCCGCGCAGCCCGGGATCAATTGTCATCAGCGTGGTCGCGTCGGCGGTCGCCTGATCTTCGACCAGCGCCTGCTCCACGATCGCGTCCACCCGCCGTGATTTCCAGTCCATGGCTCCGTTACCCTTGGTCCTGCACGGCTCCAAGCCCGTCGAGGCTTGCCCGCACCTTGGCAATCAGGGCCGCCAGCTCGCCTGCCCGTTCCCGGGTGCCCGCGACAATGGCCGGCGAGGCCTTGCTGAGGAAGCTTTCGTTCCCGAGCTTCGCTTCGGCGACGGCGAGCTCCTTCGCAAGCCGGGCAAGCTCCTTCGCGAGGCGCTCGGTTTCAGCCGGGATGTTGCGGGGCTGCTCGTAGACCACCTGGACGTCGAAGCCCGGCGCGGAGCGGGTGCCGCCGCCGGTCAGCGCGTCCGCCACAAAGGAAAGGCTGGACACGCGCGCCAGGCGCTCCACGATCGCGCGTGCGTCGCGCAGCGTTTGTTCGGTGCCGTTGCCGGCGCGGACGCGCACCGGGACGGTGGCCTTTTCGCCGACGCCCAGCTCCTTGCGCACGGCGCGCACAGCGGTCACAAGCTCCTGCAACTCTCCCATCTGGGCGCAAACCGGGTCGTCCGCGCGGCCCCCTTCGGGGTAGGCGGCCAGCGCAATCGAGCGCTCCGGCGGGGCGCCGTTGTGCACCGCGTGCCACAGCTCTTCGGTAAGAAAGGGCATAAACGGGGACAGCAGGCGCAGGGACGCCTCAAAGGTCGCCAGCAAGGTGGCGATGGCCGAGGCGGTCGCGGCCTTGTCGGTGTCCGGATCAAACTGCAGCCGCAGCTTGACGATCTCCAGGTACCAGTCGCAAAAGTCGCCCCAAAAGAACTGGTACACCAGGTTCGCGGCATCGTCGAAGCGGTAGCCTGCAAGGGCCTGGTTGACGCCTTCCGCCGTTGCCGCCAGGCGGGCCGCGATCCAGCGCGCTTCGAGCTCGTGCGACGGGGAGGTGTGTGCGTCCACCACCACGCCGGCCTCCCGCGCGCGATCGAGGTTGGTAAAGATAAAGCGGGCGGCGTTCCAGATCTTGTTCGCAAACGCGCGGTAGCCTTCGGTACGCGCTTCGTTAAAGGCGATGTCGGTGCCGGGCGAGGCCATGGAAGCGAGCGTGAAGCGCACCGCGTCGGTGCCGTAGCGCTGGACGATCCCGATCGGGTCAATGACATTGCCCTTGGTCTTGGACATCTTTTGCCGGTCGGCGTCGCGCACCAGGGCGTGGATGTACACGTTGCGGAACGGCACTGCTGCAGCCAGGGGGCGGCGCGGGCCGGCAGGGTCTTCGCCCATCGCCCAGCAGCCCAGCATGACCATGCGCGCGACCCAGAAGAACAGGATGTCGAAGCCGGTTACGAGCAGGCTCGTCGGGTAAAAGCTTTCGAGGTCGGGCGTCCGCTCGGGCCAGCCAAACACCGTGAAAGGCAGCAGCCCGGAGGAAAACCAGGTATCGAGCACGTCCGTGTCCTGGGTGAGTTCCGTGCCGCCGCAAGCGCAGGCTGCCGGCGCTTCGCGCGCAACCGTCATCTGCCCGCAGCCGGCGCAGTACCAGGCCGGGATGCGATGGCCCCACCAGAGCTGGCGCGAAATGCACCAGTCATGGATTCCGTCCATCCACTCCAGGTACACCTTGCGGTACTGGTCGGGGGTAAAGGTGATGGCCGGCTCCCCGTGCCGGGGCGCAACGGCCTCGCGCGCCCGGCTCGCCAGCCCTTTGCGCCTGTGTCCCTGCTCGTCTTCGAAGTCGGCGGTGCGCAGAAACCACTGGGTAGACAGCCGCGGCTCAATCACGGCGCCGGTGCGCTGCGAAACCCCGATCGACATGGGATGTTCCTGGACCTCGACGAGCAGGCCGGCCTCCCCAAGGTCGCGCACAATGCGCTCCCGGGCGGCGTAGCGATCAAGCCCGTGGTACGGCGAGCCGGCGAGGTCGATGCGGGCCGCGGCGTCCATGATCGTCAACTGCGGAAGGCCGTGGCGCTCCCCGATGGCGAAGTCGTTTGGGTCGTGCGCCGGCGTCACCTTGACGGCGCCGGTGCCGAACTCGGGATTGGCCCAGCTGTCGGCGATGACCGGAATTTCCCTGTCCCCTCCGCCGGCAACCTCGCTCAGCGGCAGGCGCAGCAGCCTGCCGACGAGCTCCGTGTAGCGGGCGTCCGCGGGGTTGACCGCGACGGCGACGTCGCCCAGCATGGTTTCCGGCCGGGTGGTTGCAATCACCACCGAGCCGCTGCCGTCCGCCAGCGGGTAGCGCACGTGGTACAGCTTGCCCGCACGGTCCTCGTGGGTCACTTCCACGTCGGAAACCGCGGTGCCCTGGACCGGGTCCCAGTTGACGATGTACTTGCCGCGGTAGATGAGCCCCTGCTCGTGGAGGCGCACAAAGGCTTCGCGCACGGCGCGCGACAGCTTCGCATCCATGGTGAAGTACTCGCGCGACCAGTCGACGCTGACGCCGAGGCGCCGCATCTGCTCGAGGATCGCGCCCCCGTACTCATCGCGCCACTGCCAGGCGCGCTCAAGAAAGCGCTCGCGCCCCAGGGCGTGGCGCGAGGAGCCTTCGGCGGCAAGCTGCCGCTCCACCATCATGTGGACCGCGATGCTGGCGTGGTCGGTGCCGGGCACCCACAGCGTACGGTCGCCGCGCATGCGGTGCCAGCGCGCCAGGATGTCCATCTCCGTCTGGTTCAGCATGTGGCCCATGTGCAGGCGGCCGGTAACGTTGGGCGGGGGCAGCAGCATCGTAAAAGTGCCAGCGCGGGCGGCCCCGGCTTCCGGCGATGGCTGGTCCCAAAGCGCCTCCCTTGCCCAGCGGGCAGCCCAGCGCTCTTCCACTGCGGCCGGGTCGTAGGTCTTGGGGAGATCGTGTGGCATGCCGGGAGGGCGCTCCACGGTGTGCGGGGGCGCCAGGGGATAGTTTACATTTCACTTCGGCGGGGGCGAAACGCAACCGGGCCGGCGAACCGTGAGGGAGTTTTCCGATGCACACAAATGGCGGATTCGCGAGCTACCCGAGTCTTCGAGGCCGCGTGGTGGTGGTGACCGGCGGCGCAAGCGGGATTGGGCAGGCGATCGTCGAGGCCTTTGCCGCCCAGGGCTCGCGGGTCGTCTTTCTCGATGTGCTGGAGGATGCAGGCGCCGCGCTGGTGCGCCGCCTTCAGCAAACGCAGAACGAAACGCAGAACGAGCCGGGGAACAAGCCGGGGATTGAGGCCCCGCGTTTTTTCCCCTGCGACCTGACAAACGCTGATGCCCTTGCCGCCGTGCTCGAGCAGCTCCGTGCTGCGTTTCCCGCGGTTGACGTGCTGGTCAACAATGCGGGCAACGATACCCGGCACCTCGTCAAGGAGGTCACGCCGCAGCTTTGGGACGAGCTGATGGCCGTCAACCTCAAACACCAGTTCTTTATGACCCAGGGCGTGATCGCGGGCATGCGGGCGGCCGGGCGCGGCTCGGTCATCAACATGAGCTCCATCAGTTGGATGATCCCGTCCACCCGGGTGCCGGTGTATGCGACAGCCAAGGCGGCCATCGTCGGGCTGACGCGCACCCTGGCCCACGAGCTGGGTCGGGACGGGATTCGCGTCAACTGCATCCTGCCGGGGGCGATCCTGACGGAGCGCCAGCAGCGGCTTTGGCTTACGGAGGAGTACAAGGCCGAGGTGCTGAGGCGCCAAGCGCTGAAGCGCATGATCGGGCCCGAAGAAGTGGCGCGGCTGGTCTTGTTTCTTGCCGCCGACGACAGCGCCGCCATCACCAACCAGAGCTATGTGATCGATGGAGGGTTTGTTTAGCCGGGGTTTAGCCGGGGTTAGCCGAGACGACGCGAGCACCCCGGGAAGGCGCACGCCGCGTCTGCTTCCGAGCGAAAGCAATACGGCTCCGAGCCCGACAAGAACGGCCGCCCCCGGGGCAAGCAGGGCAGCCGTTTTATTCTCGGAACTAGCCCGCGTTTTAAAGCGGGTTCAGCTTGTCGAGACCCTTTTTCTTGTGGTGCTTGCTGGAGCTTTCCTCGCTGCCGTTGTAGGCCGGCTTGGGATTCTTTTTGCCGGGCTTGCCGGCCGTGGTGCCCGTGCTTACCTGGGGCTGCCCGCTGCTTTTTACGTCGTTGATCTGGTCGGGCGCGGCTGCGGGCTTGTCAACCGGGGGAAGCGGCGCCGGGGTGTTGGGCCCGACCGGCGCGGCCAGCCCGTAAACGCGGTCGGGATTTGCGGCGCCGGAGTTCGCCGGAATGGTGCCGATGGGGATCGGGAAAGAGCCCCCGGCGCCGGCGCTTGGCGTGGGCGTGCTGGCCGGGTTACCGCCGGCTGCCGCGGAGCTGGCATTGGGGGACATGGGTGCGGCCCCGACAGCGGTGCCGTCCGGAGGCGTGCTCACGATGTTGCCGCTGCTTTCCGGCGTGCCGCTCGCTCCGGGCGCGGCATTGGTGCTTGCCGGGGGAGCGTCGGTGCTCGAGGGCGCGGCGTCATTCGGTCCGGGCGGTGGCGCGGATGCGGGGGCCGCAACGACCTCAGCGCCCACGGTATTCGCCCCGGAGCGGTCCGGCACGTTTTCCATGGTGATCGACGCCGGCTGCGCGCTGCCGACCGGGGCGGCCGTGCCGGCGTCGCTCGCCGCGGTGGCCGGGCCTGCGCTGCCTAGCGGGGCGGGCGGGGGAATGGGCTTGCCTGCCATCGCGAGGTTCACATTGTTGATGGTTTCCTGCGCAACCGCGGGGGCCAGGGTGGGCGCTGCGTCGGTCATGGAAGGCTCCCCGACGCGCACGCTGGCGATGGTGGAAGGGCCGTGCTGGATCAGCAGCAGGGCGCGGTCCTTGAGCCGAACCGGGGCGCGGCTGCCTTCTTCGGCCTCGCTTTCAGCCATCTCCGCTGCGTTTGGCTCGGGTACCGGCAGCCCGGCGGCGATCAGCCGGTCTTTTGCGTCTTCCACGTGCGGGGCCATCGGGTAGCGGGTGACGACGCGATCCCAGGCCTGCGCCGCGCGCTCGTTGTAGGCGGTTTCGAGCTCTTCGCGCGCCTTGGACGGCAGGTTCGGGAGCCGCTGGGCCAGCGCGGCCTGCTGCGCATAGGCGTCACCAATGGAGATCAGCGTCTGGTCCGCATGCGAGAAAAGCGGGTAGTTGTCGCTCACGGTTTGCAGGCGAGCGATCGCCGCCGCCCAGTTTTCGTGCGTCATGTAGAACTCGCCGATCTCGAACTGCCGCGCCGCAAGCACCTCCTGCACCACCCGGAGGCGCTGCTTGGCGCCCGGCACCAGCGACGAGTCCGGGAACTGCTGGATCATCTTGCGGTAGCCGTCCTCGGCCCGCTCGGCGTTTTGCGGGTCGCGATCCGGCTTGTCCATCTCCGAGTAGTAGATGTCGCCAACCTTCATCTGCGCTTCGGCCGCTTCAGGGGTGTTGGGGAAGAAGGTGATGAAGTCGTTGTACTCCTGCTCGGCCTGGGCCAGGGCGGCCGAACCGCCCTCCTTGTACCAGGTATCGCCGACCGCCAGCTTGGCGCGCATCTGGTATTCCGAGTCCGGGTAGGTGTTCATCATGGTTTGCAGGTCCAAGCGGGCAATGTCCTAGCGGCCCATTTTCATGGCCTGCAAGGCCTTGACGAACAGCTCCTTGTCGGGCTGCTTGGAGTCGCTGTTGGCCAGGGGGTTGGCGCTTAGATCGGTGTTTTTCTTCTTTTTGGGGGCTGCCTGGCTGGCCGGGAGGAGAGCGAAACAAAGACCCAGGGCCAGAACAGGCGCGCTACGCTGGAAAAAGGACATCAGGACCTCGTAAGGAGCCCCCGCGGGTGCTCCAGGAAACGCATGGGTTTATGCTACGCGGCGCCCGGCACTTTGTCCTGCCCGGGCGCCCAGTTTTCTGCTCCGCCTTGCCCGGCGGCCTTGCCCGGGGCGCCGGTCAGGCGAACTGTTCCCGCCCCGCGCGCCCCGCGGCCTGCGCTGCTTCCAGGAGTTTGCGGCCGTCCTCCGCGGCCCGGCCCCCGCCGAACACGGCCGAGCCGGCCACCAGCAGCTCCGCTCCAGCTTCGACGACCTCGGCGACCGTGTCGTGAGCGACCCCGCCATCCACTTCGATCCGGAACCCGAGTTGCATTTCGTCGCGCAAGCGGCGCAGATCGCGCAGTTTGTTGAGCGAGTAGGGGATGAACTTTTGCCCGCCGAAGCCCGGATTGACGCTCATGATCAGCACATGGTGCAGCAGGGGAAGCACGGGAACCAGCAGCGCAATGGGGGTCGCCGGGTTCAGCACCACGCCCGGCTCCATGCCGTGCGCGCGAATCAGCTCGATGGTGCGATGGAGATGCCGGCACGCCTCGTAGTGCACCCCTACCCAGTTCGCGCCCGCCTCGGCAAAGGCGGGGATGAAGTCGTCCGGGTTTTCAATCATCAGGTGGCAGTCGAGCGGCAGCTCCGTGTGCCGGCGCAGCGACTTGACCACCGGCGGCCCAATGGTGATGTTGGGGACGAAGTGCCCATCCATGACGTCGACGTGGATGGCGGTGCCGCCGCCCCGCTCGGCAGCGGCAACTTCATCCGCCAGCTCGGCGAAGTCGGCGGAAAGGATCGACGGCACCAGCTCGACAGGGAAGGGGTTCATGGTGTGGCCAGTTTAGCAAGGAGCCGTGCGGCGGCAAGGACCATGGGTGGGACGATGGGGGCCTGCCGGAGGGCGGCCACAGCCTTGCCTTTTAGAACTTGTGAAAGACGAAGTAGGCAGCGCCCGCGAGGCAGGCGAACGCCGCCAGGTGATTCCAGTGGAGCCGTTCGCCGAAGTAAAAGGTGCTGAACACACCGAAAACGCTCAGGGTAATGATCTCCTGCATGACCTTGAGCTGATCGGGCGAAAAGCTGCGCGCGCCGATCCGGTTCGCGGGTACCTGGAGGCAGTACTCAAAAAACGCAAGGGACCAGCTGACCAGAATGACCTTCCAAAGCGCCACTTCCGTGAACTTCAGGTGGCCGTACCACGCAAATGTCATAAAGATGTTGGAGCCGATGAGAAGAAGCACCGTGCGCATGCACGCTGGGATGCGCGGGGGTGGTTCGGCAAGGCCGCGGTGCGGCGACCAGCGTCTGCGACAATCGGGATGGATGCTGGTGCGCTTGTCCCTCCTCGCCGCGGGTTTTTTCCTCCTGATGCCGCTTGGCTGCGGCTACCACACCGCGGGCCAGGCCACACACATCCCGGCGACCGCGCGTGTGCTCGACGTGCCGATCTTTACCAATCACACCCAGGCCTACCACGTGGAGCTCACCATGACGGAGGCCGTTTTGAAGGAGCTTGGGAGCCGCACCGCGTTCCGGACCACCGCTGCCGATGAGCCGGGCAACGCCGACGCCGTGCTGCGCGGGGACATTACGGCCTTTACTGTGTACGCGCTTACCTATGACTCGACCACCAACCAGTCTTCCTCCTACGAGGTGACGGTGGTGGCTCGTGTGCGGCTTACGGATCGCGACGGGCGGGTGCTCTACCAGAACAACAGCTACGTGTTTCGCCAGCAGTACCAGTCCACGCAGGACCTGGTGTCGTTTTTGCAGGAGGATGGGGCAGCCGTGCAAAGGCTGTCGCGGGACTTCGCGCAGAACCTGGTTGCCGACATCACGGAGAGTTTCTAGCCGTGGGCGCGGGCTTCAGCTCCACCGGGCGGTTCCTGGCCGAGGTGGCCCAGGGGAAACTGCGGCCGGGCTACCTGCTGGTCGGCGATGAGCGGTTCCACTACGACCGCTGCCGGCGCGCGGTGGTCGAGCAGCTGCTGCCGGGCGACTGCCGCGACTTTTGCCTCCACGATCCGGACCTGGCCGAATGCTCGATCTTTGAGGTGCTCGACCGGGCACAAAGCCCTTCGCTGATGGCGCCCTTTCAGCTGTTCTTTGTCCACGGCCTGAAAGCGCTGTACGGGCGGGGAGCCAAAAAGGAGGAGTTCGCCGCCATTGACAGCTATTTCCGCTCGCCGAACCCGCAGGCGCTGGTGCTTTTTGTCGCCGATCACATCGGGATACCGGCCGACGTGCGTCGCATGGACTACGAGGACAAGACCCGCTACGAGCGCCTGCGCGAAACCCTGGGGGCGTGGTGCGGCGTGGTGGAGCTGGGGCGGGCCGACGAGGACGATGCGGTGCGCTGGCTCGAGGGCCAGGCCACGGCCGATGGCAAGCAGCTCGAGCCCGCGGCTGCGCGCGCGCTTGCCGACGCCCTGGGCTCGGACATGCTGCGCGTCGCGAACGAGTGGGAAAAGCTCCTGCTCTACACCAGCGGCCGGCCGACGGTGACGCTCGCGGACGTGGAAACCATGGTGCCAGCCGCCAAGCAGCGCTCGCTGTATGAGCTGACGGACGCGATCTCGCGCCGCGACACGGTGCAGGCGCTGGCCCTGCTCGACGGACTGCTGAATGCAAGCGATGGCGAGGACGCTGCCATTGGGCACCTGTTTATGCTGGCGCGCACGTTCCGGCAGATGCTGGTGATCCGCGAAAAGGACGTGCGGGACGGGCGCGCCATCTGGAGCGTGCTGTGGCAGGGGTTTCGGCCGCCGCCGTTTGCGGTCGACGACCTGATCCGGCAGGCTCGCCGCTACAAAGGAGGCAGCGACCTGATGCGGGCAGTCCAGGCGGTTGCGCGCGCGGATGCGGCCATCCGGTCCAGCCCGGTGGACAAGAAGCTGGTGCTGGAGCGGCTGGTCATGGAGCTGGCTGCGCCGGGGCGGTAAACGGGAGGCTGGGGCGATGGGCGCGCGTCCTCGCCCTCGCGCTCCCCGTTCGCGCGGGTCTTCCCGCGGTCTTTTCGAGCCGGATGGCAAGGATTCGGCGGCGCGGCCCGGCGCCCGAGGCTATTCGAGGAGCATGTCCGGCTCGCCCTGCCCGGTGCTGGTGAGCACCACGGCAGCCACGAGGATCAGCCCACCCCCGGCCCAGGCCAGCGGCCCCAGCCGGTCGCCCAAAAACCAGATGCCCAAGGCCGAGCCCAGCGCGGGCTCGATGTTGAGGAAAACGCCCGCGCGCGAAGCCGGGACGTGACGCATGCTCCAGTTCCAGAGCAGGCTGGTTGCCGCGGTGCACAGCACCCCGCTGGCAACGAGCGACCACCAGGCGGCTGCGCGTACCCCGCGCACCGGGGGGGGCCCGTTCACAAGCAGGACCCAAACGGTCAGCATGGCCGTCCCGGTCAGCGCGCCCCAGGCCGTGACCTGGAGCGCCGAGTGCCGCCGCACCAGCGACTTGTTCAGGAGCAGCCAGCCAAGCGAGACCGTAAGCGACACCAGGATAAGCAGGTCACCCAGGAGGCCGGACTGCGAGCCAGCGCCCGGGTGGCCGCCGCTCAGCACAATCAACGCGACCCCAGTGCTTGAGCCTGCCAGCGCCAGCCATCCGGACGGGGGAAGCCGTTCCCCGGCAAACAGGGTTGCGCCCAGCGCCAGGATGCCCGGCATGGAGCCGACCATCAGCGCGGCATGGGAAACGCTGGTGAGCGAAAGCCCGTGGAACTGGACCAGAAACTGCACCGGCACCCCAAGCAGGGAGGCAACCAGCAGCTGCGCCCACTCCCCCCGCCCGAAGCGCGGGGTGCGCAGCACCGGCAGCAGCGCAACGCAGGAGAACCAGAAGCGGTACAGCACCATGTGGCTGCTGCCCATGGAGCCGAGTGCAATCTTGCCGAACAGAAAGCCGGTGCTCCACAAGGAGCCGGCCAGCGCGCAAGCGCCGTAGCCAAGGGCGGTCAGCCGCTGTGGGCGGCCGGTTAAGCGTGCGGTGCCTGCCGCCATGACACTCATGACACTTCCTACTCTCGCACGCGCGACTCTTCCCGCCTTCGCGCAGAGGGGCAGCAGGGGTGCTCCCTACCAAAGGGTGCAGCGCTTGGCGGCGACCATCGGCGCCCCGGCCTTGCACGACCACGCTTCGGCAAAGGCCGGCATGTTTTGGACCACGCCGTTGACCCGGAACTCTTCGGGCGCATGCGGGTCGGTTTCCACGTGCTCCCTGAGGGTTTCCGGCCGCGTGTTCGCGCACCAGCCCTGCCCATAGGCGGCGAAAAACTGCTGCGCCGGCGTAAGCCCGCCGTAGTCCGCGCTCCCGGCTGCATGGGGGTCGATGCCTTCCTGCTTTGCCGCTTTCTCAAACGCGAGCAGGGTCAGGTTCAGGCCGGCCAGGTCGGCCAGGTTTTCGCCGAGCGTCAGCTTGCCGTTCAAGTGCAGGTCGTCGACCGCGAGGAAGCCGCTGTATTCCCGTTCCACGCACGCGGCGCGTTCGTTGAAACGCCGGGCGTCGTCCTTGCTCCACCAGTCGCGCAGGTTGCCGTGCCCATCAAACAGGCGCCCTTCATCGTCAAAGGCATGCGAAAGCTCGTGGCCAATCGTGCCGCCGTTGCTGCCGTAGTTCACCGCATCGTTCTGCGCAGGGTCGAAGTAGGGCGGCTGGAGGATGCCGGCCGGGAAGTTGATGCTGTTCATCTGCGGGTCGTAGTAGGCGTTTACCGTCGGCGGGGTCATCTCCCACTCGCTCCGGTCCACGGGCCGGCCGATCTTGCCCGTGTCGCGGGCCGCTTCAAAGGCAAGGGCGCGTTCGGCATTGCCAAACGCATCGTCGCGCACAACCGTGAGCCGGGAATAGTCGCGCCACTTATCCGGGTAGCCGATGTTGTTGGCAATCAGGTGGAGCTTCTGCCGGGCCTCGACCCGGGTCGGCACGCTCATCCAGTCGAGCGCGTCGAGGTCGCTGTCGGCAGCTGCCTCAATGGCGTGCGCGAGCTCGCCGGCGCGCTGCGTGTCAGACGGGCTGAAACGCCGGGCCACATAGAGCCGGCCAAGCGCCTCGCCCAGTTCGCTGTCCACCGCCTCGGCGCAGCGCTTCCAGCGGGGCTGCTGCTCCGGCACGCCGTACAGGACCTTGCCGTAGAAGGCGAAGTGCTCGTCATCGAGCGGCTGCGGCAGCGCGGTCGCTGGCGCCGCGCGCACCACGTTCCAGCGCAGCAGCGCCTTGATGTCCTCGAGGCTGGTGCTTTCGAGCAGTTCCCCGAGCGCCAGGAAGTAAAGCGGCTCGGCGACATTGAGCGAGCGAACGGGCGGGGCGTCCACCTGCTCCAGAAAGCCGCGAAACTGCAGTTCGGGCGAGTTGGCGGCAAACTGCGCCAGCGGCGTCCTGTGGTACAGCTTGGCCGGGTCGCGCATGTCTTCTTCTGAAAGCGAAGCGGCCGCCATCGCGGTTTCTACCCGCAGCACCGTGTTGGCGTCCTTTGCGGCTTCCGCGTTTTCCTCGCCGAGCAGCACAAAGGTGCGCCGCACATGACGGACGTAGTCTTCGCGCAGGCTGGCGCTTTTCGCGTCGGTGCGCTCGTAGTACCCCTTTTCCGGAAGCCCCAGCCGTGGCTGCCCGACAAACGCAATCTCCTCGGTGGCGTCGCGGAAGTCCTGCTGCGCCCCAAAGGCAAACAATCCGGGGACGCCTTCTTTTTGCAGCTGGGCCAGCAGCGGGGGAAGCTGCTCCTTGCGCGCAAGGCCCGCCACGGCGCGGAGCTGCGCCTGGAGCGGCTTGATCCCGGAAGCGTTGATCGCTCCCGTATCCATGCAGGCCGCGTAGGCGTCGCCGATCTTGTGCTCGTCCGGCGTGCCCGGGGGCGCTCCAGCGGCCTCCTCGAGGATGCTTCGCAGGACCTGCTCGTTCCGGTCGACCACCTCCGTGTCGCGCCCGTAGCTGGAGCGATCGGCCGGGATCGGATGCGTTTTGAGCCAGGTGCCGCACGCGTACTGGTAAAAGTTTTGGCAAGGGTCGACCGTGGTGTCGCGCAGGGCCGGGTCAAAGGTGTGCAGGGGGCGCGCTTCCGCGTTTGGGGTGGCAGGGCTTTGCGCCCGGGCCGAGGCAAGCGCGGGCACGAGCAAGGAGGCGGCCAAAAGGCCGCACGAAACAGCGGAAAGGAGGGTGTTGCGCTTCATAAGGGTTTGGTAGGTGGAGTCATTGGGGGACTTCATAGGGGTGCACCGGGAGAGCCTGGCGTCAGCAGGGGCGCGCCATCTCCGGAGTTCTCGCCCAGCCGTCCATCCGGTCGAATCCCCTGCGCCTCCATGGATACTCACTTCCGGCGCCCATGCTGCACAATAGCAAGTATGGTGCGGCGGCAAGGCGCGCGGGGTTGGCTCGGCGGGGTGGCCGCTTGTTTGCTGCTGGCAGTTGCGGCCTCCGCCGCGGAACCGCGGGACGCGGACCTAAAACCATCGGCGCGGATCCCGGTCGAACCCTTCGGCTTTGTGCCTCCTCCCCGCCTGTACCTGCCTTACCGCGTCCCTTCGGCGACCCTTGACTTTCTGGATGCAGGCCACCTGCTGCTGACCTTCCACATCGCTGCGCTGATGCATCGCGAGCCGGACGAACCCAAGGATGACCAGGACCAGACGGTTCGCGCGCTTGTGCTTTCCGTGCCTGAAGGCAAGGTGGAGGCCGAGGCCACCTGGCGGCTCCACGACCGGCAGCCATACCTGTGGGGCTTGACGGACGGACACTTTCTGCTGCGCCGGCGCAACGCGCTCTTTATCAGCGACAAGTCGCTCGTGCTGCGGGATTACCTCCACCCCGAAGGCAAGCTCGCCTCGGTCCAGCTTTCCCCGGATACGGGCACCCTGGTCGCGCAGTTCGCTACCCCGGTCAAGGAAGGCGAGCAAGAGCGCTCGAGCGACGCCCCCACTCTGGGCGATGATGCTCCACGCTTTCCGGCGCGGCGCGAGCAGTACCTCCTGCTGGTTGTGGACACGCGCAAGCACAGCACTGAACAGCAAGCGCGCCTGTCCCACGCCGTGTCGCTGCCCATGGTGGAAGGCGGTTACCTGACCGTGGAGCAGGCCAAGGGCAAGCAGTGGAACGTTCTGATCGTGCCCTTCGGGGGCCGCCCGCAGCCGAGCGCGAGCGTCGCCAGCACCTGCCAGCCGACGGTTGAGCCCATCAGCGAGCAGGCGTACCTGGTGCAAAGCTGTGTGCCCTTTTCGTCGGACCACCTGATCGACGCCTTTGACCTGCACGGCCGCAAGCTTTGGGAGCAGCTTTGGCAGTCCCGCTTTACCTGGGGCAAGTTCGCCTACAGCGCTGCCGGCAACCGCTTTGCCTACGGGTCCATCGAGGTGGATCACAACCTGGCTACGCTCGATCCGGTGGATGAGTCCTCAATCCTGGGGCAGCCGGTCGGCGTTTTCAACGTGGAAACGGGCAAGCTGGACGCGGTGCTGGACGCCCACCCGGTGTTTACCGCCGGCGGCAACTTCGCGCTCTCGCCCAACGGGGAAAGCCTGGCCATCCTCCGCGATGGAGCCATCGAAATCTACACGCTGCCGCCCACCGGACCGCTGGCCGCGGCAAAGCGCGCGCCCGAAGGTCATGAGTGACCCGCCTCCCGGCCCGGGCAGCCTCTGGCGCCGCGGCCTCCGGGCAGCGGCAGTGACGCCTGGAGCCCGCTACCTCCCGCCGATGGGCATCCTTGCCGCGGTGGGCGCCGGTTTTTTCCTCGTCCGGCGCTTGCGCCCGCCCTTGCCCCCGCCGAGCGACGGCCTGGCACCTGTACCGGGTTTCGGCCCGCGTTTCGGCCTGCGTTTCGGCCCGCGTTACGGCATGGCCCTCGGCCTGCGCCTGCTGGCGGCCGCGCCCCTGGTCGGCTCGGGCCTGCTCCACCTCCTGCGGCCGCGGCTCTTTCTCCCCCTGCTGCCGCCGCCTCTTCCGCAGTCGCCCGCGCTGATCGTTGCCACCGGGGTGCCTGAGCTGCTGGGCGCCGCCGGCCTGTTGTTCCCGCCGACCCGCCGCGCTGCCGCCCTTTGCCTGGCCGTATTCATGGTCGCCATCTTTCCGGCGAATATCTATGTGGCGGGCCGCACCATTGGGGGCATCCCCATGCCGTCCGTTCCCGTCCGGACAGCCATGCAGGCAGCCTACATCTGGCTGCTGCTGGTGGCCGGCTGGGGCAGCCCCGCCGTGCGTCCCACGCAGGGACACTTTCGGTACCCCCGGCCGCCGAAGCATCCTTGACGGGACCCCGGCATCTGTAGAGAATCAGCGTCCACACACACTCTTATGCTCCCATCCCTGCGCATCAGCCCGCGTGAGCGTCTTGTGCTCCTGGCGATCATCGAAGCCTACATCGCTTCGGGTGAGCCGGTGGCCTCGCAGGCGCTTGCCCGCGTGTTTGCGCACAAGGACGGCATGAGCTCGGCGACCATTCGCAACGTGATGGCGTCGCTTGGCGACGCCGGCCTGCTCGACCAGGCGCACAGCTCTGCCGGCCGCATCCCCACCCCGCTTGCCTTTCGCTTCTATGTGGAACAGCTGGGGAGCCGCGCCCTGGCCGGCAATCCCCCAGGGAACGAGCAGGGGCGGCTTTCGCCCGAGCACCGGGCAGAGATCGAGGAAAGCTTTGCCGGGGTCGCTTCCGCCCAGCAATTCCTGGAGCGCACCTCGCAGGTGCTGGCTTCGGTGTCGAGCGGGCGCGGGATTGCGCTGCTGGCGGCAAGTGAAAGCCATGCGC
>CALMAN010000149.1:7571-9289 GCA_937859835.1 uncultured Acidipila sp. | reverse complement strand
GGGGGGGCGGGGCGGGGTGGAGCCGTTTTTATGGCGGTATGGTGGGCGGTTTGTTGGGCGGGATGGAGGGCCGGATTGCGCGCCGGATCGAGTTCCAGGGCAGTACCCCTTTGTTATACTCAGCTTGCCTTTGGGGTGGAGCGAGCTTGCTCTCCCGCGGGATCGGGGTTTCCTTTTGCATCTGTTCAACCTGCTCCAGTTTTCAGGCAATCGTGCCTATCGCCGGCTGCGTGTTGTTTCTGTGTGTGCAGCACTGCTCCTTGTTTCCCTCGGCCTTTCCGCGTGCGGAAAGAACTTCTACTTCGCCGGGCGCTCGCTGCCGCCGAGCGGCATCCTGAACCGGGTCCTGATCGCCGTACAAAACGCCGGCTCGGGCCAGTTGTTTCTTGTCGACGGCAACTACGATGTGCGCCACAACTACAAGAACACCGTCGCCTCGTTTTCCATCACCGGGTACAACGGGCTGCCGCTGACGATCCAGAACTACCCGGCCGAGCAGGCAGGCCTGGTGTTTACGCTCAACAACGGCGCGCTGGAGCAGGTCAACTACCAGGCAGAGTCCGCGACCGGGCTCCTGCAGCCGCCCAGCAACAACGCGATCGCTTCCTCGGTGTTTGCATCCAGCAGCCGCCAGTACATCGTGGCCGCGCAGCAGTCCGCGCATGTTGTGGAGGTTGTTGACTCGGCTTCCGGGACCTTTCTGCTGAACCTGCCCGGCGTGTACCGCGTGTCGATCAACGCGTCCGGCACCGTGGCCCTTGCCTTTGTGCAGAACGAGGATCTGGTGTACACCGTTGTGCATCTGACCACGGCGCAGCAGCAGGCCGCCATCAACAAGCCGACAAGCTTCCAGCCGATCCCCGGGGGGCCGGTTTCTGAAGATTGCGAGCCCCAAAACCTGCCCCAGTACTGTGTGTTTCCGGTCCCTTCTGCCCCGGCCGGCAATGGGCGCTTTGACCGGCCCATCAAGGCTGTGTTTTCACCCGACGGCGCATCGGCCTATGTGATCAACTGCGGACCGGAGTGCGGGGGCCAGGCGGCCGGCATCACCCAGATCCCTCTTCCGGCGACAGGGCTGAACACGGGCGTTTCCGGCCCGGCAGGTTTGGACCTGGCCGGCGCCAACTTCATCCCGGTCCCGGGCGGCGCCACCGATGCGCTGTTTGACGGCAACACCTTGTACGTGGCCGGCCAGCAGCTGCTGCCGGATGGGCTGTTCACGGGCGAGCTTTCGGTGGTGAACCCGGCGGCCGGCACTGTGGGCGCGCCCATCCCGATCGCGGACGGCACGCATGCCCGCATGGTGCTGGCCGACGACAACACGCTTTGGATCGCCAGCAACCTGTGCGAGGGCGGCGAGCGGTACAAGCAGTCGCAGGCGGGCGTTACAACCGCATATGGCTGCATGACCATGTTCAACACGGCCACCAACACCGTAAGCACCATTGAGTCCTACAAGGGCGACGGCACCGGCATTGCCGCCGTTACGGGGCTGCACAAGGTGTACACAGCCGAAGGCGGGCAGGTGTACATCTACGGCACGCAGAACGGCGCCGCGCTCGACAACGCCAACGTGACCGAACAAGGGACCGTGGTGGACGTGGCCTACATGGACGCGCCGGACGACTCGGACAACACCTGGTACTAGGCCGCGCACCCGGCCACCCAGGCAGAGCGCGTCATTTGTAGGAAAGCCTGGGTTGCCACCCGCGACGACC
>CALMAN010000149.1:0-7471 GCA_937859835.1 uncultured Acidipila sp. | reverse complement strand
GAAGCCGCCTCACCCTCGAGCGGCTCGAAAGATCAGCGGTTGACGGCCGCCATGCCGGCTTCCGGGTAGCGGGAGCCGGCGGCTGCGTTGGCGGGAGCGATGCGGTCGATCTCTCGCAGCTCTTCCCGCGAAAGCTCGATGGCCGAGGCGGCCGCGTTTTCTTCGAGGTACCGGACACGCTTGGTGCCGGGGATGGGGACGATGTGTTCGCTTTGGGCCAGCACCCAGGCCAGGGCGAGCTGCGAGGCCGCAACGCCCTTCCGCTTCGCGACTTCGTTGATCTTAGCGACCAGGTCGAGATTTCTCCCGAAGTTTGCCCCTTGAAAGCGCGGATTGTTGCGGCGCCAGTCGTCCGGGGCAAGGTCCGCCTCGCTCCGGATCTGCCCGGTAAGAAAGCCGCGGCCCAGGGGCGAGTAGGCAACAAAGCCGATGCCCAGTTCGCGTGTGAGCGCCAGCAGCTCGGCTTCAGGCTCGCGCGACCAGAGCGAGTACTCCGTTTGCAGCGCGGAGATGGGATGAGTCTGGTGGGCGCGCCGGATCGTTTCCGGACCTGCTTCGGACAGCCCCAGGTAGCGCACCTTTCCAGCGGCCACCAGCCCGGCCATGGCGCCCACGGTTTCCTCGATCGGCACATCCGGATCCACACGGTGCTGGTAGTACAGGTCGATGACGTCGGTGCCGAGCCGGCGCAGACTCCCGTCACAGGCCTCGCGGACGTACTCCGGCCGCCCACTGACGCCGCGCACCGAGGGGTTTGATGGATCGCGGAGGATGCCGAACTTGGTCGCCAGGGTGATCTCGTCGCGGCGGCCGCGGAACACGCGGCCGAGCAGCTCTTCGTTGGTGTGCGGACCGTAGATGTCGGAGGTGTCAAAAAAGGTGATGCCGAGCTCAATGGAACGCCGGAGGGTGGCGATCGACTCTGCCTCGTCGCGGCCGCTGTAGAAATCCGACATACCCATGCATCCGAGGCCTTGCTCGGAGACCACGAGCCCTTGGCTCCCGAGCGCGCGCTGCTTGTGTGCCATGGTTCCTTGGAGTCGGCAAAGGCAGCGCGCGATGCGGAGCCGGATGATTTACCGGATATTCGCACGCCCCGCAGGGATGCAGGGTACGCTTAGGCGAGCCGCGCGCGGCGCTCCCGGGCGCCTGCGGGGCAGGAGACGAAGGGAAAGGCAGGCGGTTTGAGCGCGACTCTTTTTGTGCTGGAAGATGACACGGACATTGCGCGACTGGTTGAGCACCATCTGCGGGCAGCCGGGTACACCCCCCGGCTTTTCCCAACAACGTTGCACCTCATCGCAGAGGCCGAGCGGCAGCCGCCCGCCCTGTTTCTGCTGGACATCATGGTGCCGGGTGGAGACGGGCTGGAAGTGTGCCGCAAGCTGCGCGCCAATGCCCAGCTTTCGACGGTCCCCATCATCTTTATGACTGCCCGGGCGAGTGAAAACGATCGCGTCCTGGGCCTGGAGCTGGGGGCCGACGACTACATCACCAAGCCGTTTGCGCCCCGGGAACTGGTAGCCCGGGTGCGGGCGGTGCTGCGCCGCTTTGAGCGGCCAACCGGGCCGCAGACCATCCAGTTTGAAGGGGTGCTGATTGATGCCGGAGCGATGCAGCTGAAGGTGCGCGGCGAGTTGACCACCACCACCGCGACCGAGTTTCGGCTGCTCGACTACCTGGCGCGGCACCCGGGGCGGGTCTTCTCGCGCGACCATCTGCTCGATGCAGTGTGGGGCGATGCGCGCTTTGTGACGCCGCGCTCGGTGGATGTGTATGTACGCAGGATTCGCGAAAAGATCGAGGTCGATCCGGAAAACCCGCGCTACCTGAAAACGGTACGCGGCGCGGGGTACCGCTTCGAGGTCCCAAAGGTTTAGATTCCGGTTCCCTCGACGGCTCTCGTCGGCTAGCATCCGAGCAGGAACCTATGACCGGGCGAGTTTTCACCAAGCTGCTGTTTTCGTTTCTGCTGGTGCTCTGCATCGGCACGGCGACGCTTGACTTCACGGTGCGCCGCATCATGCAGCACGCACTGTACCGGCAGGCCGATGCGCTCGACGGCGCGAGGGCCCGAGAGCTGGCCGCGCAGCTGGCCCGTACCGCGCCGCTCGACCTGCCGCAGGTGGTAGCGGCGCAAGCGCTTGCGGCGCACGCTGACCTCACGCTTCTGGACCGGTCGGGCCGGGTTGCATTTCGGGCGCTAGGCGCAGCAGAGGCGGGCGGAGACCGGCTGCCGGTGGCCACGCCGGCCGGCCCGTACACGGCGCGGTTCCTTTTTGCTGCCCCCGAAGTGCGCTCGACACTCTCCTTGCTGCGCCGCGACCTGCTGGCGGCTTCGCTCCTGGCGCTCCTGGTAGCGACTTTGCTGGCTGCCTTTCTTGCGCAACGCGTGGCGCGGCGGCTGGGGCGCATTGTGCACTTCGCGCATCGCATCGCGGCCGGCGATCTTTCGGCGCGCGTGGAAGAAGGCCGGCTCGATGAGGTGTCCGAAGTAGCCCATGCGCTGGACGCAACAGCGGCGCGGCTGGAAGCGAGCTTCCGCGCGCTGGACGGCTCGCGGCGTGAGCTGGCCGTGCTGCTTGACAGCATGCAGGAAGCCGTGATCGGGATTTCGCCGCACTCGCAGGTCACCTGGTCAAACAGCAAGATGCGCGCCATCTCGCCGAGCGCGGTGCGCGAAGGCCGGTCGCTGGTCGAGTGCATCCGCGACCCGGAAGTGCTGCGCTGCGTAGGCATCGCGATGCAGGCGCAGGCGCTGGGCCGGGGGCGCGCCACCTCCTTTCTACCGGGCCGGGTTTTCGCGGTTTCTGCCGCGCCCATGCCGGGCGGGGGCGCGGTGGCGGTGCTGCACGATGTCACCGACGTGGAGCGCGCGGAGCGCACGCGCCGCGACTTCGTCGCCAATGTTTCGCACGAGCTGCGCACCCCGCTCACCTCGATTACCGGCTACGTAGAAACCGTGCTTGACGAGGATTCGCTGTCAGAGCAGGCGCGCGAGTTTTTGGAGATCGTCCTGCGCAATGCCACGCGCATGAATCGCCTGACCGCCGACCTGCTCGCGCTGGCCAGCGTAGAAGCCGGCGATTACCGGATCAAGCCGCAGGCGGTCCGCGCCGACACCCTGATCGAGGACGCCATCGATGCGCTTGCCGGCATGGCCATCGACTCGGGGGTGGAACTGGAGCGCGGGCCCGCCCCGGCGACCCCGGTGCTGGCCGACCTCGACGCGCTCAACCAGGTTTTCGGGAACCTGATCGAGAATGCCATGAAGTATGGGCGTTCCGGAGGACGGATCCGCATCGGGGCTCGGGATGCCGAGGGAACGGTGGAGTTCACGGTCCAGGATTTCGGGCAGGGCATCGCTTCCGAGCACCTCCAGCGTATCTTTGAGCGCTTTTACCGGGTGGACAAGGCGCGTTCGCGCGATTCGGGCGGCACTGGACTGGGCCTGGCGATTGTGAAGCACATCGTGCTGGCGCATGGCGGAAGTATTCGCGCCGAAAGCGAGCTGGGCCGGGGCGCCACGTTTGTGTTTACGCTGCCCCGGGCTGCTGAGGCGGCGGAGCGGGAAGAAGCGCAGCACAGCGCGGCAACGCTTTCCGCGCTGAGCTGAGCGCCTGGGACCGTCAGCCCGTCGCTTGCCCGGAGCGTAGCCCCGAACTGCCGTTTCCGGACCTCCGTTCTGGACCGCCGGCCCAGAATCGCGACCAGAACCGCGTCTTCAGACCGCGGCTTCGGGCAAAAAGGGCCTGATCGGGGCGGTCCCGGGATCGGCGGCGCGAGAGGCCGGGGAAGACGTCCCGGGCGAAACCCGTTAACCTGTTGTTGAACAAAGCTCGGTAGGGTAGTCGCTCGTGGACAGCAACACACAACAGATTCGCACCCGCAGTTTCGCGCCTTCGTTGTCCCAAACTGCCATCGCCGGCCCCAGCACCAGCCGTTCCGGATCGCCGGCAGCTGAGGACCCTTCCCCTTCGCCGGTGCGGAGCTTTCTCCACGCCCGCGGCAGCTCGGCCGGGAGCGACCGGGCGTTTCGCTGGCTCATGGTCGCCTGCGCGCTCACCATTTTTGCCATCGTGGCCTTGATCGCGACCGAACTGGTGATGCGGTCCGAAATGTCGATCAAGAAGTTCGGGTTCGGCTTTTTTGTCCATTCCGGCTGGGATCCGGTGACGGGCGATTACGGAGCCCTGCCCTTTATCTATGGCACACTCCTTTCCTCGCTGGTGGCGCTGGCCATCGCGGTGCCGCTCTCGGTAGGGCTGGCCATTTTTCTCACGGAAATGTGCCCCGGTCCGCTGCGCTCCCCGCTGGCTTTTCTGACCGAGCTGCTGGCGGCTATTCCGTCGGTGGTGTACGGGCTGTGGGCGGTGTTTGTGCTGGTACCGATCCTGCGCGCGCATGTCAATCCGGTGCTGGGCGCCACGCTGGGCTGGACCACGCTGTTTACAGGGCCCAACTACGGGATCGGGATGCTGGCGGCCGGGGTCATCCTGGCCATCATGATCCTGCCCATCATCTCGTCCCTGACGCGCGAGGTGATGTCGGCGGTGCCTTATGCGCAGCGCGAAGCGGTGCTGGCGCTCGGCGCGACCCGCTGGGAGATGATCCGCATGGGGGTGCTGCGCAATGCACGCATCGGCATCGTGGGCTCGGTCATCCTGGGGCTGGGGCGCGCCCTGGGCGAAACCATGGCGGTCACCATGGTGATCGGCAACCGGCCGGAGATCGTGCGGTCGCTTTTTGCGCCCGGCTACTCGATGGCCTCCGTGATTGCGAACGAATTCTCAGAAGCATCGGATGACCTGTACCTGAGCGCCCTGGTGGAGATTGGCCTGGCGTTGTTTCTGGTCACCATTGTGGTGAACGCACTGGCCCGGCTGCTGGTGTGGGCTGTGACCCGCGGCGCGCCGGTGCGCGTGGCAGCCTAGGGAAGGGTCGAAGCAGCGGGCGACAGGGCTTTGCACCCCGGCAAGGCCCTCCCGGACGGCGCGCAAGGGTTCCCCCCACCCACGCCCATCCGTTCAACAGAACCAGGAAAGACGGCATGGAACAGCAGCTCCCAAGGAGCAACAACAGCACGACACGCAACCTTGTCGATCACGTTGCGACGGGCCTGGCGGTCCTGAGTACCATCCTGGTGGTGACGCCCCTGGTCGCAATCTTTGCGTACCTGCTGTTTAAGGGCGCCAGCTCGCTGAATCTCGCCTTTTTCACCCAGGTGCCCAAGCCGGTGGGCGAGGTGGGCGGGGGCATGGCGAACGCGATCCTGGGCTCGGGCATCATCCTGGCCATCGCCAGCCTGATGGGTGTCCCGGTCGGCATCGCGGCCGGCATTTACCTGGCGGAGTTTGGACGCAACACGCGCTTTGCCAACGTGGTCCGCTTTACCGCCGATGTGCTCAACGGGGTGCCGTCGATCGTGATGGGGATCGCGGTGTACTCGCTTATCGTGCTGCCGCAAAAACACTTTTCAGCCTTTTCGGGCGGGGTCGCGCTGGGCATCATGATGATTCCCACCATTACGCGGACCACCGAGGAAATGCTCGTCATGGTGCCGAACTCGGTGCGCGAAGCGGCCCTGGGCCTGGGCCTGCCGAACTGGCGCTCCGTGCTGTCGATTACGCTCCGGACCGCTTCGCCCGGCGTGATTACGGGCTGCATGCTCGCCTTTGCGCGGGTAGCGGGCGAAACCGCGCCGCTGCTGTTTACGGCCTTCGGCAACAGCTTTTGGAGCACCAACCTGAACCAGCCGATCGCCGCCCTGCCTCTCCAGATTTACATCTACGCCATTTCCCCGTATGACGACTGGCATCGGCTGGCCTGGGCCGGTGCGCTGGTGCTGATTCTGCTGATCGTGGTTTCTGTCGCGCTGGTGCGCTATGTTGCGTCGCGCGGCACCTTGAAGGGAGCCGCCTAGTGGGCGTCGGCATCACCGTCAAGGATCTGGATGCGTGGTACGGCACGCACCAGACCCTGTTCAAGATCAGCCTCGACATCCCCGCCAACCAGGCGACCGCGCTGATCGGGCCTTCCGGCTGCGGCAAGTCGACCTTTGTCCGCTGCCTCAACCGCATGCACGAGACCAACGCCAGTGGCCGGGTGGACGGCACGGTGCGCATCGGCGCCATGGATATTTACAAGGACGCCGCCCCGGTCGAGATCCGGCGGCGCGTGGGGATGGTCTTTCAGCGGCCCAATCCGTTCCCGACCATGTCGATCTACGAGAACGTCGCTTCCGGGCTGAAGCTGAACGGCTTTCGCAATCGCCGGGTCCTGGACGAGATTGTGGAGCGTTCCCTCAAGCACGCCGCGCTGTGGGAAGAAGTCAAGGACGACCTGCGCCGGAAGTCGGGCGCGAGCCTGTCCGGCGGCCAGCAACAGCGGCTGTGCATCGCGCGCGCGCTGGCCGTAGACCCGGAGGTGTTGCTGATGGACGAGCCGGCCTCCGCGCTCGACCCGGTTTCTACGGCAAAGATCGAGGACCTGATCTTTGAGCTGAAATCGCAGTACACGATTGTGATCGTGACGCACAACATGCAGCAGGCGGCGCGGGTCGCCGAGCGGACCGGCTTTTTTCTCTCCGGGAAGCTGGTGGAGTTCGATGTAACTCACAAGATCTTCACCAACCCTGGAGACAAGCGTACCGAGGACTACATCACGGGGAGGTTTGGGTAAGTATGCGTGTTCGTTTTCACCAAAGCCTCGGCGACTTGAAGGAGCGCATTCTGGTCATGGCCGGGATGGCCGAGCAGTCGATCGAGCGCGCCATCGAGGCTTACCGTACCCGCGACCTTGCGCTGTGCGACCTGGTTGAGCAGTCGGAGCTGGCGATCAACCGCTATGAGCGCGAGATCGACCAGATGGCGCTCGATCTGCTCGCCATGGAGCAGCCCATGGCCATCGACCTGCGCTTTATTCTTTCCGTGATCAAGATCAATGCCGATGTGGAGCGGGTAGGGGATTCGGCGGTGAACATCGTGGAGCGGGTGCGCGAGCTGCAGGCTTTCCCGACCTCCGAGCTGCCCGTGGACATCCCGCGCATGGCGGCGCTGGCCATCGACATGGTGCGCCGGGCCCTCCAGTCGTTTGTGGAGGGCGATGCCGACGCGGCGGAAGGGGTGTTACGGCTGGACGACGCCGTGGACGCGCTGAACGCCAACGCGTACTTTGCCCTGCTGCGGGTGATGCGCGAGCAGCCGGAGTGGACGCCGCAGGCCTTGAACTCGCTTGTGATTGCGCGCTCGCTGGAGCGGGTGGCGGACCACGCAACCAACATCGCCGAGGATGTGATCTTTTGGATTCGCGGCGCGGATGTACGGCACTATGTGCCGCCGGTGCTCCCGGACCGGGTGAGCAGCGGGGAGGCGGCGCTGCCGGATGGGGCCCAGCCCGCGGGCTAAGCAGTAGCGGGCGGGGAGGCGCAAAGGGGGTAGCAGCTAGTCTGCCGGCCAGGCCAGCAGGGGGA
>CALMAN010000148.1 GCA_937859835.1 uncultured Acidipila sp. | reverse complement strand
GTTGCCGACATTACCAGCCAGACCCTTCGCTTTCACAAGCAGCAATCTGCTCCGCGATCAATCCTCGCTTCTGAGCTCTTCGAGGATTGCCTCTCCATGCGCCAGAGCCGCCTGGTGAACTCAGGCATCCGCGTCGAACACAAGCTGAAAGTCACTCGCCCGGTCCTCTGCTTCGACGGTGAAATCCGCCAGGTTCTCAACAACCTGGTCGGCAACGCCATCGACGCCATGGCTGCGAAAGGTGGACGCTTGCTGCTATGCGCCCGTGAAGCGACGGATTGGCCCACCGGCCGGAGCGGTCTGCTGCTCACGGTGGCTGACACGGGATCCGGCATCGACGGTGCGAACCTCCGCCACATCTTCGAGGCCTTTTTCACCACAAAGGGCATTGCAGGCACCGGCCTCGGTTTGTGGGTTAGCCAGGAGATCGTCGAACGCCATCGCGGCCGGCTGAGAGTCAGAAGCCGTACCGCCACCCCCTCCGGCACAGTCTTTACGCTCTTCCTTCCCTTTGAAGCCGCAACTCGTTGAGGCCACCAGTTGTTTGCGCTTCCTGGTGCCCCATGCGACTGAGAGCCCTCCTTAACTTCGCAGTACCAATCTGCTGAAGGCACGGACGGCTATGTCGAACAAGAGAAGTTTCTACCTCGCCCCGCTCTGTTTCGGTACTCTACGGAGCGTGTCTGCGGCTTGGGACATGGTGTACGGTCGCCGCATGGACGAGATCATGCGGCATTGGACAGCGACAGCGCGGAGTGGGGCGCGAAAGAAAGTGATCTGACGGGGACCTCACTCACCTGACTTCATCAATGAGTACTGACCCTAGCTGACCGAGTCGTGCTGGGTAGCGGCAAGCCATTCTTCTCCGGTCCGCGGCCGCCGCTCAGCTTTGTTGCAAGTGACCTGATTACGAAAGGCCTTATCACGCTGACCTACGCTCCTGCCCAATCAAGGATTTGGCTGCCGGAACGGAGAATGCGCGAGATCGGGTCTGAGAACGCTGCCCTCGACAAGCTGCGGACCCAGACATCAGGGGATCTATCCAAGAAGAGGTCTTGCTTGTTTGTGTAGTGGGTGTAGAAAGTGGTTCGCCCTACTCCGGCGCGATCGAGGATGTTCTGAACGGTGAACTGCTCGAACGGCCATTCGTGCATGAGCGCCACCAAAGCATCGCCGAGAACCTCACGTGTAAAGCGCACCCGTGCATCGGCAGCGATGGCTCTGCGGACACCGGGCACCTTGGTCACGTGATGCCTATTTGTGGGTCCCGGACAAACCAGCCTCCTTTGTTCCGAAACGTCCAAGGGTCGGTGTTGCTCCTTGCGAGAACGCCTACCGTATCGCCTATGGCAGACAATCAAAAGGCAGGACTAGCGCTCATCTGCGGCTCGTTGGGGGCGTCATCACGATGGCCATTCATCCTACGGGAGCCACACCCCACCTTGCCATCGTCTCCGGCGTTGCCCACGGTTTGGCTTTGCTGAGCGTTTTCTACTCCTACTGGGTACCCTCGGCCTGACACACTCCTTGAACGGATCAGACCGTCTTGCTATCGCAGCTTTGGTGACATACTCCTTCGCTTCAGTGGCTGTCATGGTCGCCGGGACGGTGAGCGGCTTCATCCTGCCCAACCTGCTAAGCATGATGGCGCGTGACACGCCCGCCGGGGGCCATCATGGCGCATCGTCATCGCTGCCTTCTTCCAAATCAATCAGGCTTTCTCTAAGCTGTACTCCGTCGGTGGAGCGTTGGCCATCTGCTTGAGGTCCGTTACAAGTCTGCGGCTCAGTCGAGCTAAAGCAGCAGCGATCTTCGGCTTGACCTCAGCGCCTCTGATCGCGCTCCTTATCCTTGTGGGACATCTCGGCTGCGCGTCCACGGCATGGCGGTGGTCATGCTGAGCCAGGTCATCTGGTTCGTGCTCATGGGTTTTTGGCTCAAAGTGCAGCCTCAATCTCCCGGCAGGTAACGACAAACGCGGTTGTGGGAGGTTGGCCGTGCTACCGCCCTGTGAGGAGCGGGCCGGACAGGAGTCTTTCTAGGCGGGCTCTTCCGTTTCTGTTCCGCGCACCTTGAGCAGGTCGAGCATGGGCGTGGTGCACATGGTTGTAACCAGCGCCATGACGACCAGCATGGTAAACAGCGTGGGCGAAAACGCGCCGACGTTGTAGGCGATGTTGAGCACAACCAGCTCGACCAGGCCGCGGGTGTTGAGCAGGGCGCCGAGCGCCAGCGCGGCCTTCCAGTTCTGCCCGGACCAGCGCGCCGCAAAGACCGCGCCGCCCACCTTGCCGCCGATCGCGCCCAGCAGCACCGCGCCTGCCCACAGCCACATGGTGCTGTCGTTGAGCAGGTCGAGCCGCGTGCGGAGGCCGGTGAGCGCGAAGAAAAGGGGGAGAAGCAGCACGGAGGTGATCATGTCCAGGCGAAGCCGGATGGCCTGTTGCCAGGGCTCGATGCGCGGGAAGCAGATGCCGGCGATAAAGGCTCCGAACAAGGGGTGCACGCCGGCCCAGTTGGTGGCCGCCGCCGAAGCAAAGGCAAAGGCCACGGCAAGCCCCAGCAGACCGATGCCGAGCTCGGGATGGTTGCGCCGCAAAGCCACGCGGGTCGCCAGCGGGCGCACGACGCCCAGCATAAACACGAGGTAAGCCCCGAGCAGGGCAAAGTGCAGGGCGAGTTTGCTGGGGGCGCCGCTCAGGTCGACCAGGGTAAGCGCAATGGCAAGCAGGAGCCAGGCGACCACGTCGTCCACCGCGGCGCAAAGAATGGCGGTGGCGCCAAGCGGCGTGTTCATCAGCTGCCGCTCTTCAAGGATGCGCGCGAGCACGGGAAAGGCCGTGATGCTCATGCTGATGCCCAGGAACAGCACAAACGGAACGCTGCCGACCCCGTGCGGGGCGAAGCGGGTGCGCAGGGCATGGGCCAGCAGCACGGCCGCGAGGAAAGGCACGGCAATGCTGGTGCCGCTTGCCGCCAGCGCCGTGAAGCGCTGACGACGGATCTCCCGGTCGTCCAGTTCCAAGCCCACCAGAAACAGAAACAGCACCAGGCCGACGGTGGAAAGCTCTTCCATGGCGACCAGCGAGGATGGGGGAAAGAGCCGGTGGCTGAGCGCCGGCGAAACCCGGCCGAGCACCGACGGGCCCAGCAGGATGCCGGCAACGATCTCGCCGATCACGCGCGACTGCCCGAGGCGGCGCGCGAGGCTGGCGCAGGTGAGCGTAACAAGAACCACGACCGCGATCTGGAAGAGAAGCAGGCTCATAGACGCTTTCAGGGATGCCCGCGCGCGCCATGCGAGCGAACCCGCACGGCAGCCGCTCAGGCTCACGGCACGGTGCCGGGGGAGCGCCATCCCTTCGGTATGTGTACCACGCTTACTTCTCGGGCTCGGGCTCGGGCTCGGGCTGGGGCCGGGCCGGTGTGCCGCGCAGCTTCCAAAGCATCTGCCGCAGAAAGCCGGTTGCCAGGGTCGCATCGTGAGCTGAAAAGCGGAGACGCCGCACGAAGTTGCGGAGCTGGCGCGTCCGTGTAGGCGAGCCCATGCCGGGGAAGGCGCTGGCCACCAGGGCCTCTTCGAGCATGCGCGTGAACCGCTCGAGGGACTCGGCAGGAGCGGGGGCGCGATCGCCCGCGCCGCGGGGAAAGTTCTGCGGCAGCCAGCGCTCGTCCTCGGTAGCCGGCGGAGCCGCCGGCAGGGTGCCCGGGTCCACGCGCGCCAGCTCGTACAAGCAAAGGGCGGCGGCCTGGCCGAGGTTCATGGAAGGATGCTCGTCGCGGGTGGGAATGCGCAGCAGGAAATGGCAGTGGCTCATGTCGTCGTTGGACAGGCCGAACTTTTCCGAGCCAAACAGGAGGGCAACGCGCTCCCCGCGGTCAAGCGTGCCGCGCATGCGGACGGCCCCTGCTTCCAGGCGCTCCAAGGGCTGCAGCCAGGGCTTGCCGGGAGCGGCGCCGCTGGTGCCCACCACCAGTTGGGCGTCGTAGACGGCCGCGGCTGTGGTCGGGAAGTCACGCGCGGCGCGCAGCAGAGCTGCCGCAGGACCGACGGCGGACGATGCAGAGCGAAACTCCCGGTAGAAGATGTTTGCCACGCGGAGGTCGCTCGCGCCGAAGTTGCTCATCGCGCGCGCAACCGCGCCGATGTTTAGCGTGTTGCGGGGCGACACCAGCACCACGGCAAGCGAGTCGAGCAGGCGTGTTCCGGATGGGGAGACGGGGGAAGCGTGGCTCATGCTTCAACAGCCTAGCCCAGGGTGCGGAAGCTCTGGGGTGCGGAAGGCCTGCGCGCGTGAAGCCGAGCGGCCCGGTCGCGGCTCATGGGAGCGGTGCGCGGTCAACGGGGTGTCCCCGCAAGGTGGGGTAAGCTTCCCAATTTGAAAACGAAAAGCTCCTTTTCCGTTACCGCGGTGCGGGAAAACCTGGTTGCCAAGCCGCAGGGAAAGACAGCCTCGCTATGATCCAGAGCGGTACGAGGTGAAAGCACATGGTGCGATGGACGACGCTCGGCAAGATGCTTCTGTACGCGGCAGCCATGTTGCTGGTGGTGCAGCGAAGCGCCTGGGCGCAAGCGGTGCCGACCCTGAGCGTGGACGCCGGCGCGGGCCGGCACGCGATCAACCCCAACATCTACGGCATTGTAGGTTACGGACTGGATGCAACCTTTGCCGAGCAGATCCAGGTGCCCAATGTTCGCTGGGGCGGGGACGGCACCACGCGCTACAACTGGCTGGTGGACTCGAGCAACGCAGGGGCGGACTGGTACTTCATGGGCGGCAACGGCGAAAGTAACCCCGTCCCCGGAGCCTCCGCGGACCAGTACGTGCAGACCTTTCAGCCGGCGGGCGCTCGCGCGCTGATGACCATTCCGATTCTGCCGTACCTCAACAAGAGTGCGGCGTGGAATTGCAGCTTCCCGGTCTCGGTGTATGGCGCCCAGCAGTCAACAAACCCGTATGTGCACCCGAACGGAGACAGCTGCGGCAACGGGGTCACGGCAGCCGGAGCGACCATCACGGATACAAACATCCTGGCCAACCACGTCGCGAACTCGGTGAGCCTGCAGCAGGGATGGGTGGACCACCTCGTGGCGAGGTTCGGGACCGCGGCCAAGGGTGGCGTGCTCTTTTACCAGCTGGACAACGAGCCCGGCGGGTGGGGCAATACGCACCGGGATGTGGAGCCCGGGGGCTCGCCGTACAGCACCATTGTGTCGCTGGGCCAGCAGTATGCCGCCATGGTGAAGCAGCAGGACCCGAGCGCGCTGGTGATGGGCCCGTCGGACTTCACGCTTGGCGGCTGGATCGGCAACCCGGGCCAGCAGGGCGGGCTCTTTGCGGGCCAGTACTATCTCCAGCAGATGGCCGCTTACCAGGCGCAGCAGGGGCAGCGGCTGCTGGACTACTTCGATGAGCACTATTACCCGCAGTTCACGGACGCCACCTCGCAGCTGGCGTCGACCCGTACGCTGTGGGACCCGGCCTTCAACGGGGGCACCTGGGTGGAGCAGTATGAGTTCAATGGGCCGATGCAGCTTATCCCGCGCTTCCAGCAGTGGATCAGCCAGTACTACCCCGGCACGAAGCTTTCGTTCTCCGAGTACTCGATTGACAGCGGCAACAAGCTGGTGACCGATGCGCTGGCCGAGGCAGACGTGCTGGGCATCTTTGGCCGCCAGCAGGTGGACTTCGCGAATATGTGGAGCCCGCCGGCGCCGACTGACCCGATTGCCTACGCTTTTCGCCTGTACCGGAACTATGACGGGCAGGGCAGCCACTTCGGCGACACAAGTGTGACGGCCAGCAGCACGAACCAGGGCGAGCTCTCGATCTATGGGGCACAGCGCTCGTCGGATGGGGCGCTGACAGTGCTCGTCATCAACAAAACCGCGGCTGCCATCGACACGACCCTGTCGTTTGCGAACTACAACACCGGCGGCTCTGCGGCGGTGTACAGCTACAGCGGCGCCAATCTTTCAGCCATCAGCGCGCTTGGCAACGTGTCGCTCGCGCCGGGCGGCCTTGTGTACAACTACCCCGCGTACTCGGCTACGCTGCTGGTGCTGAAAGGCTCCCCGGCTTCGCAGCAGCCCTTGCCGAACGGGACCTACGTGCTGACCAACCAGTCCAGCCAGCTGGTGCTCGATGATCCGAACCTTGCGCACACTTCAGGGGTGCAGATGATTGAGTGGAACCTGAACGGAGGCCCCAATCAGAAGTGGACCTTTCTGTTCGGGAACGGGTACTACACGGTGCAGAACGGAGCGAGCGGCCTGTACCTGACCGATCCGAACGGAGCGAGCTCGCCCGGCACCCCGCTGCAACAACAGGCCGCCGAGACCAGTGACGCGCAGCTTTGGTCGCTGACCGCCGCCGGCACCAGCTGGGTGTTGCACAACAAGGCGACCGGGCTGGTCATCGATGACCCGAACTACAACAAGAACCCAGGAACCGGGATCATCCTGTGGCCGCAGAACGGCGGCATCAACCAGAGCTGGAGTATTCACTAGGGAGCGGGTCGAGGAACCGGCCGGGCGCGCGAGGGAGAACGGGTCGGGAAAGTGGATTCGAGGCGGGCAAGGGCCCGATCCGCGCGCCTCGCTACCCGGACTGGAGAAAATCTGAAAAACTAGGGGCATGAGCGCAACCGCGACCGCCCCGAAGCTGTTTACCGACCGCATCAACCGTATTGAACTCTCGGCGACCATGGCCGTGACCGCCGAGGCCGCGCGTTTGCGCGCCGAAGGCGTGGACCTGGTGGACTTCGGCGCGGGCGAGCCGCATTTCAGCACCCCGCAGCACATCAAGGATGCCGCCGTCGCGGCGATTGGAGGGAACTTTACCCGGTACACCGCGGTGCCGGGCATTCCGGATGTACGGCGCGCCATTGTGGAGCGGCATGCCGCGGATTTCGGCACCCACTACACACCCGACGAGGCGGTGTTCACAACCGGGGGAAAGCTCGCCATCTTCAACGCCATCCAGGTGCTCATTGAGCATGGCGACGAGGTGATTGTGCCGCTGCCGTACTGGGTGTCCTACAAGGACATCATCCAGTACGCGGGCGGGGTGCCGGTGTTTGTACAGACCGACGAGCGCGAAAACTTCCGGGTACGGCCGGAAGCGATCGAGCAGGCCATGACGCCTCGGACCAAGGCGATTCTGCTAAATACGCCCTCAAATCCGGCAGGGGCGGTCATGGCAAAGGAGGACCTGTTCCGCATCACGCAGATGGCCCACGAACACGCGGTCTACCTCCTGACCGACGAGTGCTACGTGTACCTGCAGTACGAGGGGGAGATTGTTTCTGCCGCGTCGGTTGCCGAAGCCAGGGAGCACGTCGTGGTGCTGGGGTCGCTGTCCAAAACCTACGCGATGACGGGCTGGCGCGCCGGCTTAGCCCTGGGGCCGAAGCCGATCATCGCGGCGATGAGCAAGCTGCAGTCGCAGTCTACGTCGAGCGCTGCTTCCTTTGTGCAAAAGGCAGCGGCAGCGGCTTTGTCGGGCTCGCAGCTGTGCGTGGCCGAGATGCGGGCGGACTACGTGCAGCTGCGCGACCGCATCCTTGCCCGCCTGGCCGAGATCCCGGGGCTGAGCTGCACCCGGCCCGAAGGAGCCTTCTACGTGTACCCGAACGTGTCGGCGTTTCTTGGGAAACCGGGCGCACCGAAGACGGCCATGGAGCTTTCGAAGCGGCTGCTCACCGAGGCCCGGGTGGTCGCCGTGCCCGGCGAGGCTTTTGGGACCAACGACCACATCCGGCTCTCGTACGCGGTTTCGCAGGAGGCTGTGGAGGAAGGGACCAGGCGCATGCGGGAGTGGTTCGCAGGGCTTGCGTAGGCGGTTCCGAGAAGGCCCAGCAAAAAGAAGGTGGGATGAAGATAGCTGCGCACGGGATCCTGTTTGACATGGACGGCATCCTCGTTTCTTCGCTCGGTTCGGTAGAGCGCTCATGGGCGAAGTGGGGTAACATGCGAGGCGTGGATGGGGCCAAGGCGATCCTGACCGCGCATGGCAAACGCGCCATTGAAACGATTCGACTCCTGCGGCCCGACCTGAACGACCGGGAAGAGCTCGCGGTGGTTGAGCAGATTGAGATCGACGACACGGAAGGGCTGCAGGCGCTGCCCGGCGTGCCCGAGCTGCTGGGAGCGCTGCCGCCGGGAAGCTGGACCGTGTGCACCTCCGCGACCGAGCGGTTGGCGCGTGTGCGCATGGAGCATGTTGGGCTTCGACCACCGCAGACCTTTATCACGGCCGACATGGTCGAGCGCGGCAAGCCGGACCCGGAGCCTTACCTCCGGGGTGCGCGGCTGCTGGGGTTCGCGCCGGAGCAGTGCCTGGTTGTTGAAGACGCGCCCGCGGGCGTGGCTGCCGGCAAGGCCGCCGGCTGCGTGGTGTTGGCGACTCTTTTTTCGCACTCGGCCGAGCAGCTTGCCGGCGCCGACTGGCGGGTGAACTCGCTCGAAGGCCTGCGCGTTACGGGCAGCGCGGGCGGGCTTGAAATCAGCTTCGAGCCTGCGCCGTAGAGGACGCCCCGCCGCTGCGCTTCCGGCCCAGGGAAATGGTCCCGCGCCGGGTGGCGTCGTAATTGCAGGTCGTTGCAGGTCGTTTCCGAGTCGTTCCCGAGTCAGGACCACACCTTGCGCACGCAAAAGGGGTGCGGGTGAAAGCCCATCTGGGCTGGCTCAATGTGGGAAGCGCCGGAAAAACGACTCGTCCCCGGCGACCCGCGACCCTGCTTCAGCTGCCTGCTTGCCGGGCAGGTCCCGGGGGGGGAGTGCTTCGGGCGGAGCGCGTCAGCGGCTGGCGACGGGCTCGTCCAGCAGCGAGCGGAAGTAGTCGAGCGAGAGACGGAGCCCTTCCTCAAGGGTGATCCTGGGTTCCCAGCCAAGCAGGCGCCGGGCCTTGGCGATGTCGGGTTTGCGCTGCAGCGGATCATCCTCGGGGAGCGGTTTGAAGAGGATGAGCGAACGCGATCCGGTCACGCGGCGAATGGTTTCCGCGCAGTCCAGGATGGTCCACTCGGTGGGATTGCCGATGTTGACCGGGGTATGTTCGCAGGAGCCGGCCAGGCGCACGATGCCGTCGATTTCGTCAGACACGTAGCAGAACGAGCGGGTTTGCGAGCCGTCGCCGTAGACCGTCATCGGCTCGCCGCGCAGAGCCTGGGTAAGCAGGTTGGAGATGACGCGGCCGTCTTTGCGGCCCAGGCGCGGGCCATAGGTGTTGAAAATGCGGACCAGGCGCGTGTCGAGCCTGTGGTAGCGGTGGTAAGCGGTGACCAGGGCTTCGGAAAAGCGCTTGGCCTCGTCGTAAACCGAGCGCGGGCCGACCGGGTTGACGTTGCCCCAGTACCCCTCGTCCTGCGGGTGTACCTGCGGGTCGCCGTAGCACTCGGAGGTAGAAGCGTGGAGGAAGCCAGCGCCGTAGCGCCGGGCCAGTTCCAGGGCGTTGCGGGTCCCGGAAGAGCCGACCTCGAGCGTTTCCAGGCCCAGCTGGTGATAGTTGACCGGGCTGGCCGGCGAGGCAAAGTTATAGACAAAGTCGACCGGGCCGTAGTCAAACGGCTTGCAGATGTCGTGTTCTTCGAGCCGGAAGCGGGCCTCGTTCCGGAGGTGTTCGAGATTCCGCAGGGAGCCGGTGGACAGGTTATCGACACCGAGGACGGAATGACCGTCGGCGAGCAAGCGATCGGCAAGGTGCGAACCAAGGAAGCCGGCAGCGCCGGTAAGGAGGATATGCATGCAGTGTCTCCTTCGAGCCTAGCAAAGAAGAGGCCCTTGCGGTTGCTGGCCCGCGAGGGGGTGGTGGCGTTTCGGGGCGCTGTCTGTTCACGAAGTGCCGGAACCCGGCCCGGCTGAAGCCCGGCTGACGCCCTGCTGCTGTAAGCCCAGGCTGGGCAGCCCCGGGGCGCGTGCAGCGGCTCCGGCTGAGGGGCCGAACCCCCGCGGCTCAGCCGTCGCCCTTGAGCAGCTTGCGGCGGCGGGTCTTTTTGATCCCGACCAGAACGGGTGTGGCCACGGCAGGATCGTCTTCCTGCAGCCTGCCCCCTTCCGCGGTGGCTTCGTTTCCGGCCGTCAAGGGGGGCGTGAGCACTTCGAGGTTTTCACACGGGATCGAAGCCGAGGAGGTACGGCCTTCGGCAAGCGCCAGAAAAAAGTCCTGGGCGCTGAAGCGAGGCTCCAGCTTGCCTTCCGCGGTCTCGTTCAACTTGCCGTAGGTGCCGTCGGGGCGCAGGAGCCGTGTTTTGACGGTATCGGCCAGGTAAGCGCTCAGGATTTCCGCCCGGAGGCGGGACTTGAGCGCCGGGTCCCGGACGGGAAAGGCGACCTCGCAGCGCTCAAACAGGTTGCGGGGCATCCAGTCTACCGAGCCGCAGTAGATTTCTTCTTCCCCGGCGTTGGCGAAGTAGAAGATGCGCGAGTGCTCCAAAAAGCGGCCCACGATGGAGCGCACGCGAATGTTTTCGCTCACCCCCGGCAGGCCGGGGCGCAGCGAACAGATGCCGCGCACGATCAGGTCGATCGCGACCCCGGCCTGCGAGGCCGCGTAGAGCGCCTCGATGATGCTCTGCTCGAGCAGCGAATTCATCTTGGCGACGATGCGCGCCGGCCGGCCCGCGCGGGCGTTTTCTGTTTCGCGCTGGATGAGCCGGATCGTGCTTTCAGCCAGGGTCAGCGGGGCGACCAGCAGGGGAGCATAGTCGTCGGACTCGGAGTGCGCGGTCAGGTAGTTGAACACGGCGTGCACGCTGGCCGTGATGGCCGGGTCGGAGGTAAGGAAGCTGATATCGGTGTAGAACCGCGCGGTGACCGGATTGTAGTTGCCGCTGCCCAGATGCGCATAGCGGCGCATGACCCCGTCCGCGTCGCGCCGCACCACCAGCGCGAGCTTGCAGTGGGTTTTGAGGCCCACAATGCCGTGAAACACCTGTACCCCGGCGTCCTCAAGATTGCGCGCCCAGCGGATGTTGGAGGCTTCATCAAAGCGTGCCGTCAGCTCAACGACGACCGTGACCTCCTTGGACTGGGAGGCCTCGGTAAGCGCGCGAAAGATGGGCGAGTTATCGCTGGTGCGGTACAGCGTTTGCTTCATGGACACGACGTCCGGGTCGGCGGCCGCGGCCTCGATAAAGCCGACCACGGCGTCGTAGGAGTCGAAAGGGTGGTGCAGCAGGATGTCGTAGTGGCGCAGCTCGTCAAACAGATCGGTGCTCTTGCGATGGAGCCGGAGCTCGCGCCCGGCGAAGGGCGGGTACTTCAGGTCCGGCCGGTTGATGTCGTTGTAGAGCGTCATCAGCCGCGACAGGTTGACCGGGCCATCGGTGGGAAAAACCTGCGCATCCTCCAGCTCGAAGTTGGAGCGAAGCCGCTCCACAATCTCCGGGTGGGCGTCGCGCTCAATTTCAAGCCGGACCGCATCGCCCTTCCGCCGGTTGTGGAGCTCGGAGCGCACGGCTTCAAGCAGGGAGCGCGATTCTTCTTCTTCAAAGTAAAGGTTGCTGTTGCGGGTCACGCGAAAGGCGGCGGTGGAAAGGATCTCGTAGCCGCGATACATCCCGGCGGCGTGGTGCTCGATGAGGTCGTGGAGAAACAGAAAGTCTTCGCGGGTGCTGCCTTCGGGTTGCGGGATACGAACAAAGCGCGGCAGGGCGCGCGGCACCGTAATAACCCCGAGCACGGCCGCGTTGGCGCCCTTGCGCTTGCGACGCAGCAGCAGCGCCACGCACAGCACCTTGTTGAGCACGCGAGGGAAAGGGTGGCGCGGGTCAATGGTGATGGGGGTAAGCAGCGGGTCGACGTCCCGCGCATACAAGTCCGCGGCAGCTTTTTTGGCCTCGGCCGTCAGCTCGCCCCAGGGGAGCACCCGGACGCCGGCCTCGCACAGCGCCGGGTGGAGTTCGTTGTTCCAGCAGGCATACTGTTCGGCGACAAACTCGTGCATGTCGGCGTTGATCTGGTCGAGCAGCGCTTGCGCGGTCATGCCGTCCGGTCCGGGCTCGCCCTGCCCTTCCTCGATCCGCTGCAGCATCCCGGCGATCCGTACCTCGATGAACTCGTCAAGATTGGACGCGGTGATGGCAAGGAACTTCACCCGTTCCAACAGGGGATTGGAAGGGTCGCGCGCTTCTTCAAGCACCCGCCGGTTAAAATTCAACCAGGAGCTGTCGCGCGAGATAAACAGATTGCGATGCGTTTGTTCCATAAGAAACCGGTCCCGCGCTATCTTATATTGCAAGGCGCGCCCATTCCCGGCCAAGTGGCCTTGCCGCGCCAAACCTTCTCCTTGGATGTTCGAGCGCGGCGGTTGACCCGCTGCCCGGCTGAGCCGAAGATGAAAGAACAGTTCACCGCAGACCCAGCGGACACACACACACACGACAAACGGCAAGCAGTGGAGGAACGCGCATGGCAACAGATGGATGTGGAGACGCGAGCGCACTAGGAAGTTTGGCGGCAGAGCTGTTCCAGCTGGCCTCGCTGCTGATGGGTGGGGAAGCGCGCGCGCTGGGGCTGATTGAAACCTCCCTGTCGACCATGGAGATCGATCCGTGCCTGAACCCGGAAGCGGCCCGGGAACAGGCGCGGGCGCGGGTGGTACGGGAAGCGCTGAGCGAGCTGATGACGGCCGAGCCGGCTGCCTTTGCGACCCAGTCCCTGGTGGCGGCGGCGCACGACCCGTGCATCCAGGACGACGATCTTCGGGCCGCGGGGCTGACAGGATCCGAGCTGCGTGGCTGGCTGGACATCGGGGCGAAGCCGGAGCTGCAAAGCGGCCTGCGGCGCTGGCTGGAAGCCCTCCCGGTGGCGCAGCGCGCCATCTTTGTGCAGCGGGCGGTGCTGGGGCAGGGCAACGAAACCGCGGCTCAGCTGCTGCGGGAAGCGGGCGGCGACGGGGGCGAGCGGTGGACGCCGCAAAGCGTCGGCAGGATCTTCCGGGAAGCGCTTTGCTCGCTGGCAAACTCGCTGGTGCATGCGCCGGCCGGGCAGGTGGAATTCGCCTAGGGGGCCGCAGGCCCGGCCGCGCGCTGCCTCCAACCCGCGCCACAAGCGGGTTCCCTGGGGGGCCTCGTCTGGGCCTCGTCTGGGCCGCGCTCTGGGCCGCGCGCTGGGCCGCGCGCTGGGCCCCGTATGGGCCGCGTGGGGGCCGCGCAACAAAGTCCATCCTCCGGAGCACGGGCGCATCCAATACCCG
Organism: uncultured Acidipila sp.; assembly: GCA_937859835.1. Classification (GTDB taxonomy): domain Bacteria; phylum Acidobacteriota; class Terriglobia; order Terriglobales; family Acidobacteriaceae; genus EB88. The sequence goes on along the minus strand of CALMAN010000148.1, from coordinate 15,787 downwards.
CCAGAATGGGAAACGGATCAGCGAGGCAATCGGGAGTGTGTGTGCTGCAAGGACGGAAAGGCGCCGCGCCGGCCACCTCGGCCATGCTAGGCAAGTGGGTTGCGGTTGGATTTCTGGTGTACGCGGCTGGGCTGCAGGCGCAACTGGGCACGGTCAGCACGGGCACGATCCAGAACCTGCCTTCCCCGGTACAGGTGACGCAGCAACAGGTGCAGGCCGATAGCTACCAGGGAAGCGTGGCGGACGTACCGGTGGTGCCCGGCAGCCTCCCGCTGACGCTGGACGAAGCGGTTGCCCGCGGTTTGCAGCACAACCTGGGCCTGATCCTTACCGCGAACAACGTGGTTGCGGCCCGCTCGACCCAGCTTTCGCAGCTGCAAAACCTGCTGCCCACCGTGAACGCGTCCATCAAGGACGCGGTGCAGGAAACCGACCTCCAGGCAGAAGGGTTGCGCATCCCGGGCTTCCCGACCATTATCGGTCCCTACGGATTCCAGGACTTCCGCGCGACCCTGGACTGGAGCCTGATCAACGTCGCCAACCTGCGCAACTACATTGCGTCCAAGCACAACTTCGTGGCCGCGCAGCTGTCGGTGCAGGATGCCCGGGACGAAGTGGTGCTGAGCGTGGGCAACGCCTACCTGCTGGTGATTGCCGACCAGGCGCGCGTCGCCTCGACCGCCCAGCAGGTGGAAACCTCGCGGGTTTCCTTTGAGCAGGCGCGCCAGCAGCACCTGGCCGGCACCTCGCCGCTGCTTGACGAGCTGCGCGCGCGGGTGGAGTTTCAAACCCAGCAGCAGAATCTGATCCAGGCGCAGGCGACGCTCGACAAGGACAAGCTGGCGCTGGCACGGGTGATCGGCCTGCCGGTGGAGCAGCAGATCACCCTGACCGACAGCGCGCCCTACAAGCAGCTGGACGCGATCGATCCGGATGCGGCGGTTGCGCAGGCGATCGGCAACCGCAAGGATCTCCAGGGCTTTGTGGAGCAGCTCAAGGCCGGAGAAGCCGCCAAGGGCGCGGCCAAGGCAGAGCGCTACCCCACGGTCTCCTTTAGCGGCGATTACGGCGACATCGGCACCAACGTGCGGAAGTCGCACGGCACCGGGGACGCTACGGGAACGCTCGACATCCCGGTGCTGGAAGAAGCCAAGATCCGGGGCGACGAGGCCGAGGCCGAGCAGCAGCTGGAACAAAAGCGGGCCCAGCTGGGGAACCTGCGGGGGCAGATCGCCCAGGACGTACGCGACAGTATTCTGGATATCCAGTCGGCGCAGAAGCAGGTGTCCGTGGCCCAAAGCAATGTCGGGCTCGCCGCCGAAGCGCTCAGCGAAGCCCAGCAGCAGTACGCGGCGGGCGTGACCGATAATCTGGCTGTCTCCGATGCGCAGCAGCAGGTAGCGCAGGCCGACGACCAGTACATCGCCAGCCTGTACCAGCACAACGTCGCCAAGCTCGCGCTGGCGCGGGCCCTGGGCGTGGCAAGCACGAATTTGAAGCAGTATGTAGGAGGCCGGTAAATGGCAGAGCAGACGCTCGAAACAGAAGCTCCCCACAAGCAGGATGAAGAAGGCGCAAACGGCGAGGGCAGCGGAGCGCAGGCGGAGCAGCCGCGCCAAAAGTCGCGCCGCCGGTTCATCATCATCCTCGTGGTCGCCATTTTGCTCGTGGGCGTGGGCCTGTTCTACTGGCACTCCACCTTTTACGAAGACACCGATGACGCCCAGATCAACGGCCACCTTATACAGATTTCCTCGCGGATCAACGGCAATGTCCTGAGCGTGCCGGTGGTGGAGAACCAGCGAGTTAAAGCCGGCGACCTGATCGTGCAGCTGGACCCCAAGGACTACCAGACCGCGCTCAACCAGGCCGAGGCCAACCTGGCTGCGTCGGAGGCGAACTTTCAGTCGAACACGGTCAACGTCCCGGTAACCAGCGTCAGCGTGACGACCAACCTGGCCGCCATCGCCTCGACGCTTTCGCAGTCCAAGGACGCGGTGGTGCAGGCGCAGCAGCAGCTCGATGCCAGCCGGTCTGCGATCGCGCAGGCAGACGCGAACTACATCAAGGCCAAGCTGGACGTGGAGCGGTACACGCCGCTGGTGCAGCGGGACGTGATCTCGAAGCAGCAGTTTGACCAGGCGGTGGCGACCGCCAAGGCCGACGAGGCAGCGCTGGCCCAGGCCAGGCAAACGGCAAGCGCGGGTGAAACCGCGGTGCGGATGGCGCAGGACCGGGTGGTGCAAACCCGGGCGCAGCTGGAAAACGCGAAAACCGCGCCGGAACAGATCCGGATCCAGAAGGCCCGGGCCAGCCAGGCCGGCGCCCAGGTGGACCAGGCCCGCGCCAACCTGGAGCAGGCGCGGCTGAACCTGAGCTACTGCCGCATCGTGGCCCCGGTGGACGGCATCATCACGCGGAAAAGCGTTGAGGTGGGGCAGAACGTTTCGGTCGGGCAGAACATGACGACCCTGGTCTCGCTCAACGACATCTACATCACGGCCAACTTCAAGGAAACGCAGCTGGATCACATGCGCGCCGGGCAGCCGGTGGTGTTCAGCGTTGACGCTTATGGCGGCGCCAAGTACGACGGCGTGGTGACCCAGATCGGGGGAGCCACGGGCTCGGTGCTTAGCTTGTTTCCCCCTGAAAACGCCACCGGGAACTATGTCAAGGTGGTGCAGCGCGTGCCGGTGCGCATTGATCTGAAAGACCCGAGCGAGGACCGCGACCATCTGCTGCGGCCCGGGCTTTCGGTGGAGCCAAAGGTCCGGGTGAAGAACTAGGTTCACCCCGCCCCTGCTCCCCGCCTGAGAAATGCGCGTCTTTGCTGCATCCCAGGCATCGAATTGCCACCGGCAGTTTCTTCAAACAGAAGCGGCCGGGGAGCTGGTTCGCCTCATGCCGTTTACGCACCTTTTTCTTAGCCATGCCTACGTAGTCCTGTTTGTCTGGGTTTTCCTGGAGCAGGTCGGTGTGCCCGTGCCTTCGGCACCCTTGCTGCTAACCGCGGGCACGCTGACGGCGACGCACCGGCTTTCGCTCCTGCCCGTTCTGCTTTCTGTTCTGTGCGGCTCGCTGGTAAGCGACGTCAGCTGGTACTTCCTCGGCAAGCGCTACGGCACCACCGTGGTCCGGCTGCTGTGCCGGCTTTCGCCGGAGCGCGACACCTGTGTGCAGCGCACCGGAGACTACTTTGGCAAGCACGGCGCGGCTGCGCTGCTCGTCAGCAAGTTTCTCCCCGCGCTGAACACCATGGCGGGCGCGATCGCCGGGCAGACCGGCATGGATTTTCGACTGTTTCTGCTGTTTGACACGGGCGGCGTGCTGCTTTGGGCGCTGGCCTTTGTGGTGGGCGGCCGCTTTTTCGGCGACCTGCTCAAGCACAATCCGCATGCGCTGGCCTGGTTCGCGCACTTCGCGATTCTGCTCTTTCTGCTGCTGCTGCTGGGCTTTGTGGCCAGCCGCATCGCGCGCCGCCGCCGCTCACTCGCCGAGATCCGGACCGACCGGCTGCGGCCCGAGGAGCTCCACGCGATGCTGGCGCGCAAGCAGCCGCTGTACTTGGTCGACCTGCGCCACCCGCTCGATTACCTCCCGGATCCGCGCACGCTGCCAGGCGCGGTGGTGATGACGCCGGACCGGCTCGTTGAGCTGGGCGACACGATCCCCAGGGACCGCGACGTGGTGCTTTTCTGCACCTGCCCGAACGAGGAAACCGCGGTGCACATGGCGCTGACCATCCGCAAGATGGGGGTTTCCCGCGTGCGCCCCTTGCTGGGCGGCTTTGACGGATGGAAGCAGCGCGGCTACCCGCTGGTGCCCATCCCCGGCTCTGTGCCTGGGGCCGGGGCGCAGCTGGTAGGCGCCGCGGAGGTCCGCTAGAGCGGGCACCGCCAACCGTCTTGTGCTAACGTGGCCTCGACAGGCGCGTTCCGGTCGCGCCCACTCCCCCGTGGCACGCGAGACCTGCCCCATGAGCTGGACGGAAAGCTACCACTGTGATGTTTGCGGCAAGGCCAAAACCGACACGGGCGGCGACTGGTGGCTGGGCTGGACCGGCACCACCGCGGGCGAGCCCGGCTCGGAAGGTGAGCCGATGTTGAAGATGACGGGCTGGAACCGCCTGCTGGCCCATGCGGCCGAAGTACGCCACCTGTGTGGCGCCCGGTGCGCGCAAACCCTGCTGGACCGCTGGATGCGCGGGCAGCCGGGCTAGCGAGCGCTGCCGCGCCCGGCTGGAAGGGTGTCCGGCTCGGGCTGCCTGTGATAAGACTGACTGAAGGAGTTGTCTTTATGGCTCATGAAAACGGAAGCAACGGCGTCGGACAACTGGACGCCGGTGCGTCAAAGCCGAATCCCGTGCTGACGCTCAACAATGGCCGCCCCGTCGGCGACAACCAGAACTCACTGACCGCCGGGCGCCGCGGGCCGGTGCTGATGGAAGACTATCTTCTGTTTGAGAAGATGGCGCAGTTCAACCGCGAACGGGTGCCGGAGCGCGTGGTGCATGCCAAAGGCTCGGGCGCGTACGGCAGGTTCAAGGTCACCCACGACATTTCGAAGTACACCTCGGCGCAGCTGTTCTCGAAGGTAGGCAACACCTGCGAAACCTTTGCACGGTTTTCAACCGTGGGCGGCGAGAAAGGTTCGGCCGATACGGCCCGCGACCCCCGCGGCTTCGCCGTCAAGTTCTACACCGAAGAAGGGAACTGGGACATGACCGGCAACAACACGCCGATCTTTTTTGTCCGCGACCCTGTGAAGTTCGGCGACTTCATTCACACCCAGAAGCGCGAGCCGCAGACCAACCTCAAGTCGGCGACCATGATGTGGGACTTCTGGTCCCTGTCGCCGGAGTCGCTGCACCAGGTCACGATCCTGTTTTCGGACCGCGGGATCCCGGACGGGTACCGCTTCATGAACGGCTACGGCAGCCACACCTTCTCGCTGATCAACGACCAAAACGAGCTGGTGTACGTCAAGTGGCACTTCAAGCCCAAGCAGGGCACCAGGAACCTCAGCCCCCGGCGTGCCGAGGAGCTGGCCGGCTCAGACCCGGATTACGCCCAGCGCGACCTGTTCCACGCCATTGAAAAGGGCGACTACCCGCAGTGGACCGTGTACATCCAGGTGATGGGTGAGGACCAGGCGCGCAACTACAGGAAGTTCAACCCGTTTGACCTGACCAAGGTGTGGCCGCACGGGGAGTTTCCGCTGATCGAAGTGGGCGAGCTCGAGCTGAACCGCAACCCGCTGAACTACTTCGCCGAGGTCGAGCAGGCCGCCTTTAACCCGGTCAACGTGGTGCCGGGCATGGGCTTCTCGCCCGACAAGATGCTGCAGGCCCGGCTGGTCAGCTACCCGGACGCGCATCGCTACCGCATCGGCACCAACTACGAGACGCTGCCGGTCAACGCAGCCAAGTGCCCGGTGATGAACTACAACCGCGACGGGGCGATGCGCTTTGACGGCAACATGGGCGCGGCGCCCAACTATGAGCCGAACAGCTTTGGCGGGCCCAAGCAGGACGAGCGGTTCCTGGATCGGCCCATCCCGCTTTCGGGCGAGCCGGCCGCGCGCTACAACCATCGCGACGACAACGACGATTACACGCAGGCAGGCGACCTGTTCCGGCTGATGAGCGAGGAGCAGAAGAACCTGCTATGCCACAACATTGCACAAAGCCTGGGGCAAACACCGATCCGGATCCAGGAGCTGCAGCTCACGCACTTTGAAAAGGCGGATCCGGACTACGCGAAGCGGGTGCAGAAGTTCCTGGTGGAGAGTGAGCATCCGGACCTCGCGCACAGCCCGAACGAGGCGGAGTTCGCGACGCGCTTGCCGGAAAAGTAAGCCGGGCGTACCGGGAAGGGAGCCGCTTTCGGGAGGGCTCTCTTCCCCCTTGCCTGCGTACGTCTTTGGGCACCACTTCTTTCCGGCGACGGTCCCCGCGGTGCCGCCCCCCGTTTCGTCGCTTGATTCCCCCGGGTAAGATTTGCGTTACCTTTTTGCTCCTCCCTGCCCCGGCGGTTTATCCTGAAGTCACACCCGTACCCTTTCCGGCAGTGCACGAGATATCCCGGCCGCCCTTCACCCACGCGAAAACACACGACGTACTTACCCTGGCAGCGGACGGGGACGCGAGCACTTCGTGCGATCCGGGCCAACCCGGACTCCCCCGCACCATGCAGTGACATTTTGGAGGCAACACACATGGCACTTTCTCGCGCTCCCCGGAGCGCCGCCGCGGTTTCGCGGTCGGCTACAAGCACGCCCCAACACCGGTCGGATCTCAGGCTGTACGCAACGCTTCTGCTGTGTGCCGCCGCAGCCGGCAGCGCGCCGGGCGCACGGGCGCAGGCCGTGTTCGGAAGCATTGTCGGCACGGCGACCGACCCCACGGGCGCGGTCGTCGCCAACGCGACCGTCGTGGTCACCGACGTCAACAAGGGCACCAGCCAGACCGTGCAGTCGAACGCAAGCGGCAACTACACGGCGTCGCGCCTGATCCCCGACACGTACTCGGTCAAGGCAACGGCGCCCGGGTTTGCGGCGGCCGAAGCCGACAACATCGTTGTTTCGGCAGATACGACGCCGCAGGTCAACCTCCTGTTCCAGGCCTCGGGCGGCAGCCAGAACGTCACCGTGACGGCCGCGCCTCCGGCGCTTGAGTCAGACCGCGCGGACGTGTCCACGGTGCTCAGCGGCCAGCAGCTGCAAACGCTTCCGAACCAAAACCGCAACTTCAGCACCTTTGCGCTGCTGGTCCCGGGCGTGCAGCGCGGCTCGTTCAACATTTCGCCCACGGAAAACCCGCAGGGAACGCAGTCGCTCGAGGTGAACGGGGCGAACTACGGCTCGCTTGGCTACTTCCTGGACGGCACCGACAATCGGGAGCCGATCGACGGAATCATCGTCATCAATCCGACGCTTGACTCGGTGAGCGAGTCGCAGGTGGACACCGAAAACTTTCCGGCCGAGTTTGGCGGCGCGATCGCCGGCTTTGTTTCCGCGCAAACCCGCTCCGGCTCAAATGCGCTCCATGGCGACGCGTTTCTTTTCCGGCGCAGCGCAGCCCAGGAAGCGCGCGACCCGTTTACCCAGTTCCAGCCGAACGTGGTCACGGGCAAGTTCATTCCGGACTCGCTGTACAACCAGTTTGGCGGCTCGGTGGGCGGCCCGGTGATCAAGGACCGGGTGTTCTTTTTCGGCGATTACCAGGGCACGCGGCAAAAGATCGGCACCAGCCTGCAGCAGAACGTGCCGACGCTGCGGGTGCGCAACACCTGCCTGAATCCGGCATCGGCGACCTGCGACCTGTCGGACTACGGCCAGGGCGTAATCTCGAACACGCTGGTGACGCCGCAAGGGCGAGCCTTGCTGAGCGCGCTGCCTGCACCCAATGCGCAGTCGGCTTCGGCGATTGCGAACAACTTCCAGAACTCCGGCAACGGTTCCAACAACGGCGACCAGGGCGACCTTCGCCTCGACGACCAGATCAGCGGCACGCTCCACGCGTTTGCCCGCTATGACTATGCCCGTTTCAAACTTTTCGGCGAGCCTGTTTTCGGCGCCGCGGGCGGCACCGGCTTCGGCCTCGGCAACAGCACCGGTACCGACGAGGTGCAGAACCAGAGCGCGGCGGCCGGCTTTGACTATGCCTTCGGTCCCAGCCTGCTGACGGATTTCCGGTTTGGCTTTCTTGCCTACCACGTTTCCGAGAACAAGATCGACAACGGAACCTCCCCGGCGATTGCGGACGGCTTGCCGAACCTGAACACCGGCCTGCTCGACTCATCGGGCTCGCCGAGCTACAACATCACCGACGGCACGGTGAGTAACTTCGGCAACCAGAACTGTAACTGCCCGCTGCGCGAAAGCGAGCAGGTGTACCAGCTGAACAACAACTGGACCAAGACTTTCGGCAACCACTCGGTTCGCTTTGGCGGCGACATCCGCTACGCCTTTAACCTGCGCGACGCCAGCGACTCCAACCGCGCGGGCCAGCTGACCTTCAGCAACACGACCGGCGCGGGTTCCGGCATCGCGGCCATTCTGGAAGGGCAGATCGCGCAGTTCCAGCGCTTTGACGTGTATAACTCGAACGCAGCGAACCGGCAGAAGCGCGGAGCCTTTTACGCGCAAGACAGCTGGCGCGTGACCCCGAAGCTGACGCTGAACTACGGCGTTCGCTGGGATATCATCTTCCCGGAAACGGTAAACAGCACCGCGGACGGCGGCTTTACCGATCTGGCAAGCGGGACGATCCGGGTGGCCGGCGTGGGGGGGATCGGGACCAACGGCAATGCCAAGGTGGACCTGACCAACCTGGGCGGCCGCTTCGGCTTTGCCTACCAGGCGCAGCCCGGCACCGTGGTGCGGGGAGCGATCGGCCAGGTGTATGACGATGTGGGCTTTTTCGGCACCATCTTCGGCTCCTCGCTGACCCAGAACGTCCCGGTCGTAAACCAGGAGAACGTAGGCAACCTTAACGGGACAGCCGCGGTGTACAGCTATGCGACGCTGCCGCCGCAGGCCCCGCAGTTCCCCGTGCCCGCCGACGGGCTGATCCCGATCCTGAACGGCATCGGGTACAACGTCCGCCCAAACAAGCGGATCCTGCCCAAGGTCGACCAGTTTAACGTGGCCGTGCAGCAGCAGGTGACGCAGGAGATGACCTTCACGCTGGCCTACGTCGGCAACATCGGCGAGCGCGTTTACCCGGGCGAGACCGAAGGCTACAACGTCAACCAGTACACCCTGCCCACAGCCACCCTGGGCTTTGCCGACCAGAACCAGCGCCGCCCTTTCTACAACCGCTTTACCAACGTGTATGACGGGGCGCTGCAGGTTTGCTGCACGCAAAACATCAACTCAACCGCGCCCGCGGCCCGCGAGCACTACAACGCCCTGCAGACCACGGTGCAGCAGCGCTTCGCCCATGGCTTCCAGTTGCTGGCTGACTACACCTGGTCGCGCGCGCTGAACTACGGCTCGACCTACTTCGCGATCGATCCCCGGGTCGAAAAGGGGCCGAGCGATACCAACCGCAACCAGCTCTTCGTGTTGAGCGGCATCTACCAGCTGCCGTTCGGCAAGGGCAAGATGATCGGCGACAGCAGCAACCGGCTGGTGAACTATGCGATCGGCGGCTGGCAGCTGGCCGGGACCACGACCTGGGAGGGCGGCCTGCCGTTTACACCCACCTATGGCGAGTGTGGCGCCGACCAGGATGTAGACAGCAACTTCGGCAGCCCGGGAAGCTCCAGCGACTGCCGGCCCGACATTGCGAACTCCGGCATCGGTCAGGAGTTTGTGCACGGGGCTTCTTCCTTCAACCCTGCCACCCATAGCCGGAGCATCTTTACGCCGGTCGCTCCGCTGGCTGCCAACGGCGCGCAGTCCGGCCCGTTTATCCGGCCTCAGTTCGGCACCATCGGCAACAGCGGACGCAACCTGTTCCGGGGGCCCAGCGATTACTTCGCGGACGCTTCCCTGTTCAAGGATTTTGCGATCACCGAGCGGGTGCAGGGGCAGTTCCAGTTCCAGGCGTTTAACGTCTTCAACCATGTGCCGCTGGGGCTGCCGAGTGCGACGCAGGCGCGCTGCATTGATTGCAGCCCGGCCAGCTCGGCCTTTGCAGGCTCCGAGTCCGGGCTGGTCACCAATGTGGACAGCTCGATTGCGGGAAGCGGCCAGCCGTACATGCGGCAACTGCAGTTTGGGGCGCGCTTCAGCTTCTAGTCCGGTTGCTGGGTTGGGGTGTGCGCGGCTCCAGAAAGAAAACGGAGGGGCGGGCCTGTTTGCAGCAGGCCCGCCCTTTCGCTTTTTGACTTGTCTCTCGCTGCCCGTAGCAGAACGCCGGGCCCGCTTCCCGGATGCGGTACTTTCGGGTGGAACCGAACCCGGGCCCGCAGGTAGCGTGCAGGGCTGCCGGTGAGGTAGAAAGGAAGGAGAGGAAGCGGGGATGTGGTGCGCACTGGGGAACCGCGGCTGGGCTTGTGCAGGAGTTCTGCTGCTCGCGTTGGCCGCCGCGCATGCTCAAACGGCAGACCCTTTGAACCAGGTGCACGTAGCGCCACCTCCGGTGGCAAACACGCCGCCGCCGGCCCCGGCGCCGGGCAAGGAAGAAAAGCCGGTCGAGGGTCCCGCGGCGTTGAAGGCCCGGCCCAATGAACGCATCCGCGTCGATGTCAATCTGACCCTGATTCCGCTGACGGTGACCGATCCAATGAACCGCCTTGTCACCGGGCTTGAGAAGAACAACTTCTTCCTGTTTGAAAAAGGGACCTCCGGGCCGGAACAACTCCAAACCATCAAGACGTTTTCGACCGAGGACGCCCCGGTGTCGCTCGGCATCATTCTTGACCTCAGCGGGTCAATGACCAACAAGTTCACGCGCTCGCGGCAGTCCATCAAGGCGTTTCTCAAAACGGCGAACCCGCAGGATGAGTTTTTCGTGGTGGGCTTCAATGACCGGCCCGAGCTGATCGAGGACTTTACCTCAAATATTGATGACGTGGACTCGCGGCTGGCGCTGGAAAAGCCGGGCAAGCGCACCGCCCTGCTGGACGCAATCTACCTCGGCATCAACAAGATGAAGGACGCGAAGTATCCCCGCAAGGCCCTGCTTATTGTTTCGGACGGCGGCGACAACCGGTCGCGCTACACGGAAAACGAGCTGCGCTCGATGGTGCGGGAGTCTGACGTGCAGATCTACGCCCTTGGCATTTTTGACGAGTACGCGCCCACCACCGAGGAGCGCCTGGGGCCCTTGCTGCTGAACGACCTGTGCGAGGACACGGGCGGACGGCTGTTTCGCGTGAACGACCTGAGCGACATGGCCGACGTGGCGGCCAAGATCAGCGATGAGCTGCGCGACGAGTACGTGCTCGGCTACCGGTCCACAGACACCAGGCGGGATGGCAAGTGGCGTAAAGTGAAGGTACGGCTTGATCCGCCGCCGGGGCTACCAAACCTCACCGTGCACGCCCGCTCGGGCTACTATGCGCCTGCTCAGTAACCAACTCGCCGGCCTGCTGCTGCTGGGGGCCTGTCTCCTGCCGGTTGCCGTTCGTGCGCAGAGCGTGGTGTATCCGGCGGAAACGCAGCCGCCGCTGGACGTTGAGCGCGACCCGGTGCGCTCGCCGGACGCGGCCGACAACGTCGCCGTCAAACCGGGCTTGCCGGGCGACCTGACCGCGGCCGCCAAAGGGACCGGCGAGCTGGACAAGGCAGACGGCCGCTACACCCTGCGCCGCGACGTGCAGGAGGTGGTGTTGAACACCACCGTGCTCGATGACCAGGGGCACCTCGTCAACGACCTAACCCGGGATGACTTCCACGTGTTTGAGGACGGCGTGCCGCAGGCGATCGCTTCGTTCCAGCACTCGGACACGCCGGTGTCGATGGGCATCCTGGTCGACAACTCCGGGTCCATGCGGTCCAAGCGAGGCGCGGTGAGCACGGCGGCGCTTGACCTGGTACGGGCCTCGAACCCTGAGGATGAAGCCTTTGTGGTGAACTTTTCAGATGAAGCGTTTATTGATCAGGACTTTACCAACAACCTGAACAAGCTGCGCGACGGACTGTCGCGGATCGACGCGCGGGGCGGCACCGCGCTGTACGATGCTACGGTGGCTTCGGCCGATGAGCTGAGCAAGGGAGCCAAGCGGCCCAAGCAGGTGATCCTGATCATCACCGACGGCGAGGACAATGCTTCCGGGCTGACGCTGGAGCAGACCATCCGCCGCGTGCAGGACCTCCAGGGGCCCATCATCTACTGCATTGGCCTCTTGTTTGGCGATGAAGGCGGGGGGCATGAAGCGCGGCAGGCCAAGCGCGCCCTGCAGCTGCTGGCGCAGGAGACCGGTGGAATCGCGTACTTTCCCCGCTCGTTGAACGATGTAGACGCAATCGCCGATGAGGTCGCGCGTGATATCCGGTCGCAGTATACGATCGGCTACCACTCGACCAAGCCGGCAGCGCTGGGCGGCTACCGCGCCGTGCGCGTGGTGGCGCATGCGGCCGGGGCAAAGCGGAACCTGAACGTACGGACACGCAGCGGCTACTACCCCAAGGCGAGCAGCACCAGCGAAGCAAGCGCGGGAGAGCCGGTTCCGGTGAGCAAGGGATCGAACTGAAAGGGAACCATGGCAGGGTGTGAGGAGCAGACCTTTTCGGGCGTGCGCGGCGAGCACGTCCGGTTTTTTCTCGCCAAGGCCGAGCAGTTCGGCTTGTCCGGGCTGGCGGAGCAGGGCAACAGCGGCGAAGTGTCGGAAAAGGGATTTTCCCTGCGCTGGCACTTTACGCCTGAAACCGGCGTGATGACGGTGCAGTGCACCAAGGCGCCCATGATGCTCCCGTGCTCGATGATCAACGGAAGGATCCGTGAGGCGATTGCGTCGGTGCTTGGGAGTACGCCGGGCGCAGCCGAGCAGAGCTAAGGCCGCGTGCCCGGGGTCGCTCAAGACAGCAGCCTGCGCGTGGGCAGGAGCATCCTGGACCTGGTTGGCGCGACGCCGATGCTCGAAATGCAGCGGCTGCAACCCCGGCCAAATGAGCAGGCCGGGCGCGCCGACCTGTTCGCGAAGCTCGAGTTCCTGAACCCGGGCGGCAGCGTGAAAGATCGCGCGGCCCTGGGCATTGTGCTCGACGCGGAACGCCGGGGCGTGCTGCGGCCGGGGATGACCATCGTGGAAGCAACCGCCGGCAACACCGGTGTGGGCCTGGCGCTGGCCGGGATCAACCGCGGCTACCGGGTGGTGCTGTACGTGCCGGAAGGCTTTGCCGAAGAAAAGTGCACCCTGATGCGCGCCTTTGGCGCGACCGTGGTGCGCACGCCCGAGAGCGAGGGTATCCGGGGCGCGCTGCGCGCCGCGCAGGTGCTGCTCGACCGGGACCCGGAATGCTTTTTGGCCGGGCAGTTCGGCAACCAGGCAAACCCGCGCTTCCACTACAACACGACGGCGCGGGAGCTGTGGGAGCAGATGGACGGCCGTGTGGATGCCTGGGTTGCGGGCGTCGGAACGGGCGGCACGTTCTCAGGGGTCGCGCGGTTCCTCAAAGAGCAGGACCGGCGGGTGCTGACGGTGGCGGTCGAAACGGAAGGATCCGTGCTCCAGGGCGGCGAGCCGGGGCGCCACCGGGTGGAAGGGATCGGCGTTTCGTTTGTGCCCGAAACCTTTGACGGCTCGGTCGCGGACGAGATCGTGCGCGTGTCCGATGTGGACGCCTTTCGGATGGTGCGCCGGCTGGCGGCCGAGGAAGGGGTGCTGGGCGGGTCGAGCGCAGGCGCGGCCGTCCACGCGGCGCTGGCTGTGGCGGAGCGGCTGGGGCCGGGCAAGCGCGTCGCAACCATCGTCCCGGACTCGGCGGAGCGCTACCTTTCGAAGCACATTTTCGAGGGCGGGGAGCTCGCGAGCGACGATTGAACCGCGCCAGGCCGCTCCTTTTCGGGGTGAGCGTGGCTTAGGATCACCGCTCGCGTTGGCCTCCGGGCATGGCCGGGCTCACGGAGGGGCGCATGGCCGCCCACCGAGCGGCTGGTAACGTAGGGAGATGGCAGGTTTTCGGACGCGGGCGATCCACGACGGGCAGGCACCAGACCCGTTGACCGGTGCAGTCAATGTACCTCTTTACCTTTCTTCCACCTACGCCCAGGAGGAGATCGGCAGGCACAAGGGTTGGGAGTATTCGCGCGTTTCGAACCCAACCCGGGACGCACTGGAAGCAAGCCTTGCCTCGCTCGAAGGGGGCGCGAGCGCGCATGTGTTTGCGAGCGGGATGGCCGCCATCTCGGCGCTGGTCACGCTGCTCAAGACAGGCGACCATGTGGTGTGTGGCGCAAATGTGTACGGGGGAACGCCGCGCCTGTTTAACCAGATTGTTGCCGGCTACGGGATCGAGTTTACCTATGTCGACACCTCCGACCTCCATGCCCTGAGGGAAGCGCTGCGGCCCGAAACCCGGCTCGTGCACATTGAAACGCCCACCAACCCCTTGATGACGCTTTCCGATATCCGCGCCGTTGCCGATCTTTGCCACGCGCACGGAGGCTGTGACCTCGCGGTCGATAACACGTTCATGTCGCCCTTTTTTCAGCAACCGATCGCGCTCGGCGCCGACATCGTCGTGCACTCAACAACCAAGTACCTGAACGGCCACTCGGACGGGCTGGGCGGCGTGCTGGTCGGGACCAGGCCGCAACACCAGGAGCAGTTCCGGTTTGTGCAAAAGTGCACCGGGGGCATCCTGTCGCCGTTTGAGGCGTGGCTGGTACTGCGGGGCGTCAAAACGCTGGCCGCGCGCATGCGCGAGCACGACAACAACGGTCGGGCGATCGCCGCGCTGCTCGACCGACATCCCGCGGTCGCGCAGGTCTGGTACCCGGGGCTGCCGGCCCACCCGCAACACGCGCTTGCCTGCCAGCAGATGTCCGGCTTCGGCGGCATGATTGCCTTTGAGCTGGGCTCGCTGGAGCGGGCAAACTGCTTCCTGACGCGGCTGAGGGTGTGCACCCTGGCGGAATCGCTGGGGGGCGTCGAGACCCTGATTTCGCACCCCGCGACCATGACGCACGCTGCCCTGGGCGCCGAAGCGCGCACGCGGCTGGGGATCACGGATGGGATGGTACGGATCTCGGTCGGCATTGAAGACCTCCCGGACCTGGAGCAAGACCTGAGGCAGGCCCTGGATGCGCTCTAGGGCGGCGGGTGGGGTTTGGCCGCCCGCATCGCAGGAGACTACGGGCCTACGCCTCGCGCCCGCCGGTGGAGCGAGTGCATGAGTGAGCTCCCCAGGCCGCGCAGGATCCTGTATGTGGCCCCGTTGGGCGAGGGCAACCCCTCGCTGTACCGCCTGGAAGCGTTTCGCCGGCTCGGGCAGCAGGTCCTTCCCTTTGCGGTCGATGCGTTTGAGCCGCGCTCGCGCTACCTGGCTGCCCTGCGCTACCGGTACCCGGTCGGCCCACTGATTGCGCGCGTGAACCGGGCGCTGGTCGCGGCCGCACGCGCGCAGCAGCCAGACGTGGTCTGGTTCGACAAGCCTGTGCACTTCCACGCCGGCACCATCGCCGCGGTCAAGCAGGGCGGCGCGACCACGGTCTGCTACAACCAGGACAATCCGTTTGGCCCGCGCAACGATGGCTGCTGGATGCAGTTCCTGAAGGTGTACCGCAGCTTCGACCTCCACTGCCTGTTTCGCACCATCGACGACCCGCGCTATGCCGAATGGGTCTAGCCGGCCATCAAGATCGCGCATTCCTACGACCCCCTGCAGAACTTTACGACGCCGCCGGGCTGGCGCGACGCCGACCGCGATCGGGAGCTTGCCTACACCGGCTCGCCGCTCGAGCACCGGCCGGCGTTTCTGCGCGCGCTGGGTGAGGCTCGCGGGCTGCCGGTTTCCGTCGCGGGCCCGCGCTGGGACAAGGCCTGGCCGCCCGAGCTGCAGGCGCGCTTCGTGGTGGGCGGCATGATGAAAGGCCCGGCGTACCGCGAAGCCATGTGGCGGTCCAAGATCAACATGGCGTTTGTGACCCGCATGAACGAGGAGGATGTTGCGCACAAATCGTTCGAAATCACGGCCTGCGCGCAGTTTCTGCTGGCCGAGCGCTCGCCCGGGCACCAGGAAGCCTTTGAGGAGGATCACGAGGCGGTCTTTTACGACTCGGAAGAAGAGTGCGCCGACATGGCGCGCTACTACCTGGCACACGGGGCGGAGCGGGAGCGCATCGCGGCGGCGGGGCGGGCGCGCGCGGAGCGCTCCGGGTACAGCAACGACG
>CALMAN010000147.1 GCA_937859835.1 uncultured Acidipila sp. | reverse complement strand
CGAACCCGCAAGGAGGCGCCTTCCGGCACGGTGTTTCGCATCGTGCTCCCGCTGGCGTCGCCGCTCGAAGAGCGAATGCACGAGTCACCCATGCCGACCCTGCATTAGCAGGATCAGGGAATCTGAGTTCTCCACACTCATCTTCCCTTGACATGCAGCACTATCTTCGCTACCTTAGCAGCTGATGGCACCGTTTGCTAGCAGACATGCATCTTTACTGCTAGACGCCGGGCTGCTTCCCTGAGTTCGGTTCAGAACACCGGCTCCCCGAGTACGCACCACACCGCAAGGAGAAAAGACACTATGGCTACCAGCACTGTCACCTCGACGTTCACCCCTCTGCATGACCGCATTCTGCTCCGCCGCGTGGAAGAAGGCGAGTCGATCCGGGGCGGCATCATCATCCCGGACACCGCCAAGGAAAAGCCGCAGGAAGGCGAAGTGATCGCCGTGGGCAAGGGCAAGTCGAACGACGAAGGCAAGACGTTTCCGCTCGACGTCAAGGCTGGCGATCGCGTCCTGTTTGGCAAGTATTCCGGCACCGAGATCAAGATCGATGGCGAAGAGTTCCTCATCATGCGCGAGGAAGAAGTCCTCGGCATTCTGAACAAGTAGTATCCCCCCGGCGCCCATTTGGCGCCGTTTTCGTGCCGCCTCGCGGCACAGGCTTGTGTAACCGGTAGTTCCCGAATTCGTTTCAGGAGAAAGAACGCATTATGGCAAAGCAGATTTTGCACGGAGAAGATTCCCGCCAGGCGATCCTGCGCGGCGTCAATACGCTCGCGGACGCAGTGAAGGTAACCCTTGGACCCAAGGGCCGCAACGTGGTCATTGAAAAGAAGTTTGGCTCCCCGACCATCACCAAGGACGGCGTCACGGTTGCCAAGGAGATCGAGCTTAAGGACTCGCTCGAGAACATGGGTGCGCAGATGGTGCGCGAAGTGGCTTCCAAGACCTCGGACGTAGCCGGGGATGGCACCACGACCGCGACCGTTCTGGCCCAGGCGATCTATCGTGAAGGCGTGAAGACGGTGGCCGCCGGCGCGAACCCGATGGCGCTGAAGCGCGGCATCGACAAGGCAGTGGAGGCAATCGTCGGCAAGCGCGACGAGCAGGGCAATGTGTCCGGCGGCGCGCTGAGCAACTTCTCGAAGCCGGTTACGGGCGAGATGATCGCGCAGGTTGGAACCATTTCGGCGAACTCGGACGCGACCATCGGCACCATCATTGCCGAGGCCATGAAGAAGGTCGGCAAGGACGGCGTGATCACGGTTGAAGAGTCGAAGACCCTAGAAACGCAGCTGGAAGTGGTGGAGGGCATGCAGTTCGATCGCGGCTACCTTTCGCCTTACTTCGTGACCGATCCGGACCGGATGGAAGTGGTCCTCGAAGACCCCTACATCCTGATCCACGAAAAGAAGATTTCGTCGATGAAGGATCTTCTGCCGCTGCTTGAGCAGGTAGCACGCAATGGCAAGCCGCTGCTGATCATTGCGGAAGACGTGGACGGCGAGGCCCTGGCGACCCTGGTGGTCAACAAGCTGCGGGGCACGCTCAACGTTGCCGGCGTCAAGGCGCCTGGTTTCGGCGATCGGCGCAAGGCCATGCTTGAGGACATCGCCAAGCTGACCGGCGGCAAGGCCATCACCGAGGATCTCGGGATCAAGCTCGAGAACGTCAAGGTGGAAGACCTGGGCCGGGCCAAGCGCGTCACCATCGACAAGGACAACACCACCATTGTTGAAGGACGCGGGGAATCGTCCGCGATCGAAGGCCGCGTCAAGGAGATTCGCAACCAGATCGACAAGACCACTTCGGACTACGACCGCGAAAAGCTTCAGGAGCGCTTGGCCAAGCTGGTCGGCGGCGTGGCCGTCATCAAGGTCGGTGCGGCTACCGAAACCGAGATGAAGGAGAAGAAGGCGCGCGTCGAGGATGCGATGCATGCAACCCGCGCGGCCGTTGAGGAAGGGATTGTCCCGGGCGGCGGTGTAGCCCTGGTTCGCTGCACTCCTGAGGTCGAGGCGCTGATCAAGACGCTCGAAGGCGACGAGAAGATCGGAGCGCAGATCATTCGGCGCGCCATCGAGGAGCCCTTGCGCCAGATCGTCGGCAATGCCGGTGAAGAAGGCGCGGTGGTCGTCGGCCGCATTCACGAGTCGAACGACAATCACTTCGGCTACAACGCCGGCACCGGCAAGTTCGAAGACCTGGTCGCCGCTGGTGTCATCGACCCGACCAAGGTAACGCGGACTGCCCTGCAGAACGCTGCCTCGATCGCCGGCCTGATGCTGACGACCGAAGCCATGGTTGCCGATATCCCCGAGCCGAAGTCGGCAGCCCCGGCTGGCGGCCACTCGCACGGCGGCGGCATGGACGGCATGTACTAAGCTGCTCCTGCTCCGAAAGGCCCCGCTTCGGCGGGGCCTTTTTTCTTGCATTTTCTTTCTTAGTTATGGAGCGATCGCAGGTGCTTTTCTTCCCACTAAGTCACCCGAAATGGGCAGCAAGGGAAGGAACTACGCGCCGGGCGGGTAAGTCGTTCTCTATGGAAGCAAGAGCCACCTCTTAACCGCACCAAAGGTCATCTTGTGCTGATCCGAAAGGAGGTTAGTCTCTAGATATCTCGACCAAGGAACGCTTCCCAGGTGATCCGATCCGTCTTGCAATCCGTGCGAAAGTCATGCCCATGGCTTCTCCTTGGAGGCTGCTCTGCCCTGGCGCAGGCACCAGGAAGTGCGCAGTTCGCAGCCGCTCCGGACGTTGCGCCTCCGTCTGTCAGCATCGCATCGTTGAGCACCGCGCCGGAGCTGCCGAACGCCCCTCTTTCCCCGCCGCCCATGGTGCGGCGAGCGGGCAGCCTGAGCGAGCAGGGGCTGGTTCTGCCGAGGAACTTCCAGATCGCCTTTGGTGCAAGCCGCAGCAACGTGCCAGGACGGGTTGGGTACTACCTGAGCAGCACCTGGTCCATCCGCAATCTGCTGGAAGCGCTCGCGATTGCCGGCGTGCCGGAGCTTACGGCCGCACCCACGCGTCCCTCCCCCGGCGCCGCGAACTACCAGCAGCAGCTGGATAGCTACGGAGACCAGCTGGATAACTGGTTCCATGTGAATGAGAAAACGCTTCGCTATCATGCCGATCGCTTCGGGGTAGGCTTTGCGACCGCGGAAACACGGCAGCTGCTAAGTAACCTCGTGCTGCCGCTTGCATTGCACCAGGAGGCGCGCTACCTGCCGGCCCCGGTCAATGTAAACCTGAGCGAACGCATGGGCAACGCCGCGGCGTCCATCGTCGTGACGCGCAACGATGCCGGCAAGCTGGTGCCCAACTATGCCAAGCTGGGCGGGACGGTGGCTGCCGCTTTTCTTAGCAAGGAGTTGTACGCGAATGCGTTCCACGCGCCCGAGCTCGACTCCGGACATTTCGCTACGCGCTACATCGGTTACAGCCTGCTTGGCGACCTGGCGACCAATGTCGGCCATGAGCTGGTGCGGGCCGCGCGCGAGCCGGACATGACGTACTACAACCTCCACGGGCGCTCCACCGACGACGCGTACTACCCGCTCTCGCTCGGCGGCAAGCTGGTGTACTGGCTGCGCAGCACCTATGCTCCCCGCGTCTTTGTTGCGGCCGCGCTGGTCGGCGGGCTCCCGGATATCAACCTGATCGAAAACCGGCCTCAGGACCCGAAGCGGAGCGACCCGAGCACCTGGAACGGTGATACCACCTACGACGCAGCCTACAACGACTATGGCAGCCGCCTGCTTGGCTGGAAAGATCAGGTGGAAAACAACCTGCGCTACCACGGGCGCCGCTTTGCGGGCGGGCTGGCCGAAGCCGAAACACAAACAACACTCCAGAACCTGTTGATCCCGGTGTTGTTCAACATGGACCCGCGCTACGTTCCCCTGGGCGCGGGCTACACCACCGGGGAGCGCTTCGGGCACGCGCTCGCAGGGCTCGTGGTGAGCCACACCGATGCCGGCGCAAGAACGATCAACCTGCCCGTGTTGGCCGGCACCGTGGGCGCTGCGTTTCTGGCCAAGGACGTGTACTACCCTAAGCTAGGCACGCCCGCGCTTGAAACGGACGGAGTGCTGGCGAAGACCCTGTGTCTGAACTTTGCAGCCGACGGGCTTTACAACGTGATCGGCGAGTTCCTCCGGCATCGCGGGTACTGAGCGGGCAGCCGGGAAGTTTGCGGCCCAGGCCGGCGGATGGTGCAGGTTCAGGCTGCGCGCTCGCCGCGCGGCTACTTACCCGCGAGGTGTCCCAGGGTGATGCGCACCCCTCCCCGCGCTGTCATCGGAGTCGATAAGTAGCCGATGGGGCTGATGTGCTGCTGGCTTAGCACATTGTCGAGCTGGGTATACACGCCGACTCTGCCCGTAGCCTGAAAGGTCGCCCCAGCGTTCAGGGTCGCGTACGCCGCGTCCAGGTTCCGGTTCGGGAGCAGCAGCGAGTTCCCGCCCGCGGCGTCGGAGCCTCCAAGGTAGGTGGAGTCATCGCTGCGGCCGGCAAAGGCCCCGGTGGCAACGCCGCTCCACTTCTTGCCCGTGTAGGTAACGGAAACGAAGCCGGTGTGCGGCGGACGCCGGAAGGGCCGTGCGCCGACCAGGGGAGCATCCACGCCGATCGGAATGGTGCCGAAGTTCGAGGCGGTATTGAACGTGGGGGCCAGTGCGTCGGTTGAAAAAGAGTGCTGCACCACGGCGTCGAGGTAGGTATAGCCTCCGCGCAGAAAGAGATTGGTCCGGGGGCTGTATTCCACTTCCGACTCGGCGCCTTGCGCGCGAAAGGCGAGCGAATTGAGATCGATGCCTACGCCGTACTGATCCGCGGCCAGCAGGTAGGCCTCGAGGTTGGCCTGCTGCGGGGCGCTAAGCTGTGGCAGCAGCTGCGGCACGGCGCCGGGTCCGACACTCTCGATCTGATTACCGAACTCGTTGTGGAAGTAGGTGATCTTGACGAGGATGCGCTCGCTCGCGATGCTCTGCTCGATGCCGCCATCGTAGGAGCGCGTCAAGGCCGCGCTGATGGGGTGAATGGGATACTGGTTCACAAACGGCGACCCGCCGTTCTCCTGGAGAAACGCGAGCAGGGAGCCTGCCTGCTGGCCCAGGGTCGGCTCCTTGTAGCCTTTGCTGAAGTTGAAGTTGAGCCGGGTACCTTGCAGCAGTCCCCGGCCAGGGCGGGTCAAGTAGTAGGAGGCCCCCAGGTGAGGCGCGCCCACGGTGCCAAACAAACCGTTCTTCTCGACCCCGCCGCCGAGCGTGTAGTACAGGCGGTTTCCAAAGTCACCCTGCAGGGCCAGGGTGTAGTCGTAGTTGGCGCGCGTCAAGGATTGGGAAAAGTACAGGCCGCGCTCGTTCTCGTAACGGAAACCTGCAACCCCCATCAGGTGTGGCGTCCAGCTGTAGCTGGTTTGGACGTGCAGCGCATCCCGATTCGAGGCTGAGTCATCGCTGTAGCTGCTGAAGCCCGCATAGCCGAGGGTGACCTGCCCGCTCACGGAGTAACCGTTCGCGCCGGTGACGGTGACGGGCTTGCCCAGGTAAACCGTGCCGGAAGGGTCGAGCGTGCCGGTCGCGGCAAACTGCTGGAAGCGTTCGCGCTTGCGTGCCAGGCCGTACTCGGCCTCACCCAGCCACCGGTCCGAAAAGCTGTGGTTGAGCGTTCCGCTGAGATAGATGTCCTGGTCAGCCTGCTTTTGATCGGTGGGTGTGCGCGTAAACGCAAACTGGCCCGGCGCGCCTTCGGCCGAGTCGCTGTTGCGGGCCGTGAGGCGCAGATGGGTGGCGGTAGAAAGCGCATACCCGAGGTTCGCCGCCGAGGTGACGTCGTGGTACTTGTCGCGCGCGACCGAGTTCGCAGTTTGGAAGTCGCCAAAGGCGCCGTAGTAGTCAAGCGCATTGCGCGTTCCGCCTGCCTGCACCTCGTTGCGGTAGGTACCGAAGTTGCCCCCATCGCCCTCGTAGAAGAAGGAAGGAAACGGGGTGGACCCGCGCGGCGTTGAGAACGCAACCACGCCGGCACCGGCGTCGGTGCCGTACACCACGCTGTCCGGCCCGCGATAGGCTTCGGCGCTGCCGATCCCGGTAGTCGCGACATTGGCAAAGTCGAACGTGCCCCCTATGTCTTCAAGCGGCACGCCATCGAGCAGGATCTTGTTGTCGTCGGAGTTGCCGCCGCGGATAAAGAGCGAGGTCACCCCCCCGCGCTCACCCGTCGTGGTCAGCGAGAAACCAGGCACCGTGCGCAGCGCTTCCGTCACGTTGTGGAGGTCGGCGAAGTCGGTCCGGCTTAGCTCGGTGACCGAGGCACTTACCTGCGCCTGCGGCAGGGGGGTCCCGGTCGCGCTCACGACCATGGACTCGCGCAGGGTGGCGGGCTCAAGAACCACGTCACGCTCCACACTGCCGAGCGCCGCGCCGTAGAAGCTTTCAGTCGCAAGCTGGCGAAAGTTGTTCCCCGTCGCCAGCACATAGAAGCGGCCGGCGCTGGCCGTGGAAAGCCGGTAGATTCCATCCGCGTTGGTGGACGCGGAAAGAAGGATGCGGCCGTTGTCGACCAGCGCAACCACGGCGCCCTGGATCGGCTTCCCGAGCGGATCGGTGACGACGCCGTGGATCGCGACCGCGTGGAGCAGCTGGGATCCGCCCAGGGTAAAGAAGGCAATTGCAAGGGCCGTCCGGTATGGAAAGGCTCGGCGGCCGGCGCGGGCTCGCCTGAACTTTGTTCGCTTCAGCACGTATCTGATTTCTCTGTTCCCCTTTGCAGCCGCAGCTCAAGTGTGCGCGCGCGGCCTGCGAGCCACACAGGCGCGCTACCGGGCCTGCGCGGCGTGCGGTCGAAGCACACACAACTCCAGCCTCACGCAGCCCCCCTGCATCCGTAAACCGCGAGGACCGCAAAGGGTGAGTGTACCGTGCGCGGAGGGGGTTCCCAGCCTTTGGAGCCGGGCAGGGTGTGCCCTGCCCCTAGCGGGTGGCGACCCGTACCAGCTCCTTGTGCACCGCCCCGGGAGCGCCCCGGTGCCGGCTGCTGAAGGTAACCGAGGCGGCCGGGAGACGGCGGCTGACCGGGACGTACTGCCTGCCGAAAGCAAGCCGCAACCAGTCAAGCAGAATGCCGAGCCGCTGCCCGAGGCCGGGCATTTTGACCAGATAGATCGCTCGCCACAGAAGCCACGCCGGCACGCCCGAAACCTTCAGGCCAAACACGTATGCGACGCCTCGCCGGCGCGAAATCAGCGCGAGTTCGCCCACCTGCTTGTAGCGGAAGGGCTGCACGTTCTGCCCCCGGATCGTTCGGGCGATGTTCATGGCGACGTGCTGGCCCTGCCGGGTGGCATTCTGGGCGGTTGGTTCGTAGAACGAGCCGCTGCCATCCGGCTTCGGGATCTCCGCACAGTCGCCAATCGCCCACACCCCGGGGTAGCCCTGCAGCTGAAAGGCACTGTCGACCTCGAAGCCGCCTTTTTTCCCTTTCGGGCAGTCGAGAGACTTGAGCAGCGGGTTTGGCTGGATGCCCGTATCCCAGATCAGCATGCCGGTCGGGATGCGCGTCCCATTGTTCAAGGTCGTGAAGGCAGGACCAACCTCCTCGACGCCGGTGCCGATTTGTACCTGCACCCCGTCGACGCCCAGCCGGTGCTCCGCATAGCTGGCGAGCTCTTCGGGCATCTCGGCCATCAGGCGCTTGGCTGGTTCAACCAGGCCGACCTGCAGCTCGTGCGGGCTGATCCCGACTTCAGCTGCGGTGTCGCGCACCAGGTCGTTCAGGGCTGCAATGGTCTCCACTCCCGTGTAGCCGCCGCCGGCCACGGTAAAGGTCAGCAGGTGCCGGCGCATCTCGGCGTCTTTCTCCAACGCGGCTTGGCGAACGCGGCGTTGCGCGAGGGTGCGTGCACGCCGCGCGTCGTCGAGAGTTTTCATCGTCAGGCTGTGCTGCTCGGCCCCGGGCACGTCGCGAAAGTTCGTTGTGGAGCCCAGGGCAAACAGGATGTGATCGGCCCGAACGGTACTGCCGTCAACAAGCGTGACGACTTTGCTCTGCAGATCCGCCGTTTCAATCTCCGCCTCCACAAAGTGCACGCGCCTGGGCAGGCTGCGGGTAGGTGCCTGGATGTGCTGGGGGCTCACCGAACGCCCTGCCACCTCGGTCAGCATGGGGGTGTACAGCATGTAGGGGTTGCGGTCGATCAAGGTGATGTGGACGTCGCGAGGCAGCAGGCGCGCGAGCTTCGCTGCCGCATCGCGGCCGCCAAAGCCTGCCCCCAAGATTAAAACGTGGCCGAGTTTGTCCAACCGAGCCCTCCTTCGTGCGCTCATTGGATGCGGCGGTCCCCCCGGATGGACGACCGGACTTCCGGCTGCTCAACAAGCCGGGCGAGTGGCGGCAAGGTGCGGCGTGCCCTGCCGCCTCGGGTTTTCAACAAGGCACTGTGTATCCGAACCCGGCATCCCACTAGCGAGGAACAGGGCACGTGGGCAGTTCTGGCGCATGGAAAGGTCGGGAAACGGATCGGCAATCGGTGCCAGTTCCGTTGCCGAAACGCTTGGTTTGGATATCGAAGGAGGGTACATGGCAGGGAGCAAGGCAGCCGGGATCAGTTTGGACGAGGCACGGCAGGTAGTCGCAGCAGCGGAACAAAAGGCGGCGGAGATCGGGCAGCCGATGAACCTCGCCGTTGTCGACGAAGGCGGCAACCTGCTGGTGTTCGCACGAATGGAAGGCGCGTGGCTGGGTTCGATCGACATCGCGATCAACAAGGCATTTACCGCGCGGGCCTTCAACCTCCCTACCATTGATCTGGCCGACAATGCACAGCCCGGGCAGCAGTTCTACGGCATCCACGCTTCCAATGGAGGCAGGATCATGATTTTCGCCGGCGGGATCCCGCTCAAGCGGAACGGCGAGGTGGTGGGAGCCTTTGGGGTGAGCGGCGGCACCAAGCCACAGGACCAAAGCGTCGCCGAAGCAGGCGTGGCCGCCCTGGGATAAAGCGGGAGTGCGCACCCTTGGCCATGCCCGGGCCGCACACCTTGCGCTTGCCAGTTTTCTCTGGACACATCAGCCCGGGGGCGTGGTCTGGACGCACTCGAAAGTGGAGGAGCAGGAACCATGAGTATGCAATCGGTGGGGCGCTCGGTTCTGCGGGCCGGCGTAGCAGCGGGGGCCGTCTACGCCACCCTGACCACGCTGAAGAGGATCGAAGAGCGGGAGCACAACGCGCAGCTGGGCATAGGGAGAAAGTTCCTGGTCCTGGGCAGCGGCTTCGCCGGCGCGGCGGTAGCCCAGGAGCTGGCCCGCCTGCTTCCGGGTGAAAACAATGGCGAGATCGTGCTCATTGACGCGGATAACTACCTTCTATTTACGCCCATGCTGACCGAAGCAGCGGGCGGGCAGATAGATCCGCGCCATATTGCAAGCCCGATTCGCGCCGTGGATCCCCGGATCAACTTTGTGCAGGGCCGCATCACGGCCATCGATCTCCCGGCAAGAAGTGTGCAGGTCGACGTAGGTTCAAGCGATCTCGATCCGCAGCAGCAAACCTTCACCGCCGACCACCTGGTGATCGCGCTGGGTTCGGTGGTCACCTACCACGACGCGCCTGGGGTTGCCGAACACTCGATCTCGATGAAGAAGCTTGACGACGCGACGGAGGCTTTCGAGCGCGTTTCGGCTTGCCTGGAGCGTGCAGCCATCGAGAGCGACGCCGCCAAGCGCCAGGAGCTGCTGACCTTTGTGGTGGGGGGCGGTGGATACACGGGCGTTGAAACCATGGCAGCCATCAACGACCTGGTGCGCATGAGTGTGCAGTCCCTCCCCAGGATCCGCCCGGACGAGGTCCGCACCATTCTTGTGCACCCCGGCAAGCGCCTGCTCGAGGAGATCACTCCTGAGCTCGCCGCGTTCGCGCAGCAGAAGCTCGAAGAGCGGGGCGTTGAGGTGCAGCTGAGCGCGTCCATTGAGAGCGCCGGTGAGGACTTCGTGCAGATCAAGGGAGGGCCAAGGATTCCGGCGCGTACCCTGATCTGGGCCGCAGGCGTCAAGCCGAATCCACTGATTGAGTCGCTTCCCGCGACCAAAGGGAAACACCACGGCCTGTCGGTCGATGGCTGCTGCCAGGTTCCCGGCCACCCGGGCGTGTGGGCGCTCGGCGACTGCGCGGAAGTGCCCACGCCCGACGGCAAAGGAACCTACGCGCCGGTGGCGCAGAACGCGACCCGCGAGGGAACCCTGGTAGCACGGAACATTGTGCGTAACCTGCGGGATGAGCCGCTTCAGGTCTTCAAGTACAAACCGATGGGCGAGCTGGCCCTGGTAGGCCGGCACTCGGGCGTGGCGCGGGTGTTTGGCGTCAACCTGTCCGGGATTGTGGCGTGGGCCATGTGGCGGGCCGTTTACCTGGCGAAGATGCCCAACCTGAGCCAGCAGACCCGGATCCTGACCGACTGGGTTTTGGATGCGATCCTCGGCAGCACCGCGGTGCCGATCACCACGGGGCACCGGAAGTAGAACACATCCAGGCGTGACGCGCCGCGGGCGGCCGCGAGGGTCTGGGCATGGTTAGGGTCAGGGATCAGGGGCGCTCCCCGGCGGGTGCCCGGCCCTGGCCGCGCCGTGGCTGAAAGTCGGCCCGTCCTCTTTGTCAGGCGGCTGTCTGGGCCTGTCTGGGCCTGTCTGAGCCCATGTTGCCCCGTCCGTTGGACGCAGCCGCTTCGCGGGGGATGCCCATTTCTGCTGCCCTCGGCCTTTTCATCTTTCCTGGCGAGCCTCCGCGCGGCACATCCAGAACACCCGCGGCCGCCTGCCTCTGGATAAACTTTCCCTGTCCCGTTGTGCAGCACGAGGCTGGGCGCGGCCCCAAAATCTCCAGTCATGTCGATTCTCTTTGGTGTAGTAATGAAGCTGCCCGCTTCCTATCGGCGGCCAGGGCATCCAGTGCAGGTCGCTACACCGGAGCCTTTGAGCACCATTGCAGCGCGGCAACGATGAAGGAGATGAAGCGCCATGAAGCGAGGCAGTGTCACCTACCGATGGCTCGACCGGCACGTTGGCATCCCTTTTCTGCTTTGCACCTCCGTTCTGGCCAGGCGGCGCAAGCTGCCCCAGGACATTCGCCGCATCGGTGTGATTGCTTCAACCACGCTGGGGGACACGGTGCTGAACTCGGCTGCGCTGCTTGACCTGCGCCGCCACTATCCCGACGCACATATCTCGTTCTTTTACGCACCTACCAACTTCGGCGCCGCCGAGCTGCTGCCCGGTGTCGACGAGCTGGTTCCCATCAAGCTGACCGACGCCCGCATGACCATCCGCGCGTTTCGCAATGCCCGGCTCGACCTGCTCCTTGACTTCACCTCGTGGCAGCGGCTCACTGCTTTTTACGCAGCGGTTTCGGGAGCGCGGTACCGCGTCGGCTTCGAAACGCCCGGGCAGCATCGCCACGGCTTCTACGACCAGGTTGTGCCGCACTCGCGCCACCGGCACGAGGTTGACAACTTCCGCACCCTGCTCGGCGCCCTGGGCATCCAGGGCCAAAGCGAACCAAAGCTCCAGGCGCCCTGGCTGGAGGAGGCGCGGCAGGGGAGCGAGGCACGAAGCCAGGACCAAAATGAAGACCGGAGCAAAGACGGGATCGAGGACGGGAGCGACGACCGGAGCGAGATCATTGTTTTTCATCCCTGGGCGACCGGGGACCGGCACGCACTGCGCGAGTGGTCCGAGCAAAACTGGGTCAGCCTTGCGGCCGCGATCCAGGGTCCTCGCACCCGCTTCCTCATCACCGGCGGTCCGGATCAAACCGCGCGGAGCCAGGAGCTTTGCCGGGCGCTTGCGAGCAAGGGGCTCGATGCGGCTCCCTTTGTCGGCTCGCGCGGCCTCCGCTCGCTCGCGGTGATGCTGCAGGGAGCCGCGCTTGTGGTCAGCGTCAACACCGGGGTCATGCATTTAGCAGCGGTCCTGGGGGCGCCGACCATCGCTCTCAACGGGCCCAATGCGAGCCACCGCTGGGGTCCTCGCGGCCCGCGCAGCATCTCGGTTGACCCGCACGGCGGGGGCGGCGGCTTTCTTCATCTCGGCTTCGAGTTCGACGGCAATCCCACGGACTGCATGGAGCGCACGCGCGTCGAAGACGTGGTGGCAGCAGCGGCCCGCCTGCTGCCACGCCTCGCGGCTTCGCGGCCCGACCATGAGGCAGGCGCGCCGCTGGTTGCAGCCGCCGGCGGTGCCCGCTCTGCGGAGGCGTAAGTCCCCCTGCACAGGGCGGCCTGGTCGGCCCTTCCCCAGCAGCCATGCTTGCCGCGGGACCGGCCCCGGGGCCAGCTCCGGGAGCAGTTTGCATCCAAGGTGCCAATGCGCCTGTTGGCCACACTGCTCTGCGTTCCCACCGTTCTTCAGGCGCAATCCGATTCCCCCGCGCCTGCGGCAGCCTCCCAGGCCGGCTTCTTTTCGCGATGGGCAGAGTTTTACAAGACCGATTGGCATCCTGATCCTCATGCGCCTGCCGCCCCCGCGCCGGCCCGACGGGGCCCGCCGTCGCCGCTTGACTCGCCACCGTTCCCCAGCGCCGACTGGTCCTACGGCGGGTCACCGGTCATCGGCGAGCCTGACACGCAGAGTTATCCCTTGATGGCCGCGATGGACGGCGCGCGGGCGCGCACCAAGCTTTACGGCTGGGTCGATCCCACGGTGAACGGCAGCACATCCGGCCGCGCGAACTCGCCCGAAGCGAATGATGCCTACCCGAACCGGGTGGAGCTGAATCAGCTTGTTCTTTACCTGGAGCGCCTGCCGGACACGGTACAGCAGGCGCATGTTGACTGGGGCTTTCATCTGACGGCGTTGTACGGCACCGACTACCGGTACACGACCGACCTGGGATACGTGTCCTTTCAGCTGCTCGACGACCATCACCAGTACGGCTTTGACCCCGCGCTCGAGTACCTGGACATCTACTTCCCGCATGTCGCTGAGGGCATGAACCTGCGCGTCGGCCGCTATATATCGATTCCGGGTATCGAGGCGCAGCTTTCTCCGAATAACTATGTCTTTTCGCACTCCCTGCTCTACTCGGTCGATCCATTTACCGACACAGGCGTGCTGGCGACGATCAAGCTTTCAGACCAGTGGCTGATGCAGCTTGGGCTGACTGCCTCGCACGATGTAGCACCCTGGAGCTCCGATGCAAAGCCGGCGGGCACGCTTTGTTTGAGTTACACGACCAAGTCCATAAGTGATAACTTTTACGCGTGCGCAAACGGCATCAACGACGGCAAGTACGCGTATAACAATCTGCAGCAGTATGACCTGACCTGGTACCACAAGTTCTCAAAAACAGTGCACATTGCAAGCGAGGCCTACCTCATGTACGAGCGCGATGTGCCGGCTGTCGGCGGCCCGATCGTGCCCGAAAAGAACACGGAAGGGGCGTCCTGCCATCCGGGGCAGATACGCTGCACAGCGCCCGAGTATGCGCTCGTCAACTACATCAACAAGGAGTTATCCGCGCATAACTACCTGTCATTCCGTTCGGACTATCTGGATGATAAGAAGGGCCAGCGCACCGGCTACCAGACGCGCTACTCGGAAAACACCCTGAGCTGGAATCATTGGTTCGGCACCACCGTGCAGCTACGGCCCGAGGTCCGGTTTGACCATGCCTGGGACCGGCCCGGCTATGACGACGGCCGGCACAGCAACCAATTCACGGCCGCCTCTGATTTGATTGTGCATTTCTAACTCGTATGTACGCCACAGCAGCCAAGACGCATGCGCACGCGGAGGCCCTGGCCCGCGTTGCAGCGGGCGCGGACTCCGCCCTGCCCCTGCCCCGCGCGCTCCTTCTCTTCGCCCATCCGGATGACGAGGTGCTGGCGCTCGGAGCCAGACTGGAACGATTTCGCGCTTCCGCACTGCGCTGCGCGACCGATGGAGCGCCCCCCGATGGCGCCGACGCCCGCGCGCAAGGGTTTGCGACGCTTGCGGCCTACCGCGCTCGGCGCCGGGCCGAGCTGGAAGCGGCGCTCGAGCTGGCCACGGTTCCCCTTGCAAACGCGCGTGCTCTGGAGCTGCCCGGGTGCGGGACCATCCCGGATCAGCAAGCGACATTGCACCTCCCTGCCCTCGCCCGGCAGATCGTTCGCGAGATCGAAGCATGCAAGCCGGAGGCCATCCTGACGCACCCGTTTGAAGGCGGGCATCCTGACCACGACAGCTGCGCCTTTGCCGTCCATGCCGCACGCGAGCTGCTGGGCGCCGGCGATACCCTTGCTGTGATCGAGGCGCCCTTTTATCACGCCGGCCCGCAGGGGATAGAAACGGGCTGTTTTCTCCCGGGCCGCGCTTCCGCTCCGCCCGTCGTGCACAGGCTTTCCCCTTCCGAGCGGGAGCGAAAAGCCGAGCGCCTCCGCTGCTTCCGGACGCAGGCCGAAACCCTGGCGCAGTTTGGCTTGGAGGACGAGCAGTTCCGCCTTGCCCCGGCTGATGATTTCGAGGCCGCTCCGCACCCCGGCGCACTCTTCTATGAACGCTTCGCCTGGGGCATGACGGGGGCGCGCTTTCGCGAGCTGGCCGGGGCTGCCCGCCGCGAGCTCGGGCTCCCTGCTCCGTGAGGCGAACGGTTCTCAGCATCGCGTACCCCTTTGCGCCGATGGGGCCTCGGGCCGTGGGTGGGGCAGAGCAAATCCTCACCTGGCTCGAAGCGGCTCTGCCCGGGCACGGATGGGATTCGCTCGTCGCCGCGCGCGCTGATTCAGAGCCCGCGGGCGAGCTGTTCGGAACTCCCGTGCCTCCCGGCCCGCTTACCCCGGCCGTACAAGCAGAGGTGACGGGGAGCCACCAGGCGGCCATCGACCGGGCGCTCGCCTACCGGCAGGTCGACCTGGTGCACATGCACGGCATCGACTTCCATCGCTACCGCCTGCCTCGCGACCTCCCCGTCCTGGTCACGCTGCATCTGCCACCCTCCTGGTACCCCGGCACTATCTGGAATCTGCCGGCAAACTACCGGCTGCAATGCGTGTCCGAGTCGCAGCGGGCGACGTGCCCGGACCCGATCCGTGAGCGGCTCCACGTCGTAGAAAACGGCGTGCCGCTGCCCTCCTGGACTCATCCCGCGCGCCGGGACTCGTTTGCGCTGCTGCTGTCGCGCATCTGCCCCGAGAAAAATTTACACGCGGGGCTCGATGCCGCGCGGCTTGCCGGGGTGCCGGTGCTGCTGGCCGGAGAAGCCTTTCCATATCCAGACCACCTCCGTTACCTCCGGGAGGAGATTGAGGGGCGGCTGCACCGCGGGGCACGCCTGCTGGGACCGGTGACGGGCAGGCGCAAGGAGCGCCTGCTTCGCAACGCGCGCTGCCTGCTGCTGCCAACCCTGGCGCCAGAAACCAGCTCCGTGGTCGCCATGGAAGCGCTGGCGGCGGGCACGCCGGTCATTGCCTACCCATCGGGCGCGATCCCCGGGATCCTCGAGCATGGCCGTACCGGTTTTCTAGTCGATAGTGTCGAGGCTATGGCGGCGGCCATCGGGCGCCTCGACGAGATCCACCCGGACGCGTGCCGGCGCGCGGCGCGGGAGCGCTTCACCCTGACCCGCATGGTGGACGGCTACCTGGCGCTGTACGCGCGGATCGCGGGCCGGGCTGGTAGGAACGGTACGGAGAACGGGGGCGATGCCAAGCACCATGCCAAGAACGGCGCCGAACCCAAGTTGGAACAGGCGCTCTCGCCTGCCCCCCGCGCTGTGGCGGAAAGGGGACGCACCCTTTGATGAAGCTGGGCGTTCGCTGGACTGTGGGCGATGTGTCGGCGCGCGGCTGGGAGGCGTTGCGGCTTTCGGTCCACTGCGCGTTTCAGCTTTTTGGGCCCGAAGCGCGCTACACGATCTGTGTCAATACCGTGCCGCTCGCCCGCGCGCAGCAGTGGGCAGGGCCCCTGCCGGGCCTGGTTGCGTGGCAGGCGATCACCGCGGACGCCATGCCGCCCTGGCTGGCCAGGCATCTGGATGGCGAGATGGCCGAGGGAGTGGGCTGGAAGCTGGTGCCGCCGCAGCTCTACCCCGACTGCCACGAGCTGGCGCTCGACAACGATTGCCTGCTTTGGGCGATGCCGGCGGCCTTGAAAGAGTTCCTGGCGCGGTTGGACGCGACCCTGCTTGCAGAAGACGTTGCGCGCTGCCTGGGGCTTTTTGACGCGACGGCGGTGCCGGGCATGGTGAACTCCGGCATCCGCGGGCTGCCTCCCGCCTTTGACTATCCCCGGGCGCTCACGCGTACCCTCGCCCAGTACCAGGCGGACGAAGGAAAGCCCGCGCTGCTGCGCTCTGAGCTGGATGAGCAAGGGCTGCAGGCTGCCGCCCTGCACCGCGACGCTTGTTTACGGGTTTCCACTCGCGAGGTAAGCATCTGCTCGCCGTTCTGGCCACGGCAGCCGGAGCTCGGTAGCTGCGGCGCGCACTTTGTCGGGTTGAATGTGCGGCATCTTCCCTGGAACTACTTCGATCGCCCAGGCGACCTGGTCCGGCGTGAGCACTGGGATCGTCACCGGCCGGCGCTCTATGCCCGGGCCGGCCTCCCGCTTACGCCGGCGCTCCCGCTCGATCTCGCGTAGCCCGAAAAGAAGCAATCGGCACAGGCGGGAACCCGCCCCGAGGCCTGGTGGACCGATGGCTTGACCCGCATACTTTCGCCTGAGGGCAGCCGGGGCTATAAATCGTGCTCTGGCCTGTAAAGCGCTCTCGATGTGCCACATCCTAGTTG
Source organism: uncultured Acidipila sp. (assembly GCA_937859835.1). Classification (GTDB taxonomy): domain Bacteria; phylum Acidobacteriota; class Terriglobia; order Terriglobales; family Acidobacteriaceae; genus EB88. The sequence continues at coordinate 14,407 of CALMAN010000147.1, read as the reverse complement.
CCTGATGACGACCTTTGCACTGCTGAGCACCCTTGTCTCCCTGGGGGCGCTGTTTGGCCTGATCAGCTACCGCCTGCTCCGGCTGCCGGTTTCGATCGGCACCACCATCCTTGCGCTTTGCGCCGCGTCTGCGCTCATCCTCGGCGGCCAGGTCTGGCCCGGTTTACGCCTTGCCGTCACGCACGTGATGGCGGGCATTGACTTCAACCAGGTGGTGCTGCACGGGATGCTCGCCTTTCTGCTGTTTGCGGGCGCGCTGCAGCTGGACCTGAAGCAGCTGGCACGGCAGAAGCTGCCCGTGCTGAGTCTTTCGATTGCAGCCACCGCGTTGTCGACGGTGTTTGTCGCCGGCCTGTTCAAGTTGTCGCTCAACGCCCTGGCCATCCCGATGACCACCGTGGGGGTACTGCTGTTTGGGGCGCTCATCTCCCCCACGGACCCGACCGCCGTGCTCGGCATGCTGCGGCGGGTCGGAGCGCCGGTGTCAATCGAGTCGCAGCTGGCAGGCGAGTCGCTTTTCAATGACGGCGTCGGTGCGGTGATTTTTCTTGCGCTGCTTGATGCTTCTGCAAGCGGCGGGACCCTTCCCTCGCCGGGCCACTTTGTCGCGTTGCTGCTGCTCAAGGCCGGTGGGGGTGTCGCGCTGGGCTACGGGCTCGGGTACCTGACCTATCGCCTGCTGCGGCTGGTCGACAGCTACCGCATCGAGATTACCCTCACGCTTGCTCTCGCCATGGGCGGCTACGCGCTTGCGGATGCCCTGCGCCTTTCGGCGCCGCTCGAGGTGGTTGCGGCAGGCCTGCTGGTGAGCGGCCGCGGCCGGCGCTTCGCCATGTCCGAGGTGACCCGTGCCAACCTCGACCGCTTTTGGGAGTCGATCGACGACATCATGAACGTGGTTCTTTACCTGCTGCTGGGGCTGGAGCTGCTGATCATCCCCATCGATCGCCGCTTCCTGCTGGTGGGCCTCCTCGCGATCCCGATTGTGCTGCTGGCGCGGCTGGCAAGCGTCGGCGTGACGGTGATCGCGCTGGCCGCGGTGCACCGGCGCGTGCGCGGCACGATCCGGACGCTCACCTGGGGCGGCCTGCGCGGAAGCCTGGCCGTGGCGCTGGCCCTGGCCCTGCCTCGGGGTAAGGGGCTGGAACAGCAGCTGTTGCTGGTCACCTACATGGTGGTGGTGTTTTCTGTCGTGGTGCAAGGGCTTACCGTGAAGCCCTTCCTGCACCGGCTTCGCTTACGCCGCGCCGGAGCGGTGTAGCGCTGGCTTCGGTCACGATCCAGTCCAGGGGTACGTCGTACGGTTGCGGGTAGATGGTCGGTAGCCGCGCCAGCTCGAAGCCTACCCCGATGGTCAGCGGCTTCTGCTCGCGCGCGGCGAGGGTCCGGTCATAATAGCCGCCGCCGTAGCCCAGCCGGTAGTTGCCGGCGTCGAAGCCCACAAGCGGCACCAGGAGGACCTCCGGCGCGAGATACGCCCCCTGCTCGGGATAGGGAATGCCGTAGATGCCGGGCACGACCGGCTCGCCGCGCGCCCAACGGCGAAAGGCAAGCGGCCTTCCCCGCTCGACCACGACCGGCAAAACCGCCGTGCGCCCATCCGCCAGGTGCAGCAGGTCAGGCTCGCCGAAGACCGGCCAGTAAAGGCCGAGCGGTCCTGCGGGGCTTTCGCTGAGAAGCTCCACAACCCGGTGCGCGATCTCGAGGCTGCACTGTTTCCGCTGCCCGGCGCCAAGCGCCATGCGAGCTTCAAGCAGTGTGGCCCGGGTGCGCTTGCGCCATAGCGCCCGCTCAGTCGTCGTCATCCGTTTTCCTGGTGGCCGGCGAAGGGTGACGCAGCTCGGGCGGCAGCGGCTCGGCACCCTTCGCCTCCTTCCAGAGAATCACGTTCAGTTCGGCGGTTGGGGCCTGGTCGGCATGCGAAAAGTCCATCCGCGCCGAGGCACGCGCGCCTGGGCTGTGCTCGGTGTTTGTCTGGTAGATCAGGCCATTGTCGCGATTGCTGGTGTCGGCCGTGTAGGGCGGCTGATCGCCGGCGCCTGAGAACGAGGGCGCCAGCAGCGGGGCAAACGCGTCGTTGTTGTTCATTGGGGGCAGCCCCAGCAGCGACTCCATGGTGCGCACCGTGCTCACGGTGGTGTAGAAGCGGTGATCCACAAAAGGAGTGCCGTGCTCCGGGCGCGGCGCGTACTTGCTGATCACGAGGTGGATACTGCGGTGCGCATCCACGTGGTCGGCACCATCCTGCGCGTCATCTTCCAGGATAAAAAAGGCCGTGTCGTCCCAGAAAGGGCTGTGGGAGATGGCTTCCACCGCGCGGCCGACCGCCAGGTCGTTGTCGGCGACCGAAGCTTCCGGGCGCGGCATGCCGGGCCGGGTGCCTGCCGTGTGGTCGTTAGGGAGGCGCAGCTGGATGAAAGTAGGCATGATGTCTCGGCCTTCGGCGCGCGCCGCTGTCCACTCGCGGAACTTGGTCAGGAACTCTTCCACGCGCAGCTGGTCGGGAAAGGCGATCTCAAAATCCGGAAACTGCGGGTCGAAATGCCCCCGAAGCTCCGGCTTGGTCGCGGTGTTGGAGGCAATCAGGGGGATGGCCCACGGATACGGGCTGGTGCCGCCGCCGTAGTTGGCCGGGATGGGCTCGCCCTTGTGAATCGCCGGGCGCGGGCAGCCGGTAGCCGTCGGCTCCGGGGTACCTTCGGTGGGCGAGCCCTGGCGGGTAGCCGGAGCCTTCTCGACACAGAACTTGGTCGAAATGAACTCGCCAAAGTGGTAGAGCGTTTTGCCATGGGCGGCAAGATCGTTCCACAGGTAGCCGCTGGCGGGCTCATTCACGTCAGGGATGCCCTGGAGCAGCGGGACATTGTTCGAAACTACGCCCTCGTAGTCGTAGGAGCGTTCGGCTCCCCGGTAGCTCTGTTGATAGGTCTTTTCGGTGTAGTCGGAGGTGATGGCGGCATTGGACCAAACATGCCCATCGCCGGAAACTTCAGCCGAGTCGTAGAAGTTGTCCAGGATGCCGAACTGCTCGGCGAGCTTGTGCTCGTTAGGCGTGATGGAGCGGCCGTACATGGTCAGCCTCGGGTCGCCGTTCGCGGCTGGCTCATCGCCAAGGATCTGATCAAAGGTGCGGTTCTCTTTAATGATGTAGATGATGTGCCGGATGGGGTTGGCGCCGGAGCGAAAAGCGATCTGCTCGGCCGCCGCCTTCATGCGGTTGTCCGTGATGACCTGTTCGGTGTCCGCGTGCAGCTCCGCATCGAGGCCGCCGAGCGGGACACGGGCAAACGATCCATAAAGAATCGTCGCGATGTAGGTGCGGTCGGCTCGCGGACTGCCGGCCGGGGTGTCGCGCTGCGGAAAGTTGTTCGGCCCGGTGCCCTGCCCCTTGTCGGTTGCGATCAGGAGCTCAGCCGGGGTCGCCGCCAGCGCCGTCGGGTACCAGCCCGTGGGGATAAACCCGACCGGCCGGGCAGCCTGCCTGCCGGGCTTGCCTGCCGTGTCAAAGACAGCCACCGCGTCGGCGCTTGCATTGGCAACAAACAATCGTTTCCCGTCGGGCGAGGCCGCTATTGCGTCCGGCACGGCGCCGAAGTAGGTTTGCCCCGGCAACTTGGTGTCGAAGTAGCGCGCGACGCGCAGGGTGGCGAGCAGGACGTCGGCGGCCATGTCGCGATTGGCGAGGGCAACATAAAGATGCTTCTCATCCGGGCTTAGCGCCAGCGCGGCCGGGTGCGAGCCCGGAGCAGTTGGTATCCTTGGTCCCAGCAGGTCCACACGCCGCGTCACGCTTCCCTTCACCAGGTCGAGCTCCACAACGGCCGAATCGTTCCAAAGCGCCACAAAGCCGCGCCGTCCGTCGCGGGTCGCGGTTACGGTAATCGGGTAGGCTTCGGGAACGGCAGCCGAACGCGAAAGATCAAAGCGCGTCAGCACCCTGCCGCTTGCCGTGTCGAGAAGCAGCGCGTCGTCCGACAGGTTGTCGGCGACCAGCAGCGTGTCGCTGCCCGCGCGATTAACGAGGCAGAGCCCCGACGGGTAAGGGATGGCCATGCCGGCAGCGAGCGGCTTCTTGAAAACGCTCTGCTGCTTGTTGGCCGCGAGCATCTGGAGGGGCACCGGGATCAGCCGTTCCGGACTAAGCTTGCCGTCGGCAAACCCATACACCGCGATGGCATTGCCGGTTTCGCCGGGCTTGCCGCCTTCCGGGGCGCTGAGCGAGGCAAAGCTTGCATACAGGTGCCGGCCATCGCGGCTCCAGGCGAGCCCCTGGTAGAGCGTCTGGTGCGCGGTCCTGGCCGTAGTGCGGGCATCGGGGAAGTCAAGTTGCGTCCCGGTTTGCAGATCGACCACGAGCACGGATTGGTCGTAGTGCGAGTCCGCCGTACCGAAGCCTGCGTTCAAGCTTGCCGCGTAGCGGCCGTCGGGGGAAACCACCAGCGCCATGGGCAGGCTGTTTGTTTTTGCGGGCGCGCCCGGCAGGGTACGCTCTTCGGCTTTGCTGCTGGGCAGGTCGATGGAGGTTCCCTGCGCAGCGGCAACGGTGGGAAGCGCACAGGAAACCAGCAAGGCTCCTAACAAGATGGCTGGATGCTTCCGCATGCTTCTCACCATATCGCGCGAGCCGGGCGGCTTCCGGCCTTGCACACACGAATTTCACACACTGCGGTGGTCGCTCTTCAGGGTTCGTCGCGGTAGATGCCGATCTGCGGCTGGCCGCCCTGCTGCAGCTTGGCCCGAAACATCCCGGGCGTGTTGAAGCTCCAGGCCATCTGCCCGTCCGGCGTGATGGCAATCACCCCGCCGTCGCCGTGAATGGCTCCCAGCTGCTTCTGCACCACGTCGTCTACGGCCGCCTGCAGCGGCATGCCCCGGTACTGCACCAGCGCGCAGATGGTGCGCGCCACGGTGAGGCGGATAAAGTACTCCCCCGTGCCGGTAGCCGAAACCGCACAGGACTGGTTGGAGGCGTAGGTGCCGGCGCCGAGGATGGGCGAGTCGCCGACCCGGTTCCATCGCTTGGCTGTTACGCCGCCGGTGGAAGTCCCGGCCGCGATGTTTCCCCGCTCGTCGAGGGCCACCATGCCCACGGTGCCAAACTTGTGCGCATCCGGCTGCTCAAGGAAGCTGAGCGCGTGCGCCGGGGCCGGCGGCGCGCCGGCGGGCCGGGGAGGAACCGGCTGTCCTTCCGCCTTCAGCTGCTTTTCAAGGGCTTCCCAGCGCCGCTCGGTGAAGAAGAAGCTCGCCGGCACCTGCTCGAGCCCCACGTGCGCGGCAAACGCATCCGCGCCCGGGCCAATCATCATCACGTTTGAGCTCCTGTCCATCACCGCGCGCGCAAGCGCGATCGGGTGGCGCGTATGCTGCACGTCGGCGACCGCGCCGGCCTTCAGGGTGGCGCCGTCCATGATCGCCGCATCCAGCTGGTTGGTGCCGTCTGCCGCGAACACCGCGCCCCGGCCGGCGTTGAACAAGGGGTTGTCTTCGAGCAGCTCAATGGCGGCTTCCACCGCGTCGGCCGCCGAGCCGCCCTTGTCGAGCACCGCGCCCGCGGCCGTGATGGCCTGGCGCAGCCCATCGCGGTAGCCTTGCTCGGCCTCGGGCGTCATGGAGCTGCGCTCGATCACGCCCGCGCCCCCGTGCAGCACGATGGCCCATCGATGCGGGGCAGCGGTTTGCGCGTGGGCAGCGGTCGTGACGGCCAGCAGCAGCATACCTCGGAGGCTTTCGAGCTTCATTTCTCCCCATCTCCCTGCCCCGGTGCCGGACCATTGCGCACCACGGCGCCATCCTTCATCACGAACCGCACCCGGCGCACCGCCGAAATATCGGTCAGCGGGTCGCCATCGACCGCGATCACATCCGCGTAGAAGCCCGGCTTCAGTTGGCCGATCTCCCCTTCCCAGCCGAGCAGGCGCGCGCCATTCAGCAGGTCGGCCCGCAGCACCTCTGGCGCGGGCATGCCGTACTGCACCATGAGCTCAAGCTCGCGTGCCTGAGTGCCATGCGGGAACGGGCCTACGTCCGAGCCAACCGCCATCGGCACCCCGGCGGCGAGCTGCTGCCGGAACTGCGCCGCATGGAAGGCGAGCAGCGCCTGCTCGCGCCGAGCCACGGCGGGCGACGCGGCGTGGGCGGCGAAGTACTCGGAGATGGCAAAGGTAGGGACGGCGTAGATGCCCTTCTGCTTCATCAGCGCCATGGTTTGCGGGCTGAGCTGGTAGGCGTGGTCGATGGAAGCAACGCCGGCCTCGGCAGCAAAGGCGGCGCCAGGCTCCGCCGTGCAGTGCACGCCGACGCGCGTGCCGACCCGGGCCGCCTCGGCTACGGCAACGGCCAGCTCGGCTTCGGTGTACTGGTAGGGGCTCGTCAGGGTCCCGTTCGCAAAGTGATCTTCCCCGGTCTCGTAAATCTTCGCGAAGTCGGAGCCCTGCTTGCGCTGCTCGCGCATCACCGCCACAAGCTGCTGGGCGTTGTCCGCATAGGTCGCGTTTGAGGAAATGTGCTCGGCAGGGTTGAAGGCGATCGCATCTTCGTGGCCGCCGGTGATCGAGATGGCATTGCCGCTCATGCGCATCCGGGGCCCCGGGATCAGCCCGGCATTGATGGCATTGCGCACCGCCGTGTCGGCCGAGCCCGCGCCCTCGGTACCCATATCACGCTCGGCGGTAAAGCCGGCCTCGAGGTCTGCGCGCGCGGCGAGCTCCGCGAGGATGGTGCGCTCGGGCACCGACTCAACGACCGTTTGCAGGTCCTCGGCACCGGGGTGCAGAAACAGGTGCACATGCGCGTCGATCAAGCCCGGCATCAGGGTCGCTGTGCCAAGATCGATCACGGCTGCGCCTGCGGGACGTGACACCGTCTGCCCCGCGGCAACAATCCGCGCGCCCTGGATCAGCACCTCTCCCGGGGAAAGGAGTGCCCCTCGCTCCACGTCGAGCAGGTGCGCGGCATGGAGCACGGTCGCCCGGGATGGCGGCGTTTGGGCGCACAAAGCGCCCGTGGCACAGAGTGCCGCAGTCGAGAGCAGGCATTTCCCTATCCAAACCCAGCGCATGGCCGGATGCTAGCACGCCCACGATGAGAGGGCGGCCGCCTGCATACCGGCCGGGATCTTTCCTCCCGCTCTCGGCCGCTGGGAGAGACCAGTGACTTTCGGCCAAACACGGATGACGCTTCCCCTAGGAAAATCCCGCGTACTGCTTTATACGTGTATGGAGAACGGCAGGGAGGCCCGGGGGAGGGATGAAGCTATCGCTGGTGGTCGCAACTGTGGAAAGAACGGGGGAGCTCCGTGAGCTTTTCCAAGGCTTTCTCGCCCAGCCTTTCCAGAACTTCGAGGTCATTCTTGTTGACCAGAATACCGATGACCGGCTCGACGGGATCGCTGCCGAGTTTGCAGATAGGTTTGCTCTGGTCCATCTCCGGTCGGACGTGCGCAATGCTTCGCATGCCCGCAACCTCGGCCTCGGTGTGGCGCGGGGTGAGGTGGTCGGCTTCCCGGACGACGATTGCCTGTACCGCAGCGAAACGATGACCCAAGTGGTGGAGCATTTTGAGCGCGGGGCGAACCTGGCCCTGCTGGCCGGGCCCTGCGTTTCGCCCGCGGGCGAGCGCATCAACGGACGCTGGCAAACCTCCTCGGGTCCGATCCACGACGGCAACGTGTGGACGACCATGCAGGGGTTTTCGATGTGGATCCGTACCAGCGCCGCCCGGGCAGTGGGAGGCTTTGATCCGGCGATCGGACCCGGGACGCCGTGGGGCTCGAGCGAGGAGCCCGATTTTGCCCTGCGGCTTTTACGCCAGGGCTACCGGGGCTATTACGACGTCGGCCTGGGCGTCCTCCATCCGGACAAGCGCCTGACCCCCGGGGCGACAAAGCGGGCCTTCTACTATGGTGCGGGGATGGGCCGGGTCCTGCGCCGGCACGGGATCGCGCCCGGCATCACCCTGCCCTACCTGTACCGGCCGATCGGCGGCATGCTGCTGAGCCTTGGTCGCGCCCGGCTTTCCGACGCGCGCTACTACTGGGGCACGTTTCGAGGCCGGCTGTTCGGCTACCTGGCTGCTCCGGCACGGTAGCCCCGCCTTCCCCCAATGGACAACGGGAGCCCCGGCATGGAAGAGCCAACTAGAGTCACGGCGGACAGCAAGGCCCCGCCCGCCCGCTCCACGGCACCGGGTGGCCAGCGGCTCCGCATCGCCGCCGGCATCGCGACCAGCGGGCGGCCGGCGATACTGGCCGAAACGCTCGCCGACCTGGAACGGCAGACCGTAAAGCCGGACCAGATCTTTGTTCTCTACAGTAAGGAGGAGGACATCGGCCATCTGGCGCAGAACGGCGCCCCCGGCGTTTGCTTCCTCCAGGTAAGCGGCGGGCTTTGCGAAAAGCGCAACCGCATCCTCGAGGACGCCGGTCCGGATGCAAGCCGGAACCGCTGCGGCGCGGACCTTATCTTCTTTCTGGATGACGATTTCCTTTGCCATCCGGACTACCTCCGGGTCACCGAAGAGGCGTTTCGCCGGGATCCGGGGATTGTGGCCGCAACCGGGATGGTCCTGGCCGACGGCGCCGTAGGCCCGGGGCTCACGATGGACGAGGCGAAGTCCGTGCTCAGGGGGGTTCGTGGTCCGGAGCCCTGGGACGCTTCGCAGGACGCCGCCTTCAACACCTACGGCTGCAACATGACGTTTCGGCTCCAAACCGTGCTCGAGCGCGACGTGCGCTTTGACGAGGATCTGCCCGCCTACGGCTGGTACGAGGACATTGACTTTTCCCGGCGCCTGGCGCGCTTTGGCTCCATGGTTCGCCTCCGCGGAGCGCTGGGGGTGCACCTGGGCGCCAAGGTTGGCCGTGTGTCCGGGCGCAGGCTGGGCTACTCCCAGGTAGCCAACCCGCTTTACCTGGCGCGCAAGGGTTCCTACCCCTGGAGCAATGCGCTGCGCAGCATCGCGCGCAATTTCTTTGCAAATCTCGTGCGCAGCTTTGCCCCGGAACGCTATGTGGACAGGCGGGGAAGGCTGCGGGGGAATTTACTCGCCTTTGCGGACGCCGCACGACGGCGGGTGCACCCCAGCCGCATCCACCGCATGGTCTAGGGCCGTCGCGAAACAGTGCACGGGCGGGAACGGAGAACGGGGGATGCGAAATTCTTTCTCTCCCGGGACGCGCTGTTCCCCGATTTCTGGCCTATCCAAGGTACTGCTGGTAACCAGGTGCGCGCCGGAGTGAAATGCGGCGCGCAGCCGCACCGATGCCCACATTCGCTAGGTTCCATCCGACGCGCGCCCCGGGGTTTCCAGGCCCCGGGTGGTTACCAGAATGCGACGAAACCGCTCAGCGAGTGACTCAAGATTGCTTGAGTCACTGCCTCCTTACGATGGTAGAGTCCCGGTAGATCGAGGCGGTCTGGTGGAATTTACCTAGTTCCTCGATCTGTAGTCAGGGCAACAGTGGCAAATATGCATAGTTACACGGTTGCTCAACGTTTTTACCTGTCGGCTCTGTCCAGGCACGCATAAAGCGGCCGGGATGGCATCACGCAAGCACGTCTGGAAACGTCTATGACCTTGTCCCGTTTGTTTGAATTGGCTTCTTTCTCCCCGGCAGCGCCCATGGGAGCCCGTCCACAGCGTGCCCCGCAGCTGGCCGTCGCTTTGCTCCTGGCATCTACCTGTCTCCCTGGTTCCTTTGTCCCTGGCTCTCTCCACGCACAGGAAGCGGTGGGCACCCCGGTGCCCGCTTCCGTCCCGGCCAGCGGCGTGCTGCCTGCGCAGGCTCTGGGAGCCGACGACCTGGTCCAGATCATGGTGCCTTACTGCCCGGAGCTGTCCCGCTCCTTCCGCGTCAGCTCGGACGGAACCCTCGCCCTGCCGCTCTTGAAGCAGCGCATCTCGGTCGCGGGGCTGCAGCCGGCAGAAGTTGAAAAGAAGATCGCGGCCGCGCTGGTCGCCGATCAGGTGCTGAACGAGCCGGTGGTCAACCTGTCCGTGCTGGAATACCGCTCCAAGCCGGTCAGTGTCGTCGGCGCCGTAAACCGCCCGCTGACCTTTCAGGCCACCGGCAGCACCACCCTGCTCGATGCCATCGCCCAGGCCGGCGGCCTTGCCGCCAATGTTGGGCCGGCCATCACGGTGACCCACCGCGAGCAGGCCGCAGACGGGACCATGCACATTACCGTGCAGTCCATTCCCGTCAAGGGTTTGATTGAAACCAACGACCCCCAGCTGAACGTGAAGCTGGTTGGGGACGAGGAAGTGCGGGTCCCGGAAGCAGGCCGCATCTTTGTGGCCGGCAATGTGAAGCGGCCCGGTTCCTTCCCGATGCAGGACAACTCGGACACGACCGTGCGCAAAGCGCTCGCCATGAGCGAGGGGCTCGAAGCCTATTCGGCCAAGTGCGCCTATATCTACCGGCAGGCCGCCCCCGGCGCGCCCCGGCAGGAGATCAGCGTTCCACTGCAGCAGATCATGGCGCGCAAGGCGCCGGACGTCGCCCTCCAGGCCGACGACATCCTGTACGTGCCGGATAACAACGGCAAGCGCATAACCGCCAAGGTGATTGCCGATGTGGTCGGCTTTGGCAGCACGGCAGCCTCGGGGCTGCTGATCTACAAGTAAACGGCCCAGAAGTGAACGGCCCAGAAGTGAACGGCCCAGAAGTGAACGGCCCAGAAGTGAACGACTTAGACGTAAGCGGTCCGGAAGTGATCGGTCCAGACGTGAACGCTTAGAAGCAAACGGCTGGATGGGGTGACCGGGAAGCAAAACGGCTCCCGCTCCAAACCTGGCCGGCACCACTGCTCCACTTCGTGAGAGAGCTCCCTTGTTGACTCTCTTTCTGCCCAACCGCGGATACACACAGAGCCAAGCAGTACATGAGGGATTTCCCTATGCCGTCTGTTTACAACAAGCCAAAGATCCTGCCCGCAGAAAACCGGTCGCAGCTGCTCACCTACACCACCCCCGGGCAGGGGGAGGCCGAAGAGCTGCTCCCCATGCAGCACTACCTGTGGCTGCTGCGCCGCGCCTGGTGGAAGATCGCGCTCGCCGTTACCCTGGCGACCGCGCTGACCGCCCTTGGCTGCTTTCTGGTCACCCCCGTGTACGAGGCGACCACGCGCATCGCCGTCGACAACAAGGTGCCAACCACGGTGCTCGGGCAGGACTCGGGCGGGCAAAGCACCAACGACGTCGAAGAGTTTCTCACCACCGAGATGGACCTGATCCAGTCCGACGCCGTGCTGCGGCCGGTGGCCGAGCAGTTTCACCTCCTCCCTGTGACCAAGCGCAACAAGGGCGTCGCCGAAGGCGCCGTTTCGCTGCCCGGGCTTACCCTGACCCACCCGGCCAACAGTCTCCTGCTCCGGATCACCTACCGGTCCAAAAGCCCGCAGCAGGCCGCCGACGTTGCCAATGCCGTCGCCCAGTCCTACATCGACCAGCTGTATGACATGCGGGTCCGCTCATCCATGAAGGTGTCCGGCTTTATGGAAAAGCAGCTGGACGACCTGAAGCAGCACATGAACCAGAGCGCCGAAGCGCTGGCAGCTTACGAGCGGCAGCTGGGCGTGGTGGACCCGGAACAGCAGACCAGCGTGCTGGCGGCCCGCGTGCTCCAGCTCAACAGCGACTACACGGAAGCGGAAAACGACCGCATCCGCAAGGAATCGGCTTACCGGGCGGTGCAGTCCGGCAACCCGGCCGCGATCGACATCAATGCCCAGGCCGAGCAGCTGACCAAGCTCAAACAGCAGCTCGAAGACGCGCAGCAGAAGATGGCCACGCTCAAGACCACCTACGGCGTCAACAACATGAACTACAAGCTCGGGGCCAACGAGCTGGCCGAGGTGACGCGGGAGTACACCGCGGCCCGGGCCGATATTTCCAAGCGCATCCAGACCGACTACACCCAGTCGGTAAGCCACGAAGCCATGCTCCGCGACGCGCTCGCGCAGGCCAAGGCGCAGGCCGACCAGCTCAACGCCAGCTCCACCGAGTACCAGCAGCTCAAGCGCGACGCCGAAGCCAACAAGACGCTCTACAACGAGCTGTTCCAGAAGATCAAGGAAGCCGGCATCAACTCGACCTTCCAAAACAGCACCATTCGCATCGCCGACGAAGCGCGGCCGCAAAGCTCGCCCGTGTTTCCGAAAAAGACCATCTTTATCGCGCTCGGCTTCTTTATGTCCACCGTGCTTTCTGTCGCCACGGTGCTGCTGCGCGACATGATGGACAAGAGCGTCCGGGATCCGGAGCAGGCCCGGCGCATGCTCAACATCGAGGTCCTGGGGGTGCTGCCGGATGTGCACCAGCTGAAGCCCGCCGGACGGCAGCTGCTGCTGGAACGGGGGGCGGGCACGCTCCGCACCGGAGGGAAGCAGCCGATTGACTGGAGCCGGTCGCAGGACGCCTATACCGAGGCTATCCGCACCATGCGTTCGCTGGTGCTGCTGGAGCGGAGCCGCGAACCGCTGCGCTCGCTGCTGGTCACGAGCGCGCTGGCCGGGGAAGGCAAAAGTACCTGCACCGCCCACCTCGCGATTGCGCACGCCCTCCAGGGCCGCAAAACCCTGCTGATCGACGCAGACCTGCGCCGGCCCTCGCAGCACAACCACTTTGCCCTGCGCAACACGGACGGGCTGGCCGAGGTGATCCTCGACGGGCGCAGCATCCATGACGTCCGCAAGGAGATCCCAGGGCTTGATAACCTCCACGTGGTCACGGCCGGGCACCTGTTCGGCAAGGCTTCCCACCTGGTCGGCACCAGGATGCCCGGGCTGCTGGGGGAAGCAACCGGGGACTACGACCTGGTGGTGATCGACGCGCCTCCCATGCTGGGCCTGGCCGAGCCGATCCAGATCGCCTGCGCCGCCGACGGAGTGATCCTGATCACCCAGGCTGGGGAAACCAACGGGGAAGCGGTGGCGGCCGCGCTCGGCACTCTGAACCGGCTGGATGTCAACGTCCTCGGGCTGGTGCTCAACAAGGTGCGGCGCGAGATGAGCTCCACCTACCAGCACTACGGCGTGTACGCGCAGTACAACGACGAAACCGCGCTGTCGGCGAGCTAAGGGGAAACAGATACAGGCTATGCAAACCAGCAAACCTGCACCGTCCTCCACCCGCTTCCACTCCGGCCCGGCTCCTGCCGCTGACGCAGCAGCAGCCGCCGCCTATGTGGTCAACGCCCGCTTTCTGGCCCACCGCGTCACCGGCATCCAGCGCTATGCCCGGGAAATCTCGTCCCGGCTGACAGGTTCGCCCCGGATGCTCACCCCCCGGCACGGCCGGGGGCTCGCCGGCCACCTGTGGGAGCAGACCCGCCTGCCCCGCCTGGCCGCGGGCCGGCTGCTGTGGAGCCCCTGCGGGTCAGGGCCGCTCGGCTACCGGCGCCAGGTGGTGACCGTGCACGACCTGTTTGCGATCGAGCACCCGGAATGGTACTCCGGCCCGTATGCCCGCTGGCACAGCACCATGCTGCGCCGGCTGGCCCGCGAGGCGGTTCACCTGATCGCGGTCTCCGCGTACACCAAAAACCGCATCGTGGAGCTGCTGGGACGCGATCCGGAAGAGGTCACGGTGGTGCACAACGGACCGTCGCGCACCACCAGGCTGACCACCACCGCGGAGGCCGCGCGCGCAGCTGCCGCCCTCGCGCTGCCTTCCCGGCGCTATGTGCTGTCCGTGTCTTCGATCGAGGCGCGCAAGAACCTCCCTACCCTGCTGGCCGCCTGGCGCGAAGCGCAGCGGGTGCTGCCGGACAACGTTTGGCTGGTGCTGGCCGGCCAGCAGGCCGATGTGGCAATCTACGGCCGGCAGCAGCGCTCGGTGACCCCGGCGCGGGTCCACTACACCGGCTACGTACCGGAAGAGCACCTGGCCGGGCTGTATTCGGGCGCGTCCTTGTTTGTGTTTCCTTCGCTGGCCGAAGGCTTTGGCCTCCCGCTGCTCGAAGCCATGAACTGCGGGCTGCGTACCATCACGTCCGCGACCAGCTCCCTGCCGGAAGTAGGCGGCGAGGCTGCGGTCTACGTCGACCCGCTGGACGTGGGGGCGCTTGCCGAGGCAATCGTGCGCCATCTGGGCAAGGAAAACGCAGCTGCAGTGCCCTTTCTCCCCGCGCTCGAGCAGGCAGCGCGGTTTTCCTGGAGCGATGCATCCCGGCAAACAGAAACCGTGCTGGCCCGGGCGCTTGAAGCCCGGCCCGCGCCGGCAGAGGAAAAGGTCCGGCGCTGGAGCGTGGCGTGAGCCCGGCCGCGTCGTTGGCTCTCCGCCCCCGGGCCGCACCGGGCCACAGGCCGCGCATGGGCAGCCGCCCGGGTGGGCATATAGGGAGGTGCCCGGGTGGGCGAGCAGACGGGTGCAGGGCGAACCGGAGCTGTCAGCTGGCCCCTCGCCACAC
>CALMAN010000146.1 GCA_937859835.1 uncultured Acidipila sp. | reverse complement strand
GCCCAGCGGGACTGGCAGCATCTTGGCCTTCAATAACTCCGGGCAGATAAGTCTGCTCGCCTTTGCCTACGCGTTTCCGCAGGCGAAAATCACAATCCTCGACGAGCCACTTACAAAGGCGAACGTCACCTTGGCCCCCGGATCTCTGTTGGTCGCGGGGATACGCGATGGGGATCCAGCCTTCGCGTCCCTGCTTCATACGCTTGGCCTCAGTCCACAGGCGGCGCTCGCCGCGATGCCCAGCGTTCGATCGCACACGCTCGACCACCTGCCCCGCATCGCCATGATGCACACCTGGCTTTCTACCCAGACGGAAGGTTGGTGGCGCGAGGCGCTTGACTCTCTCCGCATCCCGTACAGCTACATCAGCACGCAAACCGTTCGGGCCGAGCCGGACCTGCGTTCGAAGTACGACGTCATCCTGTTTGCGCCGGTAACCGGCCGAACCGCCGCGCAGCAAATCATCAACGGGCTGCCCATGTACGGCAACCCGCAGCCCTGGCAAACGACCGACCTGACGCCGAACCTGGGCCGCATCGATCACACCCCGGACATGCGCCCGGGCCTTGGGCAGGCGGGCGTGGAGCACCTGCGCCACTTCATTGAAGCCGGCGGCCTGCTCATCACCAGTGAAGATTCGGCGGAGTTCGCGATCAGCGCCGGCCTTGCCCCCGGCGTAAGCGTCGCGCCGACCGCCGAGGTGAAGCTTACCGGCAGCGTTCTGGGCTCCCTGCCCATGCGCCTCGACGCGCCAGTTACCTACGGCTACGCGGGCCCGCTGCCTGTGTACAGCGAGGCTGGGATGGCCTGGAACGTCAGCGACACGACCATGGCCGGCTCCGGCTCGATCCCGACTGAAAAGAATACCCATCGCGTGACCGGGCGAGGTGGCCCGGACGAAGTTGACCAGCCTGAGGATCGCACGCCTGAAGCCTTGCCCGCGCTCCCCAATCCGCAGCCCTGGCAGCCGGTGCCGCTCAATGAGGAGCAGGCACGGAACAACCCCTATCTCATCCCGCCGGCGCTGCGGCCCGAGGTTCTGCTCCGTTTCGCCGACACGCCGCAGCTGCTGCTTTCCGGCCTGCTTGAAAACCCCGAGCCGCTGGCCGCGCATGCCGCCGTGGTCGACGCCCACCTGGGGCAGGGGAACGTGCTCCTGTTCGCGATTGACCCGATCTATCGCGGCGAAACAATCGGCTCGTACGCGCTTGTTTTCAATGCCATCCTCAACTATGACCACCTGACGCACGCGCAAGGGGCAAGCGCAGGAGCAGGCGCCGAGTAAGTGCGCGGCCGAAAAACTCCCCCTGGGGCGGCCGCTTCACGGGCCACCCGGAGATGCCGCTCGTCATCCACACGAATCGCGTTTTTTGTTCTGTGGCATACATACCTTCGTGGAGCCGCACGCCCACGATGAGTGGGTGACTTCAAGAGTTGCCTAGGATGATGTCACTTGGGTAACCAAACGCACCTGCGGGAACACAACTTCGTTGAGAGCGCTGCCCCACCTCGCCCCCTCGTGAGGGATGGGGCGTGTATTCTCGCAATCGGCAACGATGCCGCCCTGCTTGCCACCCGCGCCTGCGTTCTCCAGAAAACAGGCTATCCGGTGCGGATGACCACGCCCGCAGAAGCCGGGGCGCTGAGCACCAAGGATACCTTTCGGCTGGTGGTGTTTGGACATACCCTGTCCGACCAGGAAGTGACGGACCTGCTTGGACAGTTTCGGAAAGCGAGCCCGCGGTCCAAGTTGCTGCTCACCTGTTATGAGCCGAGATCGACCGCACTGGAAGGCGCCTTCGACGCCAGCATCCAAAGCCGGGAAGGACCGGCGGCGCTGGTGCAAAAGGCGAATGATCTGCTCAGGGGTGAAACCCTGCCGGTCTCGGAAGGTGAGCTGCTGAAAGGTCGATAAGTCGACCTCCTCAGCAGGCTATCGGGACAAATCTTTCGGCATAGGCGCGTGGCTCGCTGGGCCGAGAGGCACCCGTGAGTTACAGGATGTCTCCACGCGATGCAAACTCCCTGGTGACTTAGCATCGCTGGCTAAGTCGCGTGTAAGTTCATGGTGCCGCCGCCGCGCTTACTTGCCGATGCAAAAGGTGGAAAAGACTAAGTGCAGGATGTCATCCGGGGCCGTAGCCCCGGTGAGCGCATCGAGCTCGCGGAGCGCGCTGTACAGATCAAGCAGAATCACCTCGTGCGGCAGCCCGGCCGCCGCTGCTTCGCTTGCCGCTTCGGCCCGCCGGAGGGCTTCCGCAACGGCTCCGTGTTGCCGCAGGCTGGTCAGCATCGGCTGCTCGCTGTGCTCTGTTCCAAGCAGGCGGCGCGCAAGAGCCGCACGGAGATCCTCAAGGCCTGCTCCCGTCAAGGCGGAGCACAGCACGGGTGAGGCGTCGGGAGCCAGCGCCGCAATCCCGGTGAGCGCCGCGGGAACCGGCGCGGTGGCAAGGAGCAGATCGCTCTTGTTCAAAGCAATCAACAGGGGACGGCCGGCGGCAGCGCGCAGCAGGGTTGTTTCCTCGTCGTTCAGGGCTTCCTTGCTGTCAAGTACAAGGAGCACCAGCCCGGCATCGGCCAAAGCTTCGCGCGACTTCTCGATACCCATTCGTTCGGCCTCGCCTGCCGCTTCACGCAGGCCCGCGGTGTCGATCAACTCAACAGGCACACCGCTGATCGAGAGCCGCTCCTGCACGGTGTCGCGCGTCGTACCCGGCTCCGGCGTCACGATGGCGCGTTCGCGATCAATCAGGCGATTGAAGAGGGAGCTTTTGCCGGCGTTTGGACGCCCAACAATGGCCAGAGTCACGCCTTCCCTGATCGAGCGGCCGCGCGCAAAAGACCGCTCGAGGGCGCTGAGCGGCGAAACCACGACGTGCAGTTGCCGGAGGAGAGCGTCCGTGCTCAGGACCGGGGTGTCGTCCTCGGCAAAATCGATTCCTGCTTCAAGGGTGGCGATCACGCCCATGAGAGTTTGCTTGATGGGCAGCACGCGCCGCGACAGCGCGCCGCCAAGCTGCTGCGCGGCAAGCTGCGCGCCCAGCTGGGTTTGGGCTTCGATCAGATCGCGCACCGCTTCGGCCTGGATCAGGTCGATGCGGCCGGAAAGAAAAGCGCGCTCGGTAAACTCGCCCGGTGCGGCCAGTCGCACCCCCGCGGCCAGCAGGAGCCGCAACAGCCGGTCGAGCAGCACGGGCGAGCCATGCGCCGCGATCTCGACCACATCCTCGCCCGTGTACGAGCGCGGCGCCCGAAAGAAAGTGACGACCGCTTCGTCCAGAAGCACCCCGGTCGCCGGGTCGAGCAGACGGCAGTACGTCGCCTGCGCGGGAGCAAGCACGACTGGCTGGCCGGACGCGCCCTGAAGCAGCGGGAGGCTGGACGCGAGGGCCTCCGGACCACTCAAGCGCACCATCCCGACGCCGCCGCGTCCCGGAGGGGTCGCAATCGCGGCGATGGTGTCGAGTGCCTCTGTTTGTGCTGGTTCCGGCATGGCTCCTTCTGCAGGGAGCGGCAGGTCGCGAACTATCGGCGGCGCGGCGCCCGGGATTGCTCGCGACGGCCGCTCGCCCGCCCTCGTTCGGCAAAGGCGGGCGGGGCAGGCGGCGTATAGCTGGCCCGGTCGTACCCGGCCGGGTACACCACCAGCATCCGCCCGGCGCCTTCGCCGACCGATGCGGTTTCTACCCCCGCGATCCCACGAAAAACAAGATGGAGGAGCCGACGCTCCCGTGAGCTTGCGGGCGCAAAGGGAAAGGGCTCCCGGGTACGAAGAACCGTTGCCGCGGCGGTTTCGGCGCGCAGGCGCAGCTCCTGTGCCCGCAGCGCTTTGAAGTTTTCCGCGTCAAAGGAAACCCTGTCGTGCTCTTCGCTTTCCAGGTGGACCAGCTTGGCAGCAATATGCTCCATGGCGCGCAGCAGCTCGCCGTCGCGCTCCAGGAGCAGGGGCGCATCCGGGCCTGACAGCTCGATGTAAATTTCGCGCGCCTCCAGGCCGTGCGGGTCAGCTGCGCCGGCGCCTGCCGTGATGCGGTAGCGCAGACGCAGGCGGCCGTGGCTGGTCAAGAGCTTCAGAAACTGAACAATGGTCTCGGCAGCGGTCTTGTAATCCTGGATCGGCACGCCTTCTAGTTTACAGAGCCCGGCAGCGGTTTTAAGCTTTTCGGGCGTTTACGATCTTCGCGTTGATGACCTTGCCGTTCTTCTTTGCGGCCCGTCGCAGGGCGATCTCGCGCATCTCTCGGCCCATGCCCGTTTTGTTCATGACCAGCTGCGTGGCGATGCCGAGCAGGTTGGAAGCGGCCCAGTAGAGCGCCAGGCCGGCGCCGATCGACCAGGTCATAAATCCGAACACAGCGGGCATGGTGATGGCCATCATGCGCTGCTGCTGCGGATCCACGCCCGGCGAAGGCGTAAGCCAGGAGGTAAGAAACATGGTGACGACGAAAAAGATAGGCAGGAGGTGGTACGGGTCGGGCGAGCTAAGGTCGGGCACCCACAGCCAGTGTGCCTGCCGCAGCTCGATGACGTTCGACAGCATGCGGTAAAAAGCAAACAGCAGCGGCCACTGGATCAACATGGGCAGGCATGAGCCGAACATGTTGACGCCATTGTCTTTCTGCAGCTTGAACACTTCGGCGTTCATTTCCTGGCGTTTGGGGTCGGTGGCTTTGTACTTGGCGTAGCGCTGCTTGATCGCGTCCATCTGCGGCTGGATGCGCTGCATCTTGAGCGAAGAACGCATCATGGCGATGCGGGTCGGCAAGGTGAGCAGGCTGAGCAGCACGGTGAGGATCAGGATGGACCAACCCCAGTTAGCCACGATGTGGTTGTGCAGCCAGCGCAGCAGCAGAAACAGCGGGTCGGCGAGGATAGACCACCAGCCAAAGCTCACGATTTTGTCGAGGCTTGGACCGCCGTCAACCCCCTTGATCTTGGAAAGCACAAAGCGGTCTTTGGGTCCGGCGAAAAGACGGGTATCAAGCGTCCCGTCCGCGAGTGCGGCCGCCCCCAGCACCGGAGCCGCGGTGGTGTCGTGGTCGTCCGGTTTCCTGGTGTTCTTTGGAACATCGATCGAGCTGTGCAGCGTGATAAAGCTTGCCGCTGCCGGATGGTCCGGCAGAAAGATGGCCGCAAAGTACAGGTCGGAAACACCGGCCCAGTCGAAGTTCCCGTGCAGGGTGTTGCCGCCGGAGATCTTTTTGATCTCGACCTGTTCGGCCTTGCCGCCCTCGCTCTGATCGAACGAAGCACTGGCGTACTGGGGCAGCGTGGTTTGGTCGCCAAAGCCGGCCGGCCAGGCCAGCGCGGCCGCAACCGGCGCTCCATTGTGGGTTACCGAAACCTGCGCGTGAATGACATAGGTGTTATCGAAACTGAAGGTCTTGTGGACCTCCCATCCATTGGCGGCATAGGAGTAGCTGAGGCTGCCGGGAGCCTGGAGCACGGCGCCCGTACTCGACGGAACGTACAGCGCACCCGCAAGCTGGGCGGTGGCCTCGGGCTGGTAAAGGTAAAGCGACAGCGGCTCGCCATACCTGGCTGCCGCACGGCGGTTCACCAGGTCCAGCGGCCGGCCGTCCTCCTGCTTGTAGTGCTTGAGGATCCACGACGTCGCTTGTCCCCCGCGGTTCGAGAAAGTGATCCGGTACAGCGGGTTTTCAACGGTGATGGAGCTTACCGCGGCAGCCTGCACGGCCGGCGCGCCGGCCGGCTCTGCCGGCGTCTGAGCGAGGGTGGCCGCGGG
>CALMAN010000145.1 GCA_937859835.1 uncultured Acidipila sp. | reverse complement strand
GCGGGCGGTCGTGGTCAACAGCGGCAACGCCAACTGTGCCACCGGGGCTGCCGGCCTCCTGGCGGCGGAGCAAACCTGCCGGGCCGCAGCGGAACAGTTCGGCTGCGGCCCCGAAGAGGTACTGCCCAGTTCGACCGGCATTATCGGCGTGCCGCTTCCGCTTGAAAAGCTTACGGCAGCGCGGCCGGGCCTTGCTTCTGCGCTGGCCGGCGGTGCCGAAGCGTTTTCCTCCTTTGCGCGCGCCATCCTCACCACCGACACGTGCCCCAAGGTTGCATACCGCTCGGTTTCGGTCGATGGGCGGCCCGTGCGGTTGATGGGCGCCTGCAAGGGCGCCGGCATGATCCATCCCCGGCTCACCGGCTCGCACGCGGCCGGGCACGCGACCATGCTCGCTTACCTATTCACCGACGCGGCGATCGAGGCCGCAACCCTCCACGGCCTGCTCAGCGCCAGCGTGGAGCGCAGCTTCAATCGCATCTCCATCGACGGCGACACCTCCACCAACGACACCGTGCTGCTGCTTGCCTCAGGAGCCAGCGGGGTCCGCGTGGGCGAAGGCCACCGGGAAGTGTTTGCGGAGGCGCTCGATGCGGTGTGCGAGGAGCTGGCACTGGCCATCGTGGAAGATGGCGAGGGCGTGACCCACGTGGTCACCCTCCTGGTTTCGGGCGCCGCTTCCGACGGCGATGCGCTTGCCGTCGCCAAGGCCATCGCGCACTCCCCCCTGGTCAAAACCGCGTGGGCGGGCAGCGACCCGAACTGGGGCCGGCTGCTTTCCACCGTCGGCGCGTCGGGGATCCGCATCGCACCCGAACGCATCGGGATCACCCTCCAAGGGCTTCCCGTGTGCGAAAACGGGGGTCGTGCCGCCCAGTTCGACCCCCAGCGCGTCCACGCAGCCATGCGGGAGCGGCGCTTCACCGTAGCCCTGGACCTCGGCCTGGGCGCGGGCAGCTGCCGCTTTTGGACCACGGATCTTACCAGCGAGTACGTGCGCATCAACGCCGATTACTCCTCGTAGCCGATGCCGCGCTCCGCTTTTCCCGCGAAAGTTTTTTATTTTCGGCACTGCTGCACCTTGTGTGCAGAATGGTGAAAGCCACGTGAATATGGAAGTTACAGGTGGTCCACAGCCTTCTTGCACAGCTTTATGCACACCGGTGTTGAAAAGTGACGCTTGCGCCGCGTGGCTGGTACATGATGAGCCGGCGTAAGGGAAAGGCAGAAGCCGCTCGGGTCCGCGGAGACGTGCTCCAAAGCCTGTATGTGGGCATGCTCCGGTGCGAGATGGCCCAAGGGGGCGCGCGCACGGGCGTGAGCCCCGCGGTCGCCGCCGGGCTTAGCCAGAATCTCCGCGGCGACGATCTCCTGCTGCTGCCGCAGGGGCGAAGCGGGGACGCGTTTCCCGTTCCACGCGGGCTCGGCCCTCCAGGCGGGGCGTCCGTTTCGCGGTCGCTGCTCGCGGGCATTCAGCGCTACCCAGGGGACGAGCCGGCCGGGGTCGCGCTGGCGCTCGGCGCGGCAGCCGCGGCCAGGCAGGGCGGAGGAGGCGCGCTGGTTTGCGTGCTGCTACCCCGGGCGGCCACGCTCGAGCACGCCGGGCCCGGCCGCGCACGCACCCGGCGCTTCCCGGCTACCTGGAGCAGCGCCGGCCTCTATGCGGCGCAGCTCCGTTTACCCCTGCTGCTGCTTTCCGACCGGCCGGCCGCGCCACCGAACAGCCGGCGCAGCCCGGGCATCGCCGCCCCTGCGCCGCTGTATCCCACGATCGCGGTGGATCGCGACGACGCGCTCGCCGTGTACCGGGTCGCGTTTGAATGTGCGGCCCGGGCGCGCGCAGGCGATGGCCCCAGCGCCCTCGAGTGCGTTCCCTTCCGGCCGCAGGGCGTGCCCGCAAAGGCCGAAAGCGGCCTTGTTCGCCTGGAAACCATGTTGCGGCAGCAGGCCCTGTTTACCGCGCGCTGGCTCGAACGGGCGGAGCGGCAGCTGGTCAAGGAAGTAGCCGGAGCCTGACCAGGGCACCCGTCCCACTCCATTTCGGGCCGAACCGGGCGAGACCGGGACACGGACGCCTTTGGTAACGGGCGTTTCCCTTGTGTTCGCCCCTCCCTTCATCTAGGCTCTTGCTTGAGCCGCGCCGGGGTACGTGCAGGGAGGACGCGGGCACGCGAGTTTTCTAGGCGCCCGCTGCGTCCGAGGTGAGGGTGAGATTTGCCGGATTAGCCGGAGTTAGCTGTCTGCTTGCCGCTTGCTGCTTCGCTGCTCCCGGCCGGGCACAAACCGCCGGAGCGCAACAGCCTGGAGCGAGCGACCTTTCCCGCCCTGCTCCGGCCCCCGATGATGACCGCGCGCCATTGCCGCTGCCCAGGAACTTCCAGATCGCCTACCCGGTCGAGGAGCGCGACGGCCAAGGCTCTGCATACATCCCCATGGACAGCTGGATGTACCCGGCACTGGACCGGCTCCACGCGCTGGGCTACCTGGACACGGCGTTTCTGGGGCTGCGGCCCTGGACGCGCTTGAGCGTCTTTCACATGCTGGATCGCGGTGCGAGTCCCGCCGGGAACCCCGACGACACGGGGTCCGGCAACGACGAGGCGGAAGAGTTGTATCTCGCGCTGATGGCGGAAGTCGGCCCGGACCTGTACTTCACCGGGAGCCACGCCGAGCTGGACACCGTGTACACACGCTTCCTGGGCATTACCGACACGCCCTTGAACGACAGCGATCATCTCGGCCAAAGCATCATCAACGACTACGGACGCCCTTTCCAGGCCGGCATCAACAACGTGACCGGCGCCAGCGGACGCATCGAGGCCGGCCGCTTCTCGCTCGCCCTGCGCGCCGAGTACCAGCGCGCCCCGTCCGCACTTGGCTACTCCCCGCAGCTGGGCACCTACCTGGACAACGCACTCGACGACATCCACTCCATCTACGGCCTCACCGCGCCGCTTACCGTGGGGCCGGTTACCTACATGCCGGCACTCCGGCAGGCGACCGACCCGGTCGGGCCTCTCAGCTCGGTCGGCAACCTCAGGATCCTCGAAGCCAATCTGTCGTACCACCTCTTCAAGCACGAGCTTTCCTTCGGCAAAACCGATCACTGGCTGGGACCGGGAAAGGGCGGCGCGTTTGCCTGGAGCACCAATGCCGACGATATCTACCAGTTCCAGATCAACCGCGTGGAGCCCTTCTACATCCCCCTGCTGCGGCGGGTGATCGGTCCCATGCGCTACGAGTTCTTTGTCGGCACCCTGGGCGGCCACACGCAGCCCAATCACCCTTGGGTCCATGCCGAAAAGGTCAGCATCCATCCCACCCGGAACATGGAACTGGGTTTTGAGCGCACTGTGATCTGGGGCGGCCGCGGCCACGAGCCCATCACCCTGAAAAGCTTTCTCCGGTCGTTTTTCAGCGCCGACAGCGTCGACGACGTGAAGAAGTTTGGCCCCACCGATCCGGGCGCCCGCTTTAGCGCTTTCGATTTCGAGTACCGCCTGCCGTTTGTGCGCGACTGGCTTACCCTCTACACCGACTCGTTTTCGCATGACGACGTCAGTCCTGCGTCGGCTCCCCGGCGTGCCGCCATCCGGCCCGGCATTTATCTTTCGCACGTGCCGGGAATGCCCAGGCTCGACTTTCGCGTGGTAGCTGCATCGACCGACTGCGTGACCACCCGGTGCAAGGGATACGCCACCTCCGGACCCGGGCAGTTCTACTACTACGAAGCCGTGCAGCAGCAGGGCCCCACCAACAAGGGCTTCCTGTTCACCGATCCGATCGGACGCGACGACAAGGGCGGGCAGGCCTGGCTCACCTACCACCTTTCGCCGCAGGAGCACCTGCAGCTTTCCTTCCGAAACGTCAAGGCAGACAAGAACTTCATCCCGGGCAGCGTCCCCTCGGCCAATGTGCTCGGCGACGCAGTCTCCGCGCCCTTTACGCACGGCGGCGGCACGACCCAGAATCAGTTCGGCGGCTCCCTCGTCAAGCGGCTCGGGCCCGATGTGCAGCTCGACGCGAGCGTGCAGTACGAGAGCTGGAAAGCGCCGGTCTACAAGCCGGGCCAGAACACCGACGTCAGCATCTGGGGCGGGATTACCTGGTACCCGCACAAGCAGAAGCAGCTTGGCGACGACTTCCACTAAGCGCGCGCCCGGCACGCGAG
>CALMAN010000144.1 GCA_937859835.1 uncultured Acidipila sp. | reverse complement strand
ACCGCATCGCCGCCGGCCGCCGCGACGGCCAGCTGACCGCCGCCCAGGCGCACGAGCTGATGCAGCTCACCGGCACCAACCAGGTCAAGACCCGGCTGATCGACAACATCATGGCCTACTTCCAGCGCGCGTTTCCTCCCTACGTGCCCGCGGACGTCAAGGAAGACCTGCACGCGAGCCTCGAAAAGATGGACATCGACACCCCCACGGTCGCGACCTACCAGCGCTACATCTCGACCGAGGACGCTGAAAAGACCATCGAGTTCTACAAGACGCCTGCCGGCAAGAGCCTGCTTGAAGTAACGCCCCTGCTGCTGGGCGAGGTACAGCAGTCCGCGCTCAAAAACGGGCAGGACACGGCGCGTGCGGTACTGGACCGGCACAAGACCGAGATCGAGGCCGCGCAGAAGACCTATGAGCAGCAGCATCCCGCGCAGGGAGCGCCCACGCTCGGGCCGAGCCTGGGGCCGACCGCACCGCCGGCGGGAGCAAAGAAGCCGCAGTAGCCCGTTTCATTCTTCTTTTGCTCGACAGAAAGCGGACACTTTCTGTTTCCTGGGGTTTGCGTTCATGTCGCTCACAGCTGCTTACAAACGGCCTTTGGTGCTGGCCATCCTGGATGGCTGGGGGATCCGCGCCCAGGCTGAAAACAACGCCATCGCCCAGGCGCGCAAGCCCACCTACGACCGCCTCCTGGCCGAGTTTCCGCACACCCTGCTGCGGGCCTCGGAGCACTATGTCGGCCTGCCCGATGGACAGATGGGCAACAGCGAGGTGGGCCACCTGAACATCGGCGCCGGGCGCGTGGTCGAGATGGACATCACGCGCCTTGATGCCCTGGTGGCAGGCGGCAAACTGGCCGGGGAGCCGGCAATCGCGGCGGCCTTCAGCCATGCGCGCGAACATGGCCGCGCCCTGCATCTGCTGGGGCTTGTTTCGGACGGCGGCGTCCATGCGCACCAGGAGCACCTGTATGCGCTGCTGCGCGCGGCAGGGGCATACGGGCTGGAGCGCGTGTTTGTGCACGCGTTTCTCGATGGGCGCGACACGTTGCCGACCAGCGGCGCCGGGTACCTCGAACAACTGCTCGCGCGCATGCGTGCGTACGGCGTCGGGGAGCTCGCCACCGTGTCCGGCCGCTACTACGCAATGGACCGCGACATGCGTTGGGAGCGCGAGAAAAAGGCCGTCGACGCCATGATCGCGGGCGTGGCCGAAGGCGGCGCGTACGCGGACGCCGTGACGCGGGTGCGCGAGTGCTACGCGAACGGCATCACCGATGAGTTCGTCGTGCCCTTTGTGGTGACTGACGCAGCGGGCCTGCCGAGGGCGACGATCCGGGATGGCGACGCTTGCATCGTGTTCAACTACCGTGCCGATCGCGTCCGGCAGATCACCCGCATCCTGGCGCGCAACGGCTCGGGCAACGTGGGCCTGACCGCGGACAGTGGACGGGAGCTGCCCGGCATCGCCGAGCAGGACGCGGCGATGCCGCCCGCCACGCTGCCCCGCGATCTGTTCTTTGTCGCCATGACCCAGTACGACAAGCAGTTCACCCTGCCGCGCGTTCTTGAGCCGCAGTCGATGGATAACCTGCTTGCCAACCTCCTGGCACAGGCAAAGCTGCGCAACCTCCGCATCGCCGAAACGGAAAAGTACGCGCATGTCACGTACTTTTTCAATGGCGGGATTGAAAAGGCTTTTCCCGGTGAAGACCGGCTGCTGGTTCCCTCGCAAAAGGTAGCGACCTACGATCTGGCGCCCGAGATGAGCGCCTCCGGCGTCGCGGACGCGGTCATCAAGGCCATCGACGACACGGCCTTCGACCTGGTAGTCGTCAACTTCGCGAACGCCGACATGGTCGCGCACTCCGGCCAACTGGGGCCGACGGTGCGCGGGGTCGAAACGGTAGACAGCTCGCTCGGCCGCATCTATGCGAGCCTCCGCAACCGGGGCGGGTCGATGCTGATCACCGCCGACCACGGCAATGCCGAGCAGATGGTGGACCCGGTCGCGGGTGGGCCGCATACCTCGCACACCACCAACCCGGTGCCCTGCATTCTGCTCAGCGAGGGGGCTGACCGGTACGCGCTGCGCGAAGGCGGCTCGCTGCGGGATCTGTCGCCGACCATCCTCGGTTTGCTCCATCTCGAGCAGCCGAAGGA
>CALMAN010000143.1 GCA_937859835.1 uncultured Acidipila sp. | reverse complement strand
CGCCGGGTTCACGGCGGCGGCGGCAGCCGGGTGGCGCAGCGGATCATCCGCGGGCAGCGCATTGACCTCCGCAAACAGCGCATCCAGGTCGCCGACCGGCTCGGAAACCTCCTCGCTGCTGGCCGCCCCGGCCTCGGCCTCGGCCGTCAGCTCCGGAGCCGACCTCAGCGGCGCGTCATGCGGCACGCCTAGGTACTCCAGAATCTCCTGCGCCAGCTCCTGAAACACCGGCGCGCTCGCCTGCGCGCCGTGATGCCCCCCTTCGGTCGGCGAGTCAATCACCACGGCGATCGTCACCACCGGGTTGTTGACCGGCGCGATGCCCACAAAGCTGGCCACATACTTCGTCTTCGAGTAGGTGTGGGTGCGCACATCAATCTTCTGCGCCGTCCCGGTTTTTCCGCCGGCACTGTAGCCATTCAGGTCCGCCTTGCCCTTGGCCGTGCCGTTCACCACCACGTTCTCCATCAGCTTGCGCATCTGCGCCGCCGTCAGCGAGCTGATCACCCGGTGCGCCCCCGGGGGCAGCGGACCAGCAATGTCGTCCGCGGGGTGAAACGCCGCCGGCCGCAGCCCTTCGCCGCTCCCGAGCACAATGTGCGGCGGCAGATACAGGCCCCCGTTCGCGATCGTCGAAGCCATGGTCACCAGCTGTACCGGCGTCACCGCGATCTCCTGCCCCATGGGGATCGAGCCGATGGTGGTCGGCTGCCAGCGCTCCGGCGGCTTCAGCAGGCCACGCGTTTCCCCGGGCAGCTCCAGGCCCGAGCGCTGCCCAAATCCATACGCGTGAATGTAGGAGTAAAACGTGTCCTTGCCCATCCGCTCGCCCAGCTTGATAGCCGCCACGTCGCTCGACACCGCCAGGGCCTCGGCCACCGTCATCACCCCGTTGTAGTGGTCGTCGTGCACGGTGCGCCCGGCAACCACGATGCGGCCCCCCTCGCAGTCAATCTTCTCGTCCGGCGTGGCCACGTGCTGGTCCAGCGCGGCCGAGTAGGTCACCAGCTTAAAGGTCGAGCCCGGCTCGTACACGTCACTCACGGCGTGATCGCGCAGCAGCGCGGGCGAAGTGTGCTTCACGTCGTTCGGGTCAAAGGTCGGGCGTATCGCAAGCGCCAGGATCTGCCCGGTGTGCGGGTCCTGCACCACCACGGTCCCGTTTAGCGGGCGCACCCGCGCCATTGCGTGGTCCAGCGCCTGCTCGGCCATAAACTGGATGTTCGCGTCCAGGGTAAGCTCCAGGTTCTCGCCCGGCGCCGGGTCGCGCTCGCTCGAGGCCAGCACGTGCCGCCGCGCGTCCAGCGCGGTCAGCATCCGGCCCGGCTCGCCGTGCAGCGAGCGATCGTACCGCTGTTCCACGCCGCCCAGGCCGTTGTCGTCCACGCCCACGTAGCCCAGCACCTGCGCGGCAATGTCGTTTTCCGGGTAAAAGCGCTTAAACTCTTTTTGGAAGTACACGCCCTTCAGCTGCAGCGCGCGCACCCGCGCAATCACCCGGCTGTCCTGCTTGCGCGCGATCCAGGTAAAGTAGCGCGAACCGTTGATGCGCTTCAGGATCTCCCCCGGCTCGGTAAAGGTATCGGCGGCATCGGTGTGCAGCACGCGCGCCAGGGCCCCGGCCAGGTCGGCACGCTTCTCCTGAGGGATCTCGCCCGGCACCGCATAGATCGAGTCCACGGAAACCGTCATGGCCAGCGCGTGCATGTTGCGGTCGTACAGGATGCCGCGCCGGGGCGCCACCTGGAAGGTGCGCTGCTGCTGGGTGGCCGCGCGCGCCCTCCACTCCGGGCTTTCCACCACCTGGAGCCAGAACAGCCGCCCCAGGATCAGCCCCGCCCAGCCGGCAAAGATCGCCACCACCGCGAACACGCGCGCCCGCCGCATCGGCGTCCCGATGTTGGACTGCGAGCGCGGCGCTTGTGCAAACGAGAACGGCTTCATCATGGGCATCGTCGCGGACCAGTGCGCTTCCTAAGAACGGGGATCACTCCGGCGTGAGAAAGTTAGGGCGTACTCAGATCCTGGGTCTTCGTAAAATACCACTTTCAGACCGCCAGCAATCAAAGCGATAACCTTCCGCGAGCCCCTACTGAAAGGACCCGAAGCCCTCAGTCGCCTCAATCTCCTCGCCGATACCGTACTTGTGAGTTCGGGCAGCCGCCTGCTGCTTGAGGCTGTCTCGCCACTCGCGTGGGTTCATGTGTTTCCTTCCTCCTTCCAGTCGCAAGCGCAACAGCGCGCGGACCTGCGGAATGTCGTAGCTCATCGGCTTTAGCGATCTTTGCGGATGTGCGCGGCCACACACTCACGGCAGCCCGCGGTCAGTTTTCGTTTGCTCCCGGCTCTAGCTGTCCCTTTCCATGGGCACACGATTTCTTTGGGTGTCTCTTCAGGTCGGGTACTGGGCGCCAAGAGCGGTGCCCGCGTTTCTCATGAGAAAGTGCCGGTGCTGCGCAAAGACAGTAAGAACGCAAGAGACTCCATAACAAACAACGAGGGCGACTCCTCTCTTCAACTCGATCCCTTCTGCGGCCATATACCGAACCAAAGCATGGAAAGTTCCCTCCGGGCGTAGTGCTCTTCGTTCCGGTCGAGACAAATTTTCAGCAAGCTTTGCTGTCGAGTCATACGTGCGGCAAAGCCAGAGTGAGACCATCAAGGGACTCTGGTTGTCTTCACCACAAGTCCTCGCTTTTCGAGAACTTCAAACGATGACTCGGTTGCGCGAGCGCCTCCCGGAGCTGGCCAGACAGAAGCCTCGGTTGCTTCGGGTTTCTGGCAGTCAGGCCAGATGGCCTTGAGCCGTCTGTATCACTGCTCGTTGCGAACCGGTCGCTTATGCGCCCGCGCGCATCGCAGTTCGGGGGCAGCGCTGGGCAACGCTTCTCGGCATTGTCCCTGCTCAAGTACGCTGCTCCTTGATCGCATCGAGAGGAAGAAGCTTTCGAGGCTGGCGTGCCTCAATGCATCGCTCCTGCCGTCGCCGCTTGCCGCTTCTGCAGAGCGGCGCCGGCATCCTCCACAGAGTGTTCGTGAGTATCTTCGATGACCTCGCTTTCCCACTGCAGGAAGGACCAGGCCCAGGACTCATACCCCTGACGCCCGATACCGCTGAACTCACGTACAGGCCGGGCCGTTACATGGAGCAGCGCTTGCTCGCGCACCACCGCCTAGGAGCCGCGCGATCAACGCTTCCACTTCAACCCTTGAGGAACTTGAGCCGCTCGCTTTCCTCCTCAGTCGGGTTCTTCAGGCCTTCCAGCCTTGCGATCTCCTCGGCCTGGGCCTTCGCTTCCTCGGTCATGTCCGTGTCAAGCCGAAAACCGCCGGCACTTACCAGTTCATCCTTCGACTTGCTGCTCATCCCTACGCTCTCCCCAGGGCCTGCGCCCCGGTCTCTTCGGCGCGGGCGCCGCATGCACTGTTCTTCACCATCATAGATACAGGTTCATTCATAGCGGGTTATTCTGTTTTTCGGAGTGCAACCCCCGTCGTGAACAGTACCAGCATCGAGGCACCGATGAGCCGTGGTATCCACGGCCCCCCTCTTGTCATCCAGAGGGCTAGTGCCAGGAAGAGGAGGAGCAACGCTACGTGAAGACCTTTCTTCTTACTCGCATTCGGAGGGCTGGAAGTACCAACCCCTTCGGAAGACCCAGCAGGCTGATTGGAACGCTTCAAGAGAACGGTCCAGATCACTACCGCCAGAACCATCACGATCACGCTATAGAAAGCGAAGGTTTGCTGACTTAAACGCCCTCCGATCAAGCGAATGATTTCGCTTCCGCCTGCGAGCATCGCGCAAACCAACCCTCTCCAAGGCAGACCGCTGTCAATCCCCCAAACCGGTCAGCCTACGGTACCGAAGTTACCGAGACCGTGCATAGCTATGCATCATCGTGCATACTTATGCATTTGCTCCGCGCGAAGCGTAGCAAATCGTGCGCAAATACGCCCGATTTGCGCCTAGTTTCCGAAGTCCCGCGAAGTGCCCTGCAAGTCCGCGGCCAGCCCGCGCAATCGGCAAACGCCGTTTCGTCCGGTCCACACAGCCTTGGCCACTCCCGGAGCCGTTTTCTCTATCATGCCGCTCCGCGATTACCCCTTTGCGGCCGACTTCCGCGCCGCCTTCTGCGCCCACACCCCGGCCCCACTCCGACCCTGGCCCGCAGGCTTACCGGCCTGGCCGGAACGGGCGCGCCTCGGCCAGCACCGGGGCCGTCCCGTCGCTCCCGGCAGCTGCCCCATCCG
>CALMAN010000142.1 GCA_937859835.1 uncultured Acidipila sp. | reverse complement strand
TAGGCCGCAGCCGGAGTCTGCGCCGCCGTCAAATTCATGCGCTGCGCGATCGTGTTTAGCAGTTCGTTGGCGTGCTTTTCCTCATCCAGAGTCTTCTGGAGCATGGCAACATGCTGCGAAAGCCCTAGCACGTTGGCCCACTCGCGCGCCGAGCCGTAGGAAGCGATCTCAAAGTGCTCTACTTTCTGCGCGCTTGCCAGCAGTCCGGCATCGCGCACCGGACCCTCGTCTGACTCCTTCACGATGTTCTCGGCCGAAACAATCAGTGCCGCCGTGATCGCGCACTTCTTGTCATCCACTTCACCATTCAGCTCGCCGATCAAGCGTTGCAGGCGATCTGCCTGGACTTCTGTTTCCTGCATGTGCGACTGGAATGCCTGCTTGAGCTGCTCGTCCGATGCGTGGCTGATCATGCTCTTCAGCCCGTCCACAATCTGGTTTTCCGTGGACAGCAGGTAGCGGAGTTGCAGCGTGTACAGCGACTGGAAATTCTGGATTTCGTTTGGCGTTAACAGACCCATAAAACCTCTTCGAGGGGGTAGGTAACCACCCTTCCCTTAATAAGAGGCCCGCACCGCGTAGAACGTTGGCTCGCGACCCGGGGCTGCGGCCACCGAGATTAAGCCGCACTGCCGTCACAACGCATTGCCCAGCGCCCGTTGACGACGGCAGCGCATGGCGCTAATCTCTGTGCATCGACCCTCGTTGCAGCGCCGGTGCACTACCCGGGTGGATTTGCCCGAGGCCCTTTTCCGGCCTGTTTCCATTCCAGAGTTTGACGTTTCTCACGCCTGCGGACGCGCGTTTGCGTCCCCATGCCTGGAGGCCCGTTCGCTGATTGATGACGACGCAAACGCTTGAAATCACGCCCAACCTCGAGCCGCTCTTTGGAACTCGCGATGAAAATCTCAAGCTGATGGAGCGGGAGCTCCAGGTACGAATTGACCTCCGTACCGATGCGGTGCACCTGAGCGGCCCGGAAGAAGGCGTCCGCCGCGTGGTCGGCATCTTCGCCGATTTTGAGCATCTCCGCCAGCGCGGGGTCCACCCCCACAACGGCGAACTCCACGCTCTGCTGAAGCTGGTGGTGTGCGATCCCACGGTGACGCTGCGCTCGCTGGTGGAAACGGGCAAGCAACGGTCGACCGGCGGGGTAAAGCGCATTGTGCAGCCCCGCTCCATCAACCAGCGCTGCTATGTCGAGGCGATCGAGCAGAATGACATGACCTTCGGCGTTGGCCCGGCCGGCACCGGCAAGACCTACCTGGCGGTCGCTATGGCCGCCGCAGCCTTGCTCGCCAAGAAAGTAAGCCGCATCGTGCTGGTGCGCCCTGCCGTCGAAGCCGGTGAGCGGCTGGGCTTTCTGCCAGGTTCGCTGCAGGAAAAGATCGACCCCTATCTCCGTCCACTGTATGACGCGCTTTACGATCTGCTGGAGCCGGAGCGTGTCGACAAGATGATCGAGAAGAACATCATTGAGGTCGCCCCGCTTGCATTTATGCGCGGGCGGACCCTGAACGATGCCTTCATCATCATGGACGAGGCGCAGAACACCACCTCCGAGCAGATGAAGATGTTTCTGACCCGGATGGGCAACAACTCCAAAGTCGTGGTCACCGGCGACGTGACCCAGATCGACCTCCCCAACCCGCGCCGCTCCGGCCTGGTCGAGGCGATCAGCATCCTGTCCGGCACCGACGGGATCAAATTCATTCATTTCGAGGATGGCGATGTGGTGCGGCACCACCTGGTGCAGCGCATCATCCGCGCCTATGACCACTTCGGCCGCGCCGAGCAGATGCCGCTAGGTATGGGCGAGTCCGGCAAGGAAGGGCAGCCGGGCAAGCCGCAGTAGCGTTTGCCCCGGTAGGTTCTGCCGGATGCGGTACCCTACAGGGAGGAAGAACAACAGGAGAGCATCGCTCTCCTGTTGCTGTTTCAAGCGCAAGGGCGCGCGGGGAGACCAGAGCAGGCCGCACGGCAAGGCCAACACCATGATCGCAATCGCACCGGAACTGCATGTGCCCCGCGGCGCGCTCCCCAGGCGGGAGCTTTCGAGCTTTTTGCGCCAGGCCTGCACCGCCATTCCCCTCGAAGGGGAGATTTCAGTCCTGCTTACAAGCGACGCGGCGATGCAGGCGCTGAACCGTACCTTTCGGCGCAAGAACAAACCCACGGATGTACTTTCCTTTCCCGCGGCCGCAGCGCCTGTGGGTCCGCGGCTGGCCGGCGACCTGGCCGTTTCGCTCGAAACCGCGGCACGGCAGGCGGGCGAGTGCGGCCATTCCCTGCTGGTGGAAACCAAAATCCTGCTGTTGCATGGACTGCTTCATCTGGCCGGCTTTGATCATGAGCGCGACGGGGGCGAGATGGGTCGTCGCGAAAGGGAGCTCCGCATGGAGCTGGCCCTGCCGGCAGGCCTCATCCAGCGCGCGGGTGCTTCCCGCGGGGCGGGGAAGGCTGGGCTGGACCGAGGCAGTGCGCCGGATGGCGGGAACAGGGCTGGGGCGCAATGAGGCTGATGCCCGCTCTCTTGTTCTTGCTCCTGCTCATCGTGCTTACATTGGTCTCCTACATCGACCGGCTGTACTCCGAAATGGGGAAGTTCCTTTCCCGCGATATGTTCCAGGAAAACATCGAGGTCTGGGAGGAGCGCATTGAGCCACGGCTGGGGCCTGGCCGGGAACTGCTTTCCTTGTCTGCCGCCGTGCTGTCGCAGCTGTCGCTCGGGTCGCTCGCCCTGGTGCTGGGCGTGCTCTTATTCGATAAAGCAGGCAGACCCGCCGCACCCACGGCCTCCGAGATCGCGCAAGCAGTGTTTGCCGTCGTGCTTGTGATTGTGGTTTGCAGCCGGCTGCTGCCGTATGTCTTCTTTACACGGACACGCGGGGCCTGGCTCGCCTGGTTTATCTGGCCGCTGCGGGCATTGTTCACGCTGTTTCTGCCGCTCGCGCTCGCCATCAGCTTTCTTCTGTCCATTATCACGCTGGCCAGCGAGCCCAGCGTGGAGAAAGAAGAAGAGCAGGCCGGCGCGGGTGTCGACGCCTTGATCGAGGCTGGGCAGGAGGAAGGCATCCTTGAAGAAGAGGATCGGGCGCTGATCCGGTCTGCGGTGGAGTTTGGCGATAAAGTGGTGCGCGAGGTCATGACGCCGCGCCCGCGTATCTTCGCCGTACCGGAAGACATCACCGTGGAGCACCTGCTGACGCTGCTGGAAACCAACGCGTACTCGCGCGTGCCCGTGTTTTCGGGCACACTCGACGCCATCACGGGAATTGTTTTCGCGCACGACACACTTCAGATCACCGACGTGAACGCAAAAACAGAGAGGGTCGCCTCCATCGCGCGTCCAGCCACCTTTACCCCTGAAACCAAGCGAGCCAACGAAGCGCTGCGTGAGATGCAGCGTGAAAAGCAGCATATGCGCATCGTGATCGACGAGTACGGGGGCGTTGCCGGCCTTGTGACCATCGAGGATCTCTTGGAAGAGATCGTGGGCACGATCACGGACGAGCACGAAGACGAAGACGCCGAAGCCGTGCGTGAGGAGGGCGTGGGGGTGTGGAGCGTGCCCGGCGACCTGGAAGTGGCGCAGCTTGAAAACCTGCTCGGCGGCGGCTGGGAAGTGCCTGAAGATTACGACGCGACCACGGTGGCCGGTCTGGTGAGTGAAACCGCGGGACGCATCCCCATGCCCGGCGAGGTGGTGGAGGAAAGCGGGTTACGCTTCGAGATCCTGGCCTCAACCGACCGGCGCATCGAGCGCATGCGCATTTCCCGCGCAGGGGCGGCTGCTTGATCGCCGCAAGGGTGAGCTGACGTGCGCTGTGGACTGGTTTCCATCCTGGGGCGCCCGAACGCGGGCAAATCGACGCTGGTCAATGCGCTCACCGGCGAAAAAGTCGCTATCGTCACGAGCAAACCGCAGACCACGCGCACGCGCATCCACGGCATTGTGGACGTCCCGGCCCGCAAAGGGCAGCATCCCGCCGCGCAGATTGTCTTTGTGGATACACCCGGCGTGCACAAACCCAGCACCCTGCTCGACAAGCG
The DNA here is from genome assembly GCA_937859835.1 of uncultured Acidipila sp. Classification (GTDB taxonomy): domain Bacteria; phylum Acidobacteriota; class Terriglobia; order Terriglobales; family Acidobacteriaceae; genus EB88. The sequence goes on along the minus strand of CALMAN010000142.1, from coordinate 19,598 downwards.
GATGATGCAGGTCGTGTACGACGCGCTGGAAAGCCGCGACGTGGTGATGGTCATCGTCGATGCATCGCGCCGGCTTGAGCTCGAGCCGGCAGCCGGCTCGGCACCAAGCAAGCGGGTGCTGAAGGAAACGAGCGAGGACGCCTTTGTTTTCGAACTGGTGCGGAAACTCGACTGCCCGGTCTTTCTTTTGATCAACAAGGTCGATCTGGTTCCGCGCGAACAACTGCTGCCCATGATCACCGAGCTGAGCGCGCTCCATCCTTTCAAGGAGGTTCTGCTGATCTCCGCTCGCAAGCGGGATGGGCTCGAGCCCCTCCTGGACAAACTGATCGCCTACCTGCCGCAGCGGGACCGCCTGTTTCCGAAAGACCAGTTCACCGATCAGCCAGAGCGTTTCCTGGCAGCCGAACTCATTCGCGAGCGCATCCTGATGGAAACCGGGGAAGAAGTGCCGTACGCAAGCGCAGTGGTGATCGAGCAGTGGGAAGAGCCGCGGGCCGGAACCAAGGCTGCGCGCGCGGGAAAATCGGGCACCGCTGCCACCGAGCCAAAGCTCCCGCTGACCCGCATAGCGGCGGCGATCTACTGTGAGCGGGAAGGGCAGAAAGCCATTCTGATCGGCAAAGGCGGGGCCAAACTCAAGGCGATTGGGTCCTCGGCCCGCAAGGAGATCGAGGAGCTTCTGGGCACACGCGTCTTTTTGCAGCTGCACATCATCGTTGAGCCGAACTGGCGGGAGCAGCGCGGCTTTTTGGACACACTCGACTGGCGCCGGCAGCTGGAAGACCTGGCGCGAAAGCACGAGTCTGAAACCGATCTCTAAATCCCCTTATGGGGCCTGTTGAGCCTTTTGACCCGCGCGACCCGTGCGACCCGTCCGACCCGTGCAAGTGGAACAGCTTCCGGGCCGCCCCGGTGGATGCCTCGTCGCTCCCCGGAGCTTCGGGTACCCGGCCCGCGGCTTCACCCCGAGCAGGAACGCTAAAACTCAAAGCGCATGGCGAACTGGAGTTGCCGCGACGAGCCGGCATCGCCCACCGCAGTGCGCGTCGAGGTGATCTGGCCGAAGGTGTTGCCGGCCGTGGTGCTGGCGGTCAGGTTGGGGTTCCCGAAGTTGGTATGGTTCAGGACGTCGAAGGCGTCCATCCGCACGACCAGCGCTGTGGTTTCGGCGATCTTCGTGGTCTTTTCAAGCGAGATGTCGGCGTCTGCAAAGCCGGGCCCGGTCAGCGCGTTGCGGCGCAGGGTGCCAAAGCCGGTTTGGAGATAGAAGGTGCACCCGGCCGTTGGCGTCGAGCAGACCGAACCCTGGATAAAGGGAACGTTGCCATCAGGGAGCGTCGGGCGCCGCCCTGTGCTGTACTGGCCGAGTAGCGAGGGCCGGATGGTTCCGGAAACGCCGTTGTAGGTGGAGCTGGTGACGACATTGAGCGGGTTTCCGCTTTGCAGCTGCGTGATATTGGCCAGCAGCCATCCGTCGCGGAACCGGTCGCCGTGGAAGGGCAGGTTCCAGGTGCCGGAAAAGACAAAGTGGTCCCGGGCGTCGAAGTCGGACAAGCCATAGTTGCCGCGCGGGTTGAAGTTATCCTGCAGCGTATAAGTGCCCTGCGAGCCGAGCGAGTTAATGTCCTGCGACTTAGACCAGGTGTACGAGGAATTGATCTGGAGGCCGTGGGCCAGCGCCTTCCGGACCACAAACCAGAGAGCGTTGTAGTTTGAAAAAGAGTCAGAATCTGTGTACGCGATGTTTCCCAGACCTGCGCCGGCGTCAAGACTCTGACCGGCCACTTAGCGTAGGGACGAGTGCCCGCCGTAGCGCCAGGAGCATAAAGAAACTGGTTCACATTGCGCACGATACGCAGATGCTTGTTTTCAGAACCGATATAGCCGGCTTCCATCACAACGCTCGCGCCAAGCTGCTGCTGGAGGTTCAGGTTATAACTTTCGGCATAGCCATTCTTGAAGTTTGGATTGGTGGCCGAAGGGGCAACCGCAGCAGACCGGGCAAGGGTGTACAGGGTACCGACCGGCAGGCCCGGTGAAGTGGACGGGGCCGTTACGCTGACCGGATTGGCATCCGGCGGGTTGCCGGCCAGCCCTGTGACCACGCCGCTTGAAGGTTCGTCGGCCATCACTCCGTAGCCTCCGCGCAGCACGGTCTGGTTGTTCCCCCGCACATCCCAGATGAAGCCCACGCGCGGTTCGTAGTTATAGTTCTGGTTGTACGCCTCCCTGACATGAACCAGCGCGCCGCTTGCCTGGTCGAAGTTAATCAGACGGCCTCCGCCATCGGTGGGCGTTCCATTCCATTCGAAGCGAAAGCCTATCTCGGCCTGAAAGCGCTGCGTCACCTTGTAGTTATCGGAAGCGAAGCCTGCGGCTGCATTTTCGAAGATGCGGCTGGTTACCTGGGTGGGTGTCACATTGAAGGAGTTTGCCAGCCCGGCCAGAAAAGCAGGTGTGGTGGCAAAGGTGAGATTGCCCGCGGTCTGCGAAAACGAATCGCCCACAAAGCGACGGAATACGCCGCCTCCGCGTACGGTGTTTCTGCCCAGATTCCAGGAGAGCGTGTCCGAGAAAACCCCCGTTGTATCGAAGCGGCCCTGGGGAAAGCCTGCCGGGCCGCCAAAGTTCAGCCCAATATCCTGCACAACGATCTGCGGCAGCGCGGCGTTGAACGCAACTCCGTTGTCGATGCCAAAGGCGGCCGGGTTTTCGGGCGTGTTTGGAACAAACGAGATAGCGATCCGGTTAAATCCAAGCCGCGCTTCGTTGACCACGTTGGTCGAGAAGATATGCACTTCATTGATGGTGCCGATCTGCCGGTGTGCGGTCCGGTGATCGCCGAAGCCGGGGATCGTATTGCCCTGGAGGTTCGGCTCGGTGCGGGCGTCCTGCTGCCAGGCGTAGTAAGCGTGGATGTTGTCTTGCTGGCTGATGGTATGCAGCAGGTCAGCGGAAAATTGATCAATCTTCACCGGTCCCGGCTCGGAGCCTTGGAACAGAGTGCCGGTCGGATCCGTCGCGGCCGGGATCAGGTTGGCAAGCTGGCCATAGCCTGGAGTGGCGAGAAGTTGCTGGCGCTGGGCAGCGGTCAGCACCTTGTTGTTGAACAAGATGGCCTGCTGCTGCCGAAGCCCCTCATAACTTAGAAAGTAGAAGGTGCGATCCTTCAAGACGGGCCCTGACAAAGCGCCGCCAAAGTTATTCCGGATTAGCTTGTTCTGCGGGTTCGGCTTGCGATTGAAGTAGTTGCGCGCGTCGAAATAGTTATTCCTCAGGTAATCAAACGCTTCACCGTGGAGAGCGTTGGTGCCGGAGCGTGTCGCCACGTTGACGATAGACCCTGAAGAACGGCCGTACTCGGCCGAGTACGTCGAGTTAGAAAGTTTGAACTCCGAGGTCGTGTTGACAGAAGGCTGAAAGGTGATCTGGTTTTGTGACAGGTCGTTTAAGTTAATGCCGTTGATCATGAAGTTGACCGTATCTTCACGCTGGCCGGCTGTATCAAACGAGTTCGCACCCAGGCCGCGACTGGCCCCGGTAAGCGAGCCTGTGACCGGGGGGACTACGGTTCCCGGTGTCAGGTTGGTCAGATCCAGAAAATGACGGCCGTTGAGCGGTATCTCCTGCACGGTCTTCTGATCGATCACCTGGCCGACCGTGATGGTTTGCGCGTCCAGGATCGGCGCCGCGCCCTCCACCTGCACCACTTCTCCGGCCGAGGCCAGCCCGAGTTTCGCGTTTGCGGTCACATTCTGATCCACTTCAAGCGCGATGCTGGTCAACTGGTACGGAGCAAAGCCCGGGGCGCTCACCGTGACACGGTAGTTGCCAGGTTGCAGCGAGGGCACCGCGTAATTGCCTGCACTGTCTGAGGTCACGGTGCGGTCGGTGCCGGTGGCGATGCCGTGCACGACGATCTGCGCGCCGGGCAGGAGGGCTCCGGAGGGATCGGTCACGGTGCCGGAAAGCGCGGCAGTGGACTGAGCATGCAGGGAAGCGCTGAGCACCAGGGGAGAAAGGGCGAACGCCCACTTGCAGGGGATCAAAAAGCCTCCAGGCGACCAAGAATGCGGATGGGAGTTGCGGCGCGAAAGCAAGGGCGCAAGGCTGGCAAGGGCGGCCATCGGGGTGTCCGTCCCTGTTCGTACCTTAGTGTTCAATAAATGACGTGTCAATGGATACGCGCGTACCGCCAAAGGCATGGCCAAGCACGGGCCCTACTACAATCAGCCTTGATGGATGCGTCCGCCTCAAACGTTGCGAGTCTGCAGGCGATTGATGACCTGCTCAGCTATGCCGGACTCAGGCGTGAGCCCCGGCAGCGCCGGGACGGGCAGCGCTCCACGCGGGCGCGGCCGGAACGCACGCAAGCCCCCGCCACGCAGCAGCAGGCTCCCCTCCGCGCAGCAGCGCCCGAGGTGCTTCGCGCAGAAGGGCTGGCGAACGTCGGCATCGCACACGGATTTTCGACGCGGGCCGGAGGCATGAGCACGGCATACAGCCTTCGCGAGTTGCCTGGACCCGATCGACCCGGCGAGCTGAACGTCGGTTTCACGGCAGAAGACGTGCGCGAGCATGTGCAGGGCAACCGCGCCCGGTTTCTCCAGAAGATTTACGGCGCCGTGCCGCCGATGGTCACCTTGAAGCAGATTCACTCTGCGCTGGTGTACCGGGTCGACCGTGCCCAGGCAGACAAGAGCACGACCCTTGCTGGCGATGGCATGATCACCGACGAGCCCGGCCTCCTGCTCGGCGTCACAACTGCCGACTGCGTGCCGGTGCTGGTGGCGGACCCGAAGCGCGGCGCTGTGGGGGCGTTCCATGCCGGCTGGCGAGGTACCGTCCGGCGCATTGTGGAGCGCGGCGTTGGGCGCATGAGGATGGAGTTTGGGTCGGCTCCGGAGGACCTGGTAGCGTCCATCGGTCCTGCGATCAGGTCGTGTTGCTACCGGGTGGGCGATGAGGTCGAGGCGGAGTTCGGGTCCCAGTTCCTTTATGCCGAGAAGCTCTTCAGCGAAGCAGTCGAGGGAGACCCGGTGCGCGAAAAGTACCCGATGCTGTTTCTTTCAGCGCGCGCGCCTGGGCACAGCGGCCTGGGGCCGGCACTGCACCTGGACCTCCAGGAGGCAAACCGGCTGCAGCTGCTCGATGCCGGCCTGCGTGCCGAGGCGGTTGACGTATCCGGCCAGTGCACAAGTTGCCGGACAGACCTGTTTTTCTCCTACCGGGCGGAACACGGGGTCACCGGGCGGATGCTTGCCGTCATCCAGGCGCCACCGCGTGCGTGATCAAAGCCGGACGCCCGATCATGCAGGTGGGCGCGCTAAGGAGCGGGCTGGCTCAACAGGCTTCTGTTGATGAGGTCGCGGAGTTCCTTGCTCGGCTTGAAGTACGGCACGCGCTTGGCCGGAACCTCGACCTTGGCGCCCGTCTTGGGATTGCGGCCTACGCGGGATTGACGCTGCCGGATCCGAAAGGAACCGAAGCCCCGGATTTCGATCTTGTCGCCGCCCTGCAGGGCGCCCACCACCGCGTCGAAGACGGTTTCGACGATCACCTCTCCGTCGCGCCGGGTCAGGCCGTCGAGGCGAAGCACTTCCTCAATGAGGTCGGCTTTGGTCATGGTCGTTTCGTTCGTTGACATGGAGCGACTTTCCGGGGCGAGTACCTTTGGTGGGGTGCTGGATGGATAGATGCACATCACCCAGAGATGCTCAAGCGGGAGTTTGGCAGGCCTAGGCGACGGACATGCCCTGCGTGACCGAGCGGCCTACCGGCTTTGCCTGCACGCTGATGCCTGCTTCCGGGCAGCAATCGACGACCATGGAGGTCGCACAGGTCCCGCAAAGCCAATAGTGCTCGACGTGCCGTACCGGCCTGCCGTCCGGGCCGAGCCTGGCGCTTGCGACGTCGAAGATAAAAATGCGGCCGTCGCGTAGATAATGCAGGGGCTTGCTGCACCTGGGGTTGGCACAACTATCTACCATGGATTGCGCTCCTGAGTTGGTCGCGCTCCCCACGCCCCGGGGTCTTGCTCGTGGCGGTGCAGCGCGGGATCGTTCACAACAAATACGATGCTACTTGCCGGTGCACGCTTTCGGGATGTCGATCCGCTCACAGGTTACTTTTGACACGTCATCCGCGCCTTGTTAGCTTGATGGAAGCGCTCCAGCATCCTGGCGTGCGTGCGTGCGTGCGTGTGTGTCCCCGTCGTCCAGTGGCCTAGGACACCGCCCTTTCACGGCGGTAACACGGGTTCGAATCCCGTCGGGGACGCCAAAGACCTCCAAAAAAGACTTGAATCAGGCGCAGGAGACTCCTGCCTCCCACGTCACGGGACCCCGCGCCCGCCGGCTTCCCTGGACCCGCCACAACTTCGTCCGGCAAGCATCCAGAGTGCAGTTGGGTGAAAGAGAAACAGCCATATGTTTGCAGTGATGGGCATTACCGGCAATGTGGGCGGCGCAGTCGCAAACGCTCTCCTCCAGCAGGGAAAGCAGGTTCGCGGCATTGTCCGTGACGAGTCAAAAGCGCAGGCCTGGAAAGCGAAGGGCGTGGAGTTGGTGTTGGCCGACTACGATCAACGCCTCGCCGCTGCTTTTGCCGGTGTTGCGGGCGTTTTTTGCATGATTCCGCCCAACGTGGTGCCCGACCCTGGATTTCCAGACAGCGTCGCCCGGATCGCCGCGATCAAGGAGGCCGTTCTCGCGGCCCGGCCACCCCGGGCCGTCTTTCTTTCCTCCATCGGCGGCGAAAAAACTTCAGGTCTCGGTCTGGTGACGACGGCACAACTGCTCGAGCAGGCGCTCCGCAGCACCGGGATCCCAAGCGCATTTCTTCGTGCCGGATCCTTTATGGAGAACATCCTGCACAGCATCCCGGCCGTCCGCGCCACGGGCAAGTACTTCGCGTTGTATCAGCCGCTCGATCACCCGCTGCCGCTGGTTGCCACAGAGGACGTCGGCCGGATCGGCGCCGAAGTCCTGCTTCAGAGCTGGCAGGGCGACCGCTTCCTCGAGATTTCAGGCCCGGCGTACTACTCATCGAATGACGTGGCGGCTGCCCTGGAAAAGGCTCTCGAGCGGCCGGTTGCCGCCCTTGCTGTGCCGCGAAACACGTGGGTTGACACCCTGGCGCAAAACGGCATGCCCGCAGACCGGTCGGGCGCTTACATCGAGATGATCGACAGCATGAACTCCGGCTGGATCGGCTTTGGAGCGCCCGGCACGGAACGCGTAAAAGGGACGACCGATCTAACGTCGGCCGTAGCATCGCTGACCAGGAGAGCCAGCCAGGCTTGACCAGGTATGGCAGCACCGGTGCGAGGAGGGCAGGAGCACGCCTCGGCGCTCCCTCAAAAGCCGTGTGTCTGCCGGGGAACGAAGGGCCTGCCGGGAGAAGCAATGTAGAGCACTTGGAGGATTGCTGGAGGGAAAACTGGGCAGCAAAGCGCCGGAAGGAGGCCCGAGCAAGTCGCGGGTCCCGGCTCGTCCTGTGCCCGTCGCTTCCCTTGGCTCGCTCCATCCGCTAAACTGAGGGTTATCTCCGTAACCATTCTGACTTCTCGAGCTTCCTGAATGAAAGCAATCCCGGAACCAGTCCCAGCGCAGGCAGACTGGCCTTCTACGCGCAAGCACTTCCGCTCCTCATCGGGTGAAATCTTCAACGGCTACTTTGCCGAGGGCCGTACCTGGAGCTTCAAGAAGCAGGACCTGCTCGATGCGCGGGCGCGCCGGCTCTTTGAAAATGCAGCCCTGGCCTGCTCGGTTGATGCTTACCCGTTTCAGGCGCCACTTACGCACAAGAGCGGACCGTGCGTTTTGACCGACGGCCACGAGATGCTCATGCTTTCGAGCTACGATTACCTGGGCCTGATCGGCGACCCACGCGTAGACGCAGCGGCAATTGAGGCGGTCAAGCGGTACGGTACCGGCACCGGCGGCGTCCGGCTGCTGACCGGTACGCTGGAGCTGCACCGGGAAACGGAAGAAGCCCTGGCGCGCTTCAAGGGTACCGAGGCCGCACTCACCTTCACCTCCGGCTACGTGGCAAACCTTGCGGTCATCTCGTCGCTGTTTGGACCGGCAGACCGGGTAATCGCCGACTCGCTGTCGCACCGCAGCCTGATGGACGCGTGCCGCCTGGCCGGTGTGCAGGTGCAGCGCTTTGAGCACAACGACCCCGAGTCGCTGCGGCGCGAGATTCAAAGCGGCGGCGCCAACGGGGTGCAGGCCAACCGGACCCTGATTATCTCGGACGGCGTTTTCTCGATGGACGGCGATATCTGCTGCCTGCCGGATCTGATCGCAATCAAGAAGGAGTTTGGCTGCTACCTGCTGATGGATGAGTCCCACGCAACCGGCGTGCTGGGCGCAGGCGGCCGGGGTACGGACGAGCACTTCGGCATCGATACGGGCGACGTGGACATCTGGACGGGCTCGCTGGCTAAGGCGATCCCGTCAGGTGGCGGCTTTGTCGCCGGTTCGCGCGAACTGATGATCTATCTCCAGCATGCTTCCGCGCCGTTTATCTTTTCAGGTGCCATGCCCGCCCCTACCGCTGCGGCGGTGCGCGCGGCCATCGGCATCGTCGAGGCAGAGCCGGGGCGGGTTGACAAGGTCCGGCGTAACGCCCGTTTTCTTCGCGAAGGCCTCCAGGAGCTCGGCTTCGATACGGGCCTCTCGCAAACCGCCGTCATTCCGCTGATGCTGTATGACGATACCCGGACGGCGCTGTTTGCACGCGAGCTGCGCAACCGCGGCATCCTTACCTCGCCGGTCATGTTCCCCGCGGTCGCGCAAGGCTCGTCGCGTTTGCGGCTTTGCGTCACGGCGGCGCACTCGGAACAGCAGCTGCAGTTCGCGCTGGACGTCTTCGCGACCTTGCGCGACGCTTAGGCGCGCGGCGCGTGCATGCGCTGGTGACAGGCTCGAGCGGCTTTCTGGGTGGCCGGCTGGTCGAGCACCTGCTCGCTGCCTCGATCGAAGTGACCGTGCTGGTGCGCCCTTCGTCAGCTCTGCCGCCGGCATGGGCCGACCGCCCGGGCATTCGCATCGTGCGCGCTGCGCTCACGGCCGGGCTGCCCGCCGATCCGGACCCTGCGGTACGGAGCGCGCTGGCATCGGTGACGCACATCTTTCACTGCGCGGGCTGCTCGACGGACTGGGCGCCTCGGCAGCAGTTCGAGGATGGCAACGTTTGGAGCACAGTGGCGATGCTGGGCCTGGCCATCCTCCACACGCCGAAGCTCGACCGCTTTGTCCACGTCAGCACAACCGACGTTTACGGCTACCCGGAACGGGCAGGGAACGAGACGACCCCGCGCCGGGATGCGGGGCTCCCGTACAACCGGAGCAAGCTGCGCGCAGAAGAGCGGGTCTGGCAGGCTGGGGCGGCTGGGCTTCCGCTTACCGTGGTGCGGCCGGCCAGCATCTACGGTCCTGGTGGCAAGGCCTTCTTCACCGACATCGCCACGCTGCTGCGTCAGCGCCTCATGCTTCTGGTCGACGGCGGCTGCTCGCCAGGCGGCTTCGTCTATATAGATGACGTGTGCGCCGGGCTGCTCGGCGCGGCCACGCGAGGAGACGCGGCCGGCCAGGCGTACAACCTGAGCAGCATCGATGGCACCACCTGGCGCCGCTACACACAGGTGCTGGCAGAAGCGCTGAGGCTACCCGCGCCCTGGCTGCAGCTCCCGTTCCGGGCTGCCATGGGGCTGGCCATCGCGAGCGAACTGCCGCACCGGGCCGGGTTTCCTGGGCGGCCGCTGCTCACGCAGCATGGGGTGTACCTGCTGGGTCGCGACCAGCAATACAACACGGACAAGGCCAGGCACCAGCTCGGCTGGCTCCCGCAAACAACTCTGGAGGTGGGTATCGAGCGCTCGCTGGCTTCGTTGCCGCTTCGGGCCTGATGTCGGGGGTCGCCGGTCCGCTCGCCTCCGGACGGAGGGTTGCGTGACCAGCGGGCAGGTTGCTCCCGCTGCTTGCTCAGCAACTCGGTCTCACGTGCGAGCTACGGAGCCGATCGGAAACACGAAGTCTGACACCTATCTGCTACACCGAAGCGCGACGCAGGCGCTTCCCGAGGTACTTCTCTCCCCCGCGCTCGCCGTTGCGAGCCCTGCGCTCACGGTTGCGAGCCTCCTCCCGCTGCTCTTTCCTAGCTGCGGGAAAGAGCTTCGCGGGCAGCACCAAGTCCCCCTTTGTAGCCGAGTTCTTACTGTCTCCCTTGCCATTCCGCTTGCCCGTCCACCAGAGACGGAACTCCCGGCTGGCCTCCTCGCTCCTTCTTGTTACAGCGCAGCGACGCGCGCCAGCTGGATGCGGAGCTCTCTTTCCTGCAGCCGGCGAAGCTGCTGCTTGTGCTCGTGGGTAAGCTCTTCTACCAGGTCGCCCAGCTGCTGCTTTGCTCTGTTGCTGAGGTTCTCGAAACGGAAGCCGATTCTGGTTTCGGATTGGGTGGCGCGCACCTGGCCCCGAACGCGAAAAGGGAGCCCCTTGACCGTGAAGGTGAGTTCCGCAAGCGCCCCTTCGCTTACCTTCTGCCCTGCTTCCAGGATGATGAGACACCCTTCCAGGCTCAGGTCCATGATCCGCGCGCTTACAGGTGGTCTTTCAAAGCAAAGCTGCACCTTGGCGGCCCCAAGACAGCGGAAGCGGGGGTGGCGTCGTTTTTCTCTGTTCATCGAGCGGCTGTTCCCTTCCAGGCTGCCGGCTGAGAGTTCGGCCCCCGCATCGCTTGCGCGGGCGGTGGCAAGCCCTAAGCGGCCCCCCGGTGACAGGGATCCTATCGGCCTCGGCGGCGTCCGATTGCAGCCCCGGAAGCGAGACGGCCACGGGAAGTTCCAAATTGGGAAAGCCCGCCCGCGGGTGGGAAGCAGCCGCAAGGGTGGCCCCGCAGGGCGAAGAAGTCATGCCAGCCGGCTTGGAAGGGAGTGCGCCCGCCCGCACCCGCTCCCCCGGCGGGCTCGGGCGGGTTCTGTCAGGGCCAGGCCTTAAAGGCCAGCACGGCGTTGAGGCCGCCAAAGGCGAAGGAGTTCGACAGCGCTGCTTCCACCTGCACGGGGCGTGCCGCGTTGGGGATCACATCCAGGTCGCAGACCGGATCAGGGCGGGAATAGTTTGCGGTCGGCGGCAGGACGCCCTGCTTCAGGGCGAGGATGGTAGCTACCGCTTCAAGCGCGCCCGCTGCCCCCAGCGTATGCCCGTGCATGGACTTGCTTGAGCTTGTGGCCAGCCGGTCAGCGTGCGGGCCGAATACGGCGCGAATCGCAAGCGTTTCGATGCGGTCATTGGCTTCAGTCGCGGTGCCATGGGCGTTGATGTAGCCAATCTGCTCGGGGGCAAGCCCGCCATCGGCAAGCGCTTGCTTCATGGCCCGGGCCGGGCCGCTTGAGGTGGGTTGGGTGATGTGCCCGGCGTCGGCCGTGGATCCGAAGCCGACGATCTCGGCCAGCGGGCGCGCGCCCCGCGCCAAAGCCGCATCCAGCGGCTCGAGCACCAGCATGGCGCCTCCTTCGCCCACGATCAAGCCGCTGCGGTCGGCTGAAAAAGGGCGGCAGGTATCCCTGCTGATGACCCGCATCGCTTCCCAGGCTTTCAGACCGCCAAGAAATAAAGGTGCTTCACTGCCGCCCGCAATGGCCGCCGGCGCTGCGCCGGAGCGCACCAGCTGAAACGCCTGCCCGATCGCGTGACCCGACGAAGCGCAGGCCGTGGAAACGGTGTAAGCCGGACCCTGCAAGCCCCAGCGCATGGAGATGTGGCTGGCGCCGGCGTTGCTCATGCCCAGCGGGATGGTGAGCGGGTGCACCCGGGTGCGATGGTGGTGAAAGAGTTCCCAGTAGCCGTTTTCTTCCGCTCCGCGCCCACCCATGCAGGAGCCGGTGACCACGGCGGCCCGGTCGCGCAGCGCCGGGGTCCACTCGATGCCGGACTGTGCCACAGCCTCGCAAGCCGGAAGTACGGCAAACTGGGCGAACCGGTCCATAAAGGACAGTTCCTTGGGGTCGAAGATGGCTTCTGCATCGTAGCCGGTGACTTCGGCGACGTTTTCAAACCGGAGCGGCGCGGTTTCCACGCGATGCACCGTGTTCTGGAGCGGGCCGATCCCAGGGCGGCAGGCCAGCAAAGATTGCCAAAAACCTTCTGCCCTAAGCCCAAGCGAACTGATGACGCCCACCCCGGTGACCACAACGCGCAAAGGAGCGCCCACCTTAGGCGTCCGCCTTCTGCTTGTCCGTCGCGCTGAGTTCGGCAACTCCGGAAGCGGAGGCGGGCAGTTCCTGACCGAAATGGGGAGCCGGCAAGCCGGCTTCTTTGGCCCTGACCAGCAGCGAAACGCCGTCGACCATCTGCGGGATGCTGATGACCTGCTTCGCATCGCCGTCGTCGATTTCGATGTCGAACTCACTTTCAAGATCAAAAAGGATGTTTAAGCGATCCAGCGAATCAATGCCTAGAGCCTCAAAGCTGCTCTCCGGTTTCACTGTTTCCAGCGGCACCCGTTTGGTAGTGGCAATGACGCGCAAAACGCGATCCTGGATCGACTCGGGCATAATCCTCGACTTTGCCCTTGCGGGCGGACAATGTTGCTGTGCGGTAGCGAACGGACACCTACCGCTTGGACAAACCCTGATTTTACCCCCAAGTTGCAGGCGCCGTCTCCCGGAAAGCTCCCCGGCAAGGGAGCAGAGGCCGCGGCTTAGAGCGCAGCGTCACTGCCGGTCTCGACGTGATGCTCAAGGGCGATGCGCACCAGCTGCGCGCGCGTGCGCACGCCGGTCTTGGCAAAGAGCTGTTGCAGCACGGCCTTGACGTACCCTTCCGAGATGTGGAGCTTCGCGGCAATCTCCTTGTTGGCCAGGCCTGCAAAGACGCCCCGAAGCACGGCACGCTCCCGGTCGGACATGTGCAGCTCCGGTCGGCGCCGGGCTTCGGCGCTGTGTGCGGCTGCGCGGAGCGCGGACAGTGCCGCAGGCGACAGCAGCTCCTCGCCGCGCATGACCTTGCGCATGGCGGCGAGGAGTTCGCCCGGCGGCGCGTGCTTCAGCAGGCAACCGGCGGCTCCGGCCTCGATGGCGCGGAGGGTGTCTTCGGGGCTCATGCCGGCCGTGACCATCAACACCCTGCCCCCGTCGTGAACGGATTGGACCTGCTCAAGCAAGAGAAAGCCATTTTCCTCACCAAGATCAAAGTCGAGCAGGATCAGGTCTGGCCTTTCCTCGGCCGGCATCGCGCGCAGCGCGGCCAGGGCTTCCTGGCTGGACGAGCACTGGGCCGCGATCTGGAGGTCGGGCTCTTCGGCCAGCAGCCGGCTCAGGCCCTCGCGGAACAGAATGTGATCGTCCACCAGCAACACGCGCAGCGCGCTCAAGCTGTTTTCTTCTCCGCGGCCGCCAGCAGGTCCACCAGAAAGGTCGCTCCCGAGCCGGGCGTTTGGAGCTGGTAGCGCAGGTCTCCCGAAAAGGAGCGCATCAGGGCGCGCGACAGGTAAAGACCCAAACCCGTGACGCGCGCCTGCTGTTGAAAAGGCCGGAACAGGAACTCCGGGTGGAGCACGCCGGGGCCGCTGTCGGCAACACTGATGACCACCCGGTTGGCCCCGTTCCGTGCGCTCAGCGCGATCATGCGGCCGCGCTCCCCTCGGTAGTTTTCAAGCGCATGCTGGCTGTTCTTGAGCAGGTTGAGCAGCACCTGCAGCAGGCTCTGACGGTCTGCCCACACCGGCGGCAAAGCCCGCGGAACCTCCCACCTCAGCTCGATCTCCTCTTCCCGCAGCGCCGGAGCGATGATGATCTGGAGCTCTTCGAGCAGGGAGTCGAGATCGATGGCGGCACGCTGGTCGGCTGCCTCGCGCAGCTCGACCGACGCGATGCGCTCGAGGGCAAGGACCAGGGTGCCAAGCGCTTGGAAGTCTTTTGACTCTGCCAGAGCGCCGGAGCGGCGCAGGTTTTCATGCACCACCGCGATGGCCGCGCACACGTTGCGAACCTCGTGAAAAACCGCGCCCACCAGGATGCGGGAACCGGTGAGCATCTGGTGGAGGCTTGTTTCTTCGCGGTCGCGCAGGTCTTCGGAGCTGTCGGCAACAAAAGCGGCAAGCCGCGGCCCGGTCCCGGTGCCATAGGTGGAAAACCAAACATCGGCCTGGAAGATTTCTCCCGTGGCGCGGTGGCCGCGGCACTGCATGGCGGTGTGGAAGATGGGCGTGCCCGGCGCGGGGGTGCGCAGCGCCGGCAGCTCAAGCAGGGTGGGCAGGAACGGCGCAAAGGAGCGGCCGGGCAGCGCGCCGCGCTCCAGCGCGAACAGCCGGTCCGCCGCCTCGTTGGCCAGCAGCACGGTGCCGGCGGCGTCCGCGGTAAACACGGCGATGGGGCTGTTTTCCACCAGGACGCGAAGCTGCTCTTCAGCATCCTGCCGGGCCGCCATCTGCTCTTCCAGCACCCGCAGGTGCTCGGCTGCGGCCTGCCGCCCGCGCACCACCCCATGCACAAACAGGGCGGCGCCGGTAAACGCGCTCCAATAGAGCACGTCGCGCGGAACGCCCGCGGCCCAGTCCCAGCTGTAGCCGTCAAACCATTCGGCAAGCAGCGTGCACACCGAAGCGAGCAGCAGCAGGGGGAAGCGAGGCAGCGCCGTGGCGGCCAGCGCCATGGGCAGCAGGTACAACCAGCCGAGCGGCACCTTGTCGCTCACCAGCCAGTCCAGCAGCGCGATGGCCACGCCCAACGCCCCCAGCTCCAGCGCGAGCACCGCGCGCCGGCGAGCGGGGCCCGTTTGGGACCGAGGGGCAGGGGAGGAGGAGGACGGGTCGGATGTCATGTGTGGCTGGCCTGGGGCTCCCGCCCTCGCGGGCACGGCATGGAAGCGCATTCCCCTCCCAAGTATCAGCCGCCACGGGTGCGGAGGCAAACTATAGCCGAAAGATAGGGGCTCCGGGAGCGGCCCGGACGCTTTTCCCCGCGTCCCTTTCTTCATACTCGTGAGGACGGGGTGGGAGGGGCGGGTGCAAGTCCTTTACTGACTCCTTACGGTCACTTGCGAAACACTTGTGGATGGCGTCTTGCGATGGGCAAAGGTTCCGACCGCGCCTGACCGTCGCCTCCATCGCCCGTGGCGACGAAAGGGCCCGGAGAGGAAATTGCACCTCCGGGCGAAGCACTGTTTAATACGTTGTTCCTGCCGGTCGGCTGCGATGACCGGCAAGCAGAAGGAGATTGATCTGCGCCGCTGTGCACATCCCAAAGCTGGTTCGGCCCCGGCGATCGTTCTGGCAGCCTTGTTTGTTTCGCTGCTCCCGGGCTGCAACGGGGCCAAGCACGACGCGGACGCCCAAGCGCCGCCGCCTTCCGGGCCGGTGGTGGCGGCCGGGGATGAAGCGCTTGTGCATCTGGACCGTCCGGACCAGTTCCCGACCGTTGCGGCCGAGCAGTACCAGGCGACCTCGACGTTGAGCGTGACCGGGCAGGTGCAGCCGGATGTATCCCGGGAAATCCCGGTGATCTCGCTTGCCAACGGGCGCGTGGTGGCGACTCATGTGCGGCTGGGCGACTACGTCCACAAGGGGCAGCTGGTGCTCGAGGTGCAGAGCACCGACGTAACCAACGCGTTTGACCAGTACCTCAAGGCAGTGAACGACGAGCGGCTGTCGCGCACGCAGCTGGAGCGCGACCAGCTTCTCTACTCCAAGGGCGCGCTTGCCAAAAGCCAGGTCGACATCGCCCAGGATGCGGAAGATGATGCGCTGGCAGACCTCCGCGCGGCCGAGCAGCAGCTCCACGTTCTCGGGGTTGACCCCCACCATCCGGGCGAAACGGTCAAAGTCCTGGCGCCCGCTTCGGGCTTCATCATCCAGCAGAACGTGACCGAAGCCTCAAGCGCGGGCAATGGCATTGCCGGCACCCCCAACGCGTTTGTGATCGCCGATCTCACGCACGTGTGGATCATCTGCGACGTGTATGAAAACGATCTGGCCAGGGTACGGCTCGGGCAAAGGGCCGACATCCGCCTGACTGCCTACCCGGACCGGGTGGAAACGGGCACCGTCGGCGACGTGGGAGCGATCCTCGACCCCACCCTGCGCACCGGCAAGGTGCGCGTCCAGGTGCCGAATCCAGGATTCTTTATGCGCGTCGGCATGTTTGCCAACGCGACCTTTCACGGCCGTGCCCTCCAGGGCTATGCCGCGGTTCCGGCTACAGCGGTCCTGCATCTCCATGACCGCGACTGGGTCTACGAGCCTGCCGGCAACGGGCAGTTCCGGCGTGTCGGCGTCACGGGTGGCGACCTGCTGCCGGGCAACATGCAGGAGATTACCGCCGGCATCACGCCAGGGCAGCAGGTCGTGCGAAACGCGCTGGAACTGCAGAACACGGCGGCCCAGTGACCGCTCGCTCCTTCCGCACTGCCAGGCTTTCTGTTCCGACTCCAGACCATCGTGGGGGTCGCCACGCTCCCGAACCCCGGTCCGGGGAACGCTTCGCCGCGGGCTGGCGGTGCGGGGCATGATCCGCGGCATTGTTGATTTCGCGCTGAACAACCGCTTCATCGTGCTGCTGATTGCGGTGCTGCTGTTTGCCTGGGGCATTGTTTCGTTCCACAACCTGCCGGTGGAAGCCTACCCGGATGTGGCGAACAACTACGTGACCGTCATCACGCAGTGGCCGGGCCGCGCGGCCGAAGAGGTGGAGCAGCAGGTCACCATCCCCATCGAGATCCAGATGGCGGGGCTCCCGGACATCACGGCCCTGCGCTCGACCTCCCTTGCCGGGCTGTCGGCGTTGAACATGGTGTTCAGCGACGCATCGAGCAACAACTGGAATCGCGAGCGGGTGCTGGAGCGGCTGTCCCAGGTCACGCTGCCGCAGGGGCTGCAGTCCCAGATCGGGACCGACTGGAGTCCGGTCGGGCAGATCTACTGGTACACGCTGGAAAGCACAAACCCCGCGTACGACAACATGGAGCTGAAGTCGCTCGAAGACTGGACGCTTGAAAAGCAGTACAAGTCCGTACCGGGCGTGGTGGACGTATCGAGCTTTGGCGGCAAAACCCGCGAGTACCAGGTGCACCTGGACCCGGACAAGCTGATCGCCTACGGGCTGACCATCGGGCAGCTGGAGCAGCAGCTGGTCAACAACAACCTCAACGCAGGCGGCTCGTTTATCGAGGAAGGCGCGCAGCAGATCAACATCCGGGAGGTCGGTCTCTACACCGGCGTTGCCGACATTGAGAACACGCTGATCAAAACGCAGGCGGGCACGTCGCTGCGCGTTCGCGACATCGCGACCGTTGCCGAAGGACCAAAGATCCGGCTCGGCCAGATCGGCAGGACCATCCACCACCCCGACGGCACGCTGGTCGACAATCCGGACGCGGTCGAGGGGGTAACGCTGCTGCTGAAAGGGGCCAACTCGGACGCGACGCTCGAGGGCATCCACGCCAAAACCGCCGAGCTGAACCAGCATGTGCTCCCGCACGGAACCATGGTGGTGCCGTTTCTGGACCGCTCGACGCTGCTGCACCTGACCACGCACACGGTGCTCCATAACCTGACCGAGGGCATGATCCTGGTCATCGTCATCCTGTTTCTGTTTCTCGGCAACGTGCGCGGCGCCGTGATCGTCTCGCTCACCATTCCGTTTTCGCTGCTGTTCGCCTCCATCTGTCTTGACCTGGTGCACATCCCGGCGAACCTGCTTTCGCTTGGGGCGCTTGATTTCGGCATGGTCGTCGACGGCGCTGTCGTCATGGTCGAGAACATCGTGCGCCACCTTGGGCACAGCCGCGATCCAAAACTCAGGCCGATCGACGCGATCCGCGAGGCAGCGCACGAAGTGCAGCGGCCGGTCTTTTTTGCGATCGGCATCATCATCACGGCCTACCTGCCGATCTTTACGCTGCAAGCCGTGGAGGGCCGGCTCTTTCGCCCGATGGCCTGGACGGTCGCCTTTGCGTTGCTGGGCGCGCTGATGTTTTCTATGCTGCTGGCGCCGGTTTTGTCGAGCGTCCTGTTCGCCCGGGGCACAACCGAGTGGGCCAACCCGGTGCTGCTGTGGTTTATCGCGCGCTACCGCCATCTGGCCACCGCTGCCATCCGGTACCGCTACGTCACCCTGGGCATCGCGGCCCTGGCGGTTGTGACCAGCTTTCTTCTGGCCTCGAGCGGCGTGATCGGGTCGGAGTTTCTGCCCCACCTGGACGAGGGGGCGATCTGGGTGCGCGGCACGCTTGCGCCGTCCACCGGGCCCGACGAGGGCATCGACATCATGAACCGCGCGCGGCTGATCATCGCCCGCTTCCCGGAAGTGACGCAGGTGGTAAGCCAGGTGGGCCGGCCCGACGACGGCACCGACACGACCGGCTTTTTCAACACCGAGTACTTTGTCGATCTCAAAGCGAAAAACCAGTGGCGGCCCGCGTTCGGCGAGAACAAGGAAGAACTGATCGCGGCGATCGACCGGCAGCTGGAACAGATGCCGGGCGTGATCTGGAACTTTTCGCAGCCCATCTCCGACAACGTGGAAGAAGCCGTGAGCGGCGTCAAGGGTGAGCTGTCGGCGAAGATCTTCGGCGACGACCTGCGCACCCTGGAAGACAAGGGCGACCAGGTCGCCGCAGTGATGAGCCACGTGCGCGGCGTTGCCGACCTGGGCGTGTTTCGCGTCATCGGCCAGCCCAACCTCAACTACACCGTGAACCGGGTGGCGGCGGCGCGCTACGGCATCAACGTGTCCGACGTGCAGGATGCGATCCAGAACGCGGTCGGCGCCGCGCCGCTGACCGAGGTCCTGCGCGGCGAAGCGCGCTACGACCTGACCGTGCGCTACCTCCCGCAGTATCGGAACTCCCGCGAAGCCCTGGACCGGGTTTTGCTGGTTTCCCCGACCGGCGAGCGGGTGCCGCTTGCGCAGCTCACCGTGGTAACCGAGCGCGACGGCGCCGAGCAAATCTATCGCGAAAACGGGGTTCGCTACGTTCCGGTCAAGTACAGCGTACGCGGGCGCGACCTGGGCTCGACGGTTGAGGAAGCGATCCGGGTCGTGGACCGCGAGGTAAAGCTGCCGCAGGGCTACCACATCGACTGGGCCGGGGAGTACCAGAGCCAGAAGCGCGCCGACAAGCGGCTTGCGCTGGTGCTGCCGATCACCATCTTCGCCATCCTGCTCATCCTGTACGCCATGTACGGGTCGCTGAAGTGGGCGCTGCTGATTATGGGCAACGTTGCCATGGCGCCCTTTGGCGGCATGGTGGCTTTGCTGATTACGGGCACGCACTTTTCTGTTTCGTCGGGCGTGGGCTTTCTTGCCTTGTTCGGGGTGTCGGTACAGACCGGCGTCATCATGCTCGAGTACATCAACCAGCTGCGGGTCGATGGGCGTTCGATCGAGGAGGCGGCCATCGAGGGTGCGGTTTTGCGGCTCAGGCCCATCATGATGACCATGCTGGGCGCGACCCTGGGCCTGCTGCCGGCTGCGACCTCGCACGGCATCGGCTCGGACTCGCAGCGGCCGTTTGCCATCGTCATTGTAGGGGGGCTGATCGGGGCTCTGGCGCTGAGCGTATTCTTGCTGCCCACCCTCTACGTATGGG
>CALMAN010000141.1 GCA_937859835.1 uncultured Acidipila sp. | reverse complement strand
TCCCTACTCGATCTACACAGACGGTACCTTCACCTCCTATCCGCTGGGCATCGCGATCTCGTCCGATAGCAAGACCGCGTACGCCGTGTTGGATAACAACGACACGCTGACCAAGATCGACCTCACCGCGTCGAAGCCGGTAGAAGGTCCGGAGGTTCGTGTCGGCAACGTGCCGAACAGCGTCGTGCTTTCGCCGGATGGGACGACGGCTTACGTGTCCAACGAGGCCGGCCGCGTCCCCACAGCCACCGACTTTCAGCAGTACTCCAACGGCACTCCGGTCGCCGCCGCGTATCCGACCGGCGCAACCTCCACCGGTACTGTTTCGGTCGTTAACTTATCCACGTTTGCGGTGACCGGGACCATCCCGGTCGGTCTGCACCCCACCGGGATGGCCTTCTGGAATAACTACCTACTGGTCGCAAACACATACGATGACACGATCTCTGCGATTGACACGACCACCAACACAGTGGCAGAAACCTTCAACCTTGATTTTCTGGTTGGACTCCCCGGGATCCCTTCACCCCTGGGCGTAGGGCCGAACTCGATCGCTGTGGATGCGGTGCACAACATCGCCTATATCGCTTGCTACAACGCGAACGCTGTCGCCGTGGTCAACCTCCTGAATGGCGGTTCCCTGCTGGGTGCGATCCCGGTGGGCTATGCGCCCAGCTCGGTCGCCTACGACGCTGCGGACAACGCGCTGCTGGTTGCCAATGACAAGGGGATCGGCACCACGGGCTTCGGCATCGCGCCCCCGCCGACGAAGTCGTCCGAGAACTCGTACGAAACAGACTTCGGCGTGTCCGCCTTCAACACGCACCAGGACCTTGGCACCGTAAGCATCGTGCCCTTGTCGAATCCGGGGGCCTTGGCCGCTGCGACGCAGCAGGTCTTCTACAACAACCATTGGGATCTGGTGCAGAACATCGTGAGTGCCTCGGGTGGCAGTCCGACTGCCACGCCGGTCGCGATCCCGGCAAAGATCGGCGATCCTTCCACGATCAAGCACGTGTTTCTCATCATCCGTGAAAATCGCACCTATGACCAAATGCTGGGCGACGTGGTCGGCGGCAACGGCGATCCCAACCTGGCGGTCTTTGGCGATAACTCGACCTACGCCGAATACCCGGTCGTGACGCCCAACACGCACAATCTTGTCCAGCGCTTCCCGCTGCTCGATAACTTCTATGACCCGAGCCGTCAATCGGCCGACGGGCACAACTGGATTCTCCAGGCCGTGGCGCCCTACTCGGACGACATCCAGTCGCCCGACTGGCTCCGCGACTATCCTTCCAACGGCGGCGACGCGATTGCCTACCAGAAGAACGGCCACCTGTTCGATGTGGCGGCCGCGGCCGGGATCAGCATGAAGATCTTCGGCGAGTATGTTGAGTACAACACCTTTACTGTGCCGGGTTGCACTCCCACAAACGATACCCAGGATAGTACGTACAACGGGACCGTTCCACCTACTCCGTTGCCGTTTACTGTGACCGATAGCTGCGAGCCGACCTGGACCCAGTTCTATAACGACACGCTGGAGTACGAGAACGGCAAGGAAGCGCAGCTCCAGTACTACAACACGATCAACTCGTACTCGCCGCTCCCGAATGTGATGAAGTACACGGTCCAGAACTTCCCACAGTTTGACCTGGGCATCCCCGACCAGTATCGCGTGGATGTGTGGCAGCAGACCTTCAACACAGACGTGGCGGCTGGTACGGTACCGCAGCTGAGCCTCATCTGGATCATGCAGGACCACACCACCGGGCCGCCGAACGCGACCGCCGAACAGGCCGACAACGACCTGGCGATCGGCCGCGTCGTCGACACCATCAGCCACAGCAGCGTGTGGCCGAACTCGGCGATCTTTATCGAGGAGGACGACGCGCAGAACGGCGTCGACCACGTGGACGGCCACCGCAGCCCGGGCTATGTGATCAGCCCGTATGTTGTGCAGAACGTCAACCCCGACGGCACGGGGGCCGGCGTCAACGAGCAAAGCACCTTCTACACGCAGGTCAACCTGACCCGCACGATCGAGCAGATCCTCGGTCTCAAGCCTATGAACCAGAACGATCTTCTGGCTTCACCGATGACGACGCTCTTCACCAACAACCCGCCCTTGAATAACTTCCTCCCGTGGTCGCACGTTCCGAATGAGGTGCCGCTGTGCTACGGCGTCGCGGGATACACGCCCCCCACAAACATCCCTTCCGGCTTTAACACGTGCAGCTCTGGCAACGTGGCTCTGAAGGATAGCCCTTCGGTGAAAGCGCTACGGGCTGGCTGGCAAAAGATGAAAGTGCAGGTCTTCGCCGCCAAGTACCACGTTCCCGACTCCCTGGACCCGGACACGGTCAGCCACTTTGACTGGTACGAGGCCACCGGATTTAAACTCCCCTACCCCGGCGAGAAGAAGGTTCGCCCGGCAAGCGAGTTTATGAAAAAAGTAGTGCTTGCCAACCCCGGCGACGAAGACGGCGACTAACTCGTCTTTCCGGTTGCGAGAGGCCCTCTTCCCTTTGCGGGGACAGGGCCTTTCTTTTCGGACACTCCATCCGGGCTTCATTGCGCAGCGGCAGCAAAGGGCGCGTCTGAAGAGGCGAATAGACTGCGTCTGCAAGGCTGGCGCGTGTTCCGCAAACTGACGATAATGGGACTTGGCGGCACTTATGGAAGCAGCCTCAATCCTCTGGGAGTTACGCATCATGCAGCCTGCAAAGCTCTACACTTGGGCCGCTCTGTGCTTGGCTTTTCCAATCTTGACGGCTTGTATTGCATTATCCCGGTGGCGGTCGATGTCAGATGACGAAAGCAAGGTTGGCTCCCAAGGTCAGCTCACCGGGTTGCGCCTTCTCCTGTTGCAAACTCTCGTACCACCTCTGCAGTTCCTCCCTCTTCTTCGTAGTGTGACAACTGTTCCAAGTCGTTTCAGCAGCGACTGTGTCATGCTGCTTCCGCTCGCGTCCCTGCTCCTTGGAGGCGCGTCTCTGTACTTCTTAGTTCTTAACAGCCGACAGCTTGCCCGCCTCTTTCTGCCCTTGCTGAATCTTCTTGTCCTCGTATATTCCGCAGCTCTCTTCATTGCAGCGGGTGCCACAGCCTAATCACTGAACTAGCCACACACAACAGATGGCGTTCCTGTTGAGTGGCCATACGGCGAGCTCTACCAATCTGACGAATTTCCGCTCATTCAGCTGAGTGGCTTCTCTGTTGCCATCTTTGACGACGACGTGGCGGGTTTCTCCGAAGTCGGCTGGGTTGCGGAAGGTGAGGGTGCTGGAGCCGTCGCTCGTGATGAGTTCCCGATCGTTGCGAGTCATACCCCAGCCTTCGCCACCATAAGTGAACTGACGCAACATCTTGAGCGTGGTTCGGTCCCGGACGAAGCCTACGTTGGTCTGCCAGGTCCACTCGTACAGGGTGGCTCCCCAGTCAACGATGCCTTCACCAAAGAACTGCGAGGGCAGGTTCGCCGATGCCTTCAGTGCGCCTGTGCTCGGCTCATACACCAGAACCTGAGAATGGCCTTTCAGGCCAGTGCCTTCGTAGAAGAGGCCGTTGGAGTAGAAGAAACCCTCGGTGTAGCTGTCGGTTGAGTGCGGGTAGATTGCGACCACCCTGTATCCGTAGACCGGCGTTGCCGCCTTGCCTCGCGCAGCGGCGGAGATTATGGTCAACGCAAGCAGACCTTTGAGCAGTCTCACGCTTCACCCCTACGCCTTTTCAACATACAGCGGCAATGCAGCGAACGGCTTCATGCTCGCGGCTGTCGGAGCCTGAGGACGCGGTACGCTGCCAGAAGCGTTCGTTTGTGGTGAGGGGCGGTCCAGCCGAATTACTGACGATAATGCGACTTCTGAGGACTGAGTAACCACAACCGCGTCATCCAGACCACTTCTAAAGTCAATCTGCCGCTTTTTCGGTGACGTGCCACAAGACACCGGATGGGTCGAAGATGTAACCAACACGCAAGCCCCATGTCTGCATGGCAGGAGGGTTGGGGGCCTGTACGCCAAACTCAGAAGGAAGATCTAGACGTTCGACTCGCCCCCACCATGTATTGAGATCGGCAACGACAAGCTGCATCATGTAGTTCTGGGCAAAAGCGTCAAGATCGAAGTGTTGCAGCAAGACCCCAAGGTCACCGACCGTGAGCAGCGCTAGTGACCCGCTCAATTTTGTCGAGGTGAAACCAAGGCGGCTATAGAACCTCAGGCTCGTCTCTAGGTCTTTTGCTGGAACGAAAGGCCGTAAAGAAACGATGCCGGTTGAGGTCGATGCCGATGTCATGTGCAGAGCGTATCAGGAGAGCAATAGATGCCAAAGCTCCCTTAAGTTCTGGCTCAGGCATTGCTCTCGACAAACGCCGGTTGGGGAAGTTTGGGGAGAGTTTCGTAGAAAGCCTTCGTTTGTGACAAGGGGTCTCCTAAAACGCATGAGTGAAGGAAAGCGTCGCCGAGAGGACGTATACAAGGAGCGCTTAGAGGTTTACAACCGCGAGCGACACCTGTTTGACGAGGTAAGCAACGGCGGCTCACGTTGCGGACGTTATTCGAGGTAAACCTGCTCTCCTTACCAAAAACGGAAGGTTCCTCGATATGGTCGGCTCCATGCACCTGAGTAGGCTTCCATCATCGGGAAAACGTGGAGACGATTCATGCGATTTTGCCGTACTGACAATCGACGGGGACAAGGCTGAGGCTCTAATGCCCCTCGCATTCTCCGTTGAGAACATACATACGCCGTCCCCGCAAGCCTCTACTGGAGAGGGTTTGCTCTTGTGGGCTTTCCGGCGAAGTCTTTCAGCATCGACGGATCCACGTTTTCGTGCAGGATGTCTGTCCTACAAACCCAAGAGATGTTGCCAGCCCGGTATACGCGTCTTGGAGTAGAAGTTGAAACCCACAAAGCATTCGAATGGTTCAATACCATGTACACGCCGCAGGGTCTTGTGCGGTCGCACTCCCTAGCTGGGATGAGTGGATGTGGCATATGGATAGTGCCAGCCATGATGGAGGTTGCATTGCGTGGGCGAGTCCCCTTCTCACAGCCCAGGCTAGTAGGCATATTTACAACACACCAGAAATCGGACTCGGCATTAATAGCTACGCGAATCCACTATCACATGGACAAGATCATGGAGAAGTACCCTGAGCTTCCTCTTCGGCGGTTTAGGTTCGGATGAGAGTACATAAGAAAAACGTTCGTTTGTGACAACGTCCCAATCCGATGTGCATGGCTCGTGAGTGAAGGCCCGGCGTGAACGACACAACAGTTGAATCCGCATCGAGCTGCTCTGCTGTCTGCACGGACATCCATGGGACCGAGGCCTGCGCCATGCGGGCGCCGCGCTGATCGTCTCGTTAGGAACGGGTACGAACGGCGACGAACGGGTACGAACAGCTACGAGGCGAGGCAGCGGAGCAGCGAACATGGGGGCTCTACCGGCTATTGTTTCTCGCGGCCCGGGGGAGGCCCGAGAGGGGTGACCATCGAAGCGGATGCCCCTCCCGGCCTTCGCAGACGAGCGCCTAGGACCTGAGGCGCGCCAGCAGGTCCTGAGGGTGCACCGGTTTGGCCAGGATTTCAAACTCGTGCCCTTGCACGCGGGCCCGGTCGAGCAGGTCGGCGGTGGCGGCCTGCCCGGAAAAGAGCAGAATTTTGCAGGCCGGCAGGAGATTGCGGATCTGAATGGCGGCATCGATGCCGTTCAGGTCGGTCATGATGACGTCGGAAATCACCATGTCGGGCTGCAGGGTTCTGGCTGTTTCGACCGCTTTTTCCCCGCTGTACACGGCCGTTGCCTGGAAGCCGCTTTGGTTGAGAATGATTGCCAGTGTATCGGCGATGACTCGCTCATCATCCGCCACCAGCACCTTGGGCTTAACCGAAATCTGTTGCATGCGCTCCCTTATGCGTGTGTTCCGTCTCGACCGGGCGATTCCATAACCGCCCGGGGACGTTTGGAGGTAGACATCTGCCGGATGGAGGGGGAAACATTGTTCTCTGAGATGATACGCTTTGCTTGATGGTGTGCACCGTACGCCCGGTTACCCCTGGCCCGTTTTGCCCTGGCCTCCTACCTTCGCCTGCTTTGCCCTTGTTGACGACGGCTACCTAGCGCGCGGGCGCGGCCGGCCGGAAATCCCCGACTGGAGGCCGCTCAAGCCATGGCTGACGACGCAATCATCCGTGCGGCAAATATCGAGAAATACTACGCCCAGCCGAGCGAAAACCGCATCCAGGTGATCGCGCCCACCAGCCTGTCCATTGTGCCGGGCGAGATCGTCGCGCTGCTTGGGCCTTCCGGCTCCGGCAAGTCGACCCTGCTGCGTATGCTGGCCGGACTGTCTGAACCTTCAGGCGGCGAGGTGTTCTGGCACGGCAAGCCCATCCGGACGCAGCCGATCAATGTGTCGATCGTCTTTCAGAGCTTTGCGCTGTTTCCGTGGCTTACGGTGTTTGAGAACATCGAAGCGCCGCTGAAAGCGCGGGGCATGGGCCCGGCAGAGCGGCGGGAACGGTCCTTCAAGATCCTCAACACGGTGGGGCTCGACGGCTTTCAGAGTGCCTACCCAAAGGAGCTTTCAGGCGGCATGCGCCAGCGGGTGGGCTTTGCCCGTGCGCTGGTCGTTGAGCCGGAGGTCCTGTTCATGGACGAACCTTTTTCGGCGCTCGATGTGCTGACGGCTGAAAACCTGCGCTCGGAGCTGCTGGAGCTGTGGGAAAAGAAAACCATCCCCACCGAGGCCGTTTTCCTGGTCACCCACAACATCGAGGAAGCCGTGCTGCTGGCCGATCGCATCATCGTGCTCGGCCGCAACCCCGGCCACGTCCGCACCGACTTTAAAGTGCAGCTGGCGCACCCGCGCGACCGCAAGGCCGGTCCGTTCACCCAGCTGGTCGACTACATCTACAAGGTTCTGACCAGGCCCGATGTGACCCCAGAAGTCCCCCGCTTCGAGGCCGGCCGGCAGATCCGCGACCAGCGCCAGATGCGCTACGAGATGCTGCCCCACGCGCGGCCGGGCGGCATCGCCGGCCTCCTCGAGATGTTGATCGACATGAGCGATGCAAATGGACGGGCGGACATCTACCGGCTCGCCGACGAGCTCGCCTTCGAGATCGACGACCTGCTCCCCATCGTCGACGCGGCGCAGCTGCTCTGCTTTCTCAGGGTCGAAGAGGGCGACGTGGCGATCACGCCTGAGGGCCGGGTGTTTGCCGAGTCCGGGATCCTGCTTCAAAAGCAGCTTTTCCGCAAGGCTGCCGTGGAGCACGTCCTGCTGCTGCGGCAGATCACGCGCGCGCTCGACAGCAAAAGCGATCACACCGTGCCCGAAGAGTTTTTCCTCGACATGCTCGATGAGCAGTTTTCCGACGAGGAAACACAGCGCCAGCTCGATACCGCCATCAACTGGGGCCGGTATGCCGAGCTGTTCGATTTCGATGGCGCGCGACGCCGGTTCACGCTGCCCGAGGACGAGGAAGTGGAAGAAATTCGGGAGGCAGACGCCGAGTGACTGAGCCAAGCGCACCGCGGCGCGTTTTTTCCCGGGCGCTGCTGATTGAGCACACTTGGCCGTTTGTGCTCGACCTGGGCGTGGGCGCCGTGCTGCTGGCGGCCTTTTACGGCGTGCTGCTCATCGGCCGGTACTGGGCTTCGGGCGCGGTTGCTGAAGTTCCCATCTCGCTTTCGCCCGCAAAGCTGCCTGCCTATGCCTTTTACTCCTGCGTGCGCATCTTTATCGCCTACCTGCTTTCGCTGGTATTTGCGGTCGGCTACGGCTACCTTGCCGCCTACAACAAGCGCGTGGAAGCGCTTCTGATCGCCACCCTCGATATCCTGCAATCGATCCCGGTCCTTTCGCTGCTGCCCGGGATCATGATCGCACTGATCTCGCTGTTTCCGACCCGGCAGCTCGGCATCGAGCTCGGCGCCATCATCGTCATCTTCACCAGCGAAGTGTGGAACATGGCGTTCTCCTTCTACGCCTCGCTCAAGAGCATTCCGCGCGAGCTGCGCGAGGCCTGCCGGATCAACCGTTTTTCGCCGCTGCAACGGGCCGTGCAGCTTGATCTGCCCTTTGCCGCCATCGGCCTGATCTGGAACTCGATGATTTCGGTCGCAAACGGCTGGTTTGTGCTGATGATCTGCGAGATGTTTCCCCTGGGCTCGCGCCACTTCCGCCTGCCCGGCTTGGGCTCCTACCTCCAGACCGCGGCCAACGACGGCAACTCCCGTGCAACCGCGTACGGGCTGCTAAGCATTGTTGCCATCATTGTCGCCACCGACCAGCTGCTGTGGCGGCCCTTGATTGCCTGGTCTGACAAGTTCAAGTTTGAAAACGTGGAGAGCGCGGACCGCTCACGCTCCCCCATCCTCGACCTCCTGCGCCGCTCCAGCTTCCTCGCGCGTGTTGGGGAGCATACCCTCCAGCCTGTTTCCGAGCGCGTGTACGCTTCGCTGGCGCGAGACGAGCGCAAACGGGCCGGCGCCATGCCGGACCCGGACAGTGGCCGCCGCTCCTACCTGACGACTGCGGTCCTGGGTACCTTTCTGCTGCTGCTCGCCGGCGCCGCGATCTGGAAGGCTTCCCTGCTGCTGCGCGGGCTGCCAACGGCGGAGTACCGGCAGCTGCTGATCGGCGCGGGCGCAACCTTTCTGCGCGTGATCGCGGCCTTGTGTTTAGCCGCGCTCTGGACCATCCCGGCCGGGGTCGCGATCGGCTTTAGCCCGGGCCTGTCGCGCATTGTGCAGCCGGTAGCCCAGGTTGCGGCCAGTTTCCCCTCGACCGCGCTGTTTCCCCTCATCCTGATCGCGCTGCTGCGGGTGGGCACAGGGCTCGGCATCGACTCGGTTCTGCTCATGGTGCTCACCACCCAGTGGTACATCTTCTTCAATGTCATTGCCGGGGCAATGGCCATTCCGTCCGACCTCAAGGAAGTTTCCGCGCTGTTCGGGTTCACGCGCTTCCAGCGATGGCGCACCCTGATCCTGCCCGGCATCTTCCCGTACCTCATCACCGGGCTGATTACCGCCTCGGGAGGAGCCTGGAACGCGTCGATTGTGACCGAGTACATGACCCTGCACGGGCGGGACCTCCGCACCGTCGGCCTGGGGGCGGACATCACCCAGGCCAGCAACGCCGGGGATTTCGCGACCCTCCTGATGGCGACCATCATCATGGCCATCATCGTGGTCACCATCAACCGGCTGCTGTGGCGCCCCTTGAACCGGCTGGCTGAGACCAAATACCGCCTTGACTAAACCGAGGTAACTGAGAGCGCGTGCTGTATCGCGTTACCATAACGGCTGCCCCATGCGCATGTCCCGCTTCCAGAAGCTGCTGTCTATCATCTTCCTGCTCGCCGCTTTGCTGATCGCCGGGAACGCTTGGCTGGCTTTCCGGGCGGAACAGGTGCTGGCCAGGTCGGAGCGCTGGGTAACCCACACGCTCGAGATCTTGGTCGCCCTGGAGCGCTCGATGCTCACCGCCTATGACGCGGAATCGAGCGTGCGGGGCTACGTGCTGAGCGGGGACGCGCGCTACCTCGGCGGCTACACCTATGCTGTCACCGCGCTGCCTGAGCAGTTCAGGCACCTGCAGCAGGAAACTTCGGACAATCCTTCCCAGTCGGCGCGGCTCGGGGTCGCCGGTACGCTGGCGCAGCAGAAGATGGACCGCTTGGGCCTCGTGGTCGCGCTGCGGAGAAACAATCAGATGGCTGAGCAGGAGCAGATGCTGGCCCAGGGAAAAGGGCGCGAGCTCATGTCCCGGCTGAACGACACGGTCCAGGACGCCGAAACCGAGGAGCGCCGGCTGCTGGCGATCCGGCTGCGCGACTCCGCAAAGGCACGGGTCACGGCCCGGCTCACGGTCGGGGTAGCCAGCATGCTCGACATCCTTTTTGTGGCCTTTTCGCTCTGGTCGCTGGCCTATGAACGACGCTTGCGCCACCGCGCCGCCGAAACGTCATCCCGGCTGGAAAAGCTCCAGTCCGTCACGGACGTCGCGTTTTCGCAGTTGACGGTGAGCGAGCTGACGGCTGAGCTGCTTTCGCGGCTGCGCCGGACGGCGCAGACGGATGTACTCGCGATCTACCGCTGGTACGGCACGGAAGTGGAGCTGGTCGCCGCCGAAGGCACGGCCGTCCGGCTGAGCCAGCGCCGCGCCGTGCGTGCTGACGGCGCACTTGCCGGGGCGGCAAAGTCCGGCACGGCTGTGCACCTGGCCGGGGACAGTCTCCACCTGCTTCCAGTCGAGCTCTTGGGTACCGCGCTGGGCGCGGCGCTGGTGGTCCCGATGGCGGTCGGCGACCAGGTGATTGCGGTTCTGGTGGCCGGGCGAACCGGCGACGCCCGGTTTTCAAGCGGGGATGAGTCGCTGCTCTCGCTGGCAGCCGACCGCATCGCCGTGGCTCTGGATCGAGCGGCTGCCTACGAAGCCGAGCGCGCGGCGCGGCGCAGGGCCGAAGCGAGCGCGGCCGAAGTGCAGCAGCTCAATGCCGTGCTGGAAGAGCGGGTGCAGCAGCGCACCGCCGAGCTCGAGTCGACTAATCGCGAGCTGGAAGCTTTTTCCTACTCGGTTTCGCACGATCTCCGCGCTCCCCTGCGCACCGTGGACGGCTTTTCGGTGGCGCTCGCCGAAGATTACGGGGCGCTGCTCGAGGGCGATGGCCAGCACTACCTGGGGCGGATCCGCGCCGGGGTGCAGCGCATGGGCCAGCTCATTGACGCGCTTCTCCAGCTTTCCCGTATCACCCGTGCAGAGTTTTCAACCGAGCATGTGGATCTGTCCACGCTGGCCTCGGATGTGGCTGAGGAGATCACCCAGGGTTTGCCCGGGCGCCGGATCCACTTTTCCATCGAGCCCGGACTGAAGGTCGAGGGGGATGGACGCCTCCTGCGCGTCATTTTTGAAAACATGTTTGGCAACGCGGCCAAGTTCACCGGCAAAGTGCCGGAAGCGGAGGTAGCCTTTGGCTGGTCGCCCGAGCGCAACGCCTTCTTCATCCGCGACAACGGGGCGGGCTTCGACCAGCACTACGCAGGCAAACTTTTCGTCGCGTTCCAGCGTCTGCACGGCGACAAGGATTTCCAAGGCTCGGGGATCGGCTTGGCTACGGTCGGCCGCGTCATCGCCAGGCATCACGGTACGATCACGGCCGAGGGTAAGGTGGGGCACGGCGCTACCTTCTGGTTTACGCTAGGGTGAGGGTTCAATGGCAGGTACACGCTTGATTTTTTTAGTGGAAGACGATCCTGATCATGAGCTTCTCACCATCCGGGCTTTGCGCAAGTCGCACATCGCGAACGACGTACGGGTAGCGCGCGACGGGGAGGAAGCCATTGAGATGCTCTTTGGCGAAGGAGAAAAAGCGCTTCCAACCAAGCCGCAGGTGATCCTGCTCGATTTGAAGCTGCCCAAGGTTGATGGGCTGGAGGTACTGCGCCGTATCCGGGAAGACGATCGCACCCGCATGCTCCCGGTTGTTGTTCTTACCTCGTCCGACGAAGAGCGGGACATCCTTCGTTCGTACAAGCTTGGCGTCAATAGTTACATTCGCAAGCCGGTCAACTTTTCTGATTTCGCCGAAGCGACACAGCAGCTGGGGATGTACTGGCTGGTGCTCAACGAATGTCCTCCCTCCCTCCAGTAGAGCCAGAGGCTCACGTTTCCTTGCCGGGGCAACGCCCGCTGCGCGTGCTGCTGGTCGAAGACAGTGTGGATGACGCCCTGCTGCTTCGCCGGCACCTCCTGCGCGCCGGCTTTGCGCCGGAACTGCACCGGGTCGAAACCGCCGACAGGATGACGCTCGCGCTAGAGGAGCCATGGGACGTGATCCTGGCCGACTACAACCTGCCCCTGTTTTCGGCGCCCGAAGCGCTGAAGCTGCTGAAGGGCACCGAACTCGACATCCCCTTCATCATGATGTCCGGCGCGGTCTCGGAAGCAACGGCGGTGGCGGCAATGCGGGCCGGCGCACACGACTACGTGTCCAAGGAAAACCTGACGCGCCTGGCGCCGGCCATCGAACGCGAACTTGCCGAAGCAGCCAGCCGCCGCATCAAGCGCGCTACCGAGCGGGCCCTGCGCTCCAGTGAGGAGCGCTTCCATCGCCTCGTCGAAGCGACTCCCCTGGCGCTGCTCATCAGTGACATGGATGGCCGCATCTCGTACTCCAACCGCGGCGCGGAACGGCTGCTGGGCTTTTCGCGAGCCGAACTGGCCGGGGGGCAGGTACGCCTGGAGCGCATCTTTCCGGGCGGGGCGCTTGAAAGCTCGGACGGGGCGACCGCGCAGGTGGAGGGAGTGGAGCCGAGCCGGCGGATCGCCCTGGACCTCCAGCGCGAAGTCGACGGGCACCACCGTGAAACCTGGGAGACGATCTGCCAAAGCGCCGGGGGCACCATGCTGGCGATCCTGCTCGGCGCGGCCATGCTGAACCCGGAAGCGCCCACGGAGGACCAGCAACTCGCTGTCTTTATGGTCGACCTGAGCGAGCAGAAGCGGGGCGAAGAAGTGCTGCGCCGGACGGAAAAACTCGCCGCCGCCGGCCGGTTGGCCGCTTCCATCGCGCACGAGATCAACAATCCCTTGGAAGCCATCACCAATTGCATGTTCCTGATCGAGAGCGGTGAGCTTGACGACGCGTCCCGTCACTACCTCCAGATGGCACAGCGGGAACTGGACCGCGTCACCCACATCACCACACAAACACTGCGCTTCTACCGGCAAAGCACCCGGCCGACCTCGACCGACATCGGCGACCTCCTCGACTCGGTGCTGACCCTGTACGAGGCGCGTCTGCGCGACCACGGCATCCAGGTCGTGCGTGATTACAACAGCGTTCCACCGATCCTGGCGCTGGACGGGGAGATCCGGCAGGTGCTGGCCAACCTTGTCGGCAATGCAGTCGACGCCATGATGGGCCATGCCGGCCCGCGCACCCTGGTGCTGCGGGCGCGTCCTCGCCGTTTCTGGTCGTCCGGTGCGCCGGGCATTGCCCTGCTCATCGCCGATCGCGGCAGCGGCATGGACCAGGCGACGCTGGCCCGCATCTTTGAACCTTTTTTCTCCACCAAGGGCATCACGGGTACTGGACTCGGCCTGTGGGTGTCCCGGGAGATCATCAGCAAGCACAGCGGGCTGATCCAGGTGCGAACCCGCAAGGAGGCGCCTTCCGGCACGGTGTTTCGCATCGTGCTCCCGCTGG
>CALMAN010000140.1 GCA_937859835.1 uncultured Acidipila sp. | reverse complement strand
AACGTTGCCGGCTGAAGGACGTGGCGGAGTCCGCACGGAGCTCGATCCTGAGAGGCTCGGGGTGAGAAAGGCAACAGCCGCGCAGTCCGTGACGATGGAAGTCTACCTTCGTCCCGGCTCCCCGGCCCGAGCCTACGCGCCGGTGAGCCGAATGCGTCGACGGCGTTCATCCGTTTGCAGACAGAAACCTTATCCAGGTCACGCACTGCGGCGCTCCAGATGAGCGGATTTCCCTACTCAGAGTGACATAAGAATCGTCCCTCCACTCCGAACCTCCCAAGTCGCCTCAAAGTTGGCGGGTGCCTACTCAACCGGCAGCTTTGCCCGGTAGCCGTCTCGCGCGATGACGTCGTACTTCAAAGGCTTGTGTTTTTCATCCTGCATGCGCAGTGGGTTGCCCTCGTCATCGACCAACTCGACTTGGATCTTCCGGTAGGTTCCGTCCTGCTTGGTATTGGTAGGCCGGTACGAGATCGCGTACTGGTTGCGGATCGAGTCATTGATCTGGTGGAAGATGTCCGGCATCTCCCCTTCAAAGCGAGGAAAGAAGGCCTGGCCGCCGGTCATGCGGGCAAAGCTCGAAAGCTGGTTGTCAGCCTGGAGGTAGTCGATCTCGCGCGATCCGCCGCCGAAGCCCCGGCCTTCTGAAACCACGCGCGCGAAGCCTCCGGTCCCTACGGCGTAGATCGTGACATTCGGCGTCGCCTTGATCTTGGCCAGCGTTTTATCGAGCGTGAGCTTTGAAAACGTGTCGCGTCCGGAAGAGATCAGAATGACGTACTTTCGGCCTTCGATCCGCGTCAACCGGTCGAGCGTTTCATACAGCGCGTCGAAGAGATTGGTTTCCCGCCAGGTTGGAATGACGAGCGAGTTCAGCGCCTCTGCCACCAGCCGCTTGTCCTGGGTAAAGTCGGTCAGGATCTCCGTGTGCATGTCGTAGGTCATGACCGCGACATAGTCATCGGGGCGCAGCTGCTGCGCAAACGCGTAGGCGGCGTTGCGCATGTCATAGATAAAGGCGTAGTTGGTGGCGGCGAACTCGGCCAGCAACACCGCTGTGATGGGCGCCTGGATGCGCTGAAAGTGCGTGATCTGCTGCGGTTTGCCGTCTTCAAGAACGCGGAAGTTTGTTTCCTGGAGGTTGGGCACAAACTGGTGTGTTTTTTCGAGGATGACACCCACATCCACGTTGACGACCGGCACATCGACCCGCAGGGAGTAGTTTGAAAGCTCCGGCGGGTTCTTGACCGCAGGTTCCACCGGGGCCGGCGGAGGTGCGGGCTGCTCTTTCTTTTTAGGTAGCGCGATCGACCCGTTATCGCCGCCCGGGCCGCCCTGGTCGGGGGTGGTCTGATCAGGCTGGGCGGGCGGCGGCGTACCCGTTTGCTGCGCCCGCATCGCGGGCACGGGGCCAAAAAGCAGAACCGTCAAAACACAAAAAAGAGCGCTACGCACACGCCCCTCAAATCCCAGCATCACGCTCAGCTCCGTTCCGGGTTTGTGGCCGGACCCTTTATTTTCGCGCCGGCACCCTTTTGCGGCAAGGCACACCGCCAGCTACTCTGTAGACGTGCCGATCCCCAAAAAGGCCTCTCTGCTTGCTTTCGCGCCATGGCTGCTGGCGGCGCAGGCACCCCCGGCTAGCCCGCCTGCTTCGAGCGCGGGCATCTACCCGCTCAGCCAGGTACACGCCGGGCTCCATGGCACCGCCTACACCGTGTTCCAGGGCATGGAGCCCGAGCCTTTCGGCGTGGACATCCTCGGGGTCATGCCGAACGCGCAAGGCCCCGGGGAGGCGATGATCCTGGCCCGGCTCACCGGCGTCAAGGCCGAGTACACCGGGGTGGTCGCCGGGATGAGCGGCAGCCCGGTGTACATCGACGGCAAGCTCGTGGGGGCGCTTGCCTTCCGCATCGGCGAGTTTTCAAAGGAGCCGATCGCGGGCATCACGCCTATCGCGCAGATGCTGCCCGTGCGCGACATGGACGGCTCCGCCGGGGAGCCGGAAGCCACCAACACCGCCGCAGCCGCTGTGCCTGGCGGCGTCATGACCGGGGGCATGACCGGGGCCATGAGCGGTGGCACGACCGGCGCCGCCATCCAGCCGATCGACACCCCGCTCGTGTTTTCCGGCTTTTCCCCTGCCGCGCTTGCCTTGTGGAAGCAGCAGGCACCCTCGCTTGGCATGGAACCGCAGTTCGGCCTGGGCGGCGGCGCGGAGACCCGGAGCGCTCCCCCGCTCGAACCCGGCTCCGCAGTCAGCGCGCTCCTGGTAGCCGGCGACATGGAGATCGCGGCCACCTGCACCGTGACGTACCTCGACAGCAACCGCCTGCTTGCCTGCGGGCACCCGCTGACCCAGTTCGGGGCGGTGAGCCTGCCGATGACCAAGGCCGATGTCCTGGCCACGCTGCCCTCCCCTGCCGGCTCGTTCAAGATCGTCAACACCGGCGAAACGGTCGGCGCGTTTACCGAGGACCGGCAAACAGCGATCGGCGGCATGGTGGGCGGTACGGCCCACATGATCCCATGCACGATCGTGATCCACACAGGGGGCAAGGAGCGCGCAATCCATCTCCGGGTGCTTGACCAGGCCCAGCTCACCCCCACCGCCATCCTGGTTTCGCTCTTCCAGGCGCTGCAGGAAACGCCCGGCTACCAAGAAGAAGCAAGCTACCGGGTGAGCGCTTCGGTTGCCCTTCCGCCTTATGCCCCGGTTGCCATCCACACCCTGGCCACGCCCGGCGGTGCCGCGGCCGCAAACCTCCTTGCGGCTCTTACCGTCGGCACCCGCTTCAACACCCTGTACAGCAGCAGCGACCGGCGCACGCCGATCCAGAAGATACAGATCGATGTGGACGTTCTGGACGGCCGCCACGCGGCGACCCTCAGCCGGGCCACGGTGGAGCAGACACTGGTCCACGCGGGCGACGCGATCACGGTCGGCGCCGTCCTGCTGCCTTACCGCGGCGCCACGCGTTCCCTGCGCATCCCGCTCAAACTGCCGGCTTCGCTGCCGAGCGGCGATGTGCGGCTGCTGGTCAGCGACGGGCCGACCCTGGACCGGTTGCTCGCCGCGGGCCGCAGCGCCGGGCCGGTTCCCCTGGCCAGCACCGTCGCAGAGCTCAACGGGCTGCACCCGGATGATCGACTCTATGTCACCCTGCTTCGCCCCGACGCAGAGCTCAGCGTGGACGGCCGTGTTCTCCCTTCCCTGCCGCTTTCCGTTGCCAACCTGCTGGCGCCCGGGCACGAGCGCGATCGCGCTTCGCTCCATAGCGAGTCGGCCGACACGCTTGCGAGCGTACCGCTCGACGCAAGCCTCAGCGGCGAGCAGGTTCTGACGCTCCGGGTAGAATAGCGGCAATTCCCAGCCCACCAGGAAGCGGAGCTCAGCCATGATCCACGGGTTTGCTGTACATGCTGCCGGCGCCGAGCTGCACCCGTTGCGGTACGACCCGGGAGAGCTGCGCGCCGGGGATGTGGAGATCGCGATCTCGCACTGCGGTGTTTCGCGCAGCGACCTCCACCTGATCGACAATGACTGGGGAAGCAGCAAGTACCCGTTCATTCCCGGGCACGAGATCGTAGGCACGGTTGCGGCTGCGGGCGACCGTGTGA
>CALMAN010000139.1 GCA_937859835.1 uncultured Acidipila sp. | reverse complement strand
TTTCCTTTGCCGTACCGCGGGAGCTGGCCGGGAGCTGGTCGACGCGCTTCCTGGCTGGGCTGCTCGCGCTGGCCCGCTCTGCCCGCGTGCCGCTGGCGGGCGGCGACACGGCGCAAGCGCCCCTGGCTGCCGGGCAAGCGCTCTTCACGGCCGACATTGTGTTGCTCGGCAGCGTCCCCGCGGGCACGGCCCTGCTGCGCTCCCGTGCGCGCCCGGGCGATCTGCTCTATGTAACGGGCGCGCTCGGGGGCGCCGCGGCAGAACTGGCCTTGCTCGGCAGCCGCCCTGGCGCGTTTCTCGGTCTGCGCGCGGCTTCCGAGGGCCATCCGCACCTGTACCCGCAGCCCCGTATGGCGCAGGGGGGCCGCCTGCGCACCCTGGCCAGCAGCGCCCTTGACCTCAGCGACGGACTTTCAACGGACCTGGCGCACCTGTGCGCCAGCTCAGGGGTCCGCGCCGAGATCGAGCTGGCGCGGCTCCCGCTGCACAGGCTTGCGGAGCGGACCACGGACCCGCTCGCCCTTGCCCTGCACGGCGGCGAAGACTACGAGCTGCTTTTTACGGCGCGACCCTCGGCGCCTGTTCCTCGCTCGATTGCGGGCGTTCCCGTGACCCGGATCGGGCGCGTGCTGCGGCCGGGGAAAGGGCAACCGCAGATCACCGCGCTCGGCCCGGGCGGCGCACGGTCGGCGCTGGCGGCAGGAGGCTGGGACCACTTCGCGTAAAGCAAAAACCGCCGACGCGGCCCAAGCCAACCCAAGCGAGGCAAATGCTGCTGCGCTTTCGCCCGGCGGAAGCGGTTCCTCCTGACCGGCGGCCTCCCCGGCGGCGAAGCCGATGCGGCTTGCAGGCCGGTAAAACGCAAACACGGCTGGAGTGCACAGCAGGCGCCCCCATGCAGTTTCCCGGTTGGTAGCATCGAGGGTATGGCCCCGGTTCGCGTTCGCTTCGCCCCATCCCCTACCGGCATGCTCCACGTCGGCAATGCCCGCACTGCGCTCTTCAACTGGTTGTACGCACGCGGAAAGGGGGGCACGTTTGTGCTGCGCGTCGAAGATACCGATGTGGAGCGAAGCGAGGAGCGGCACGAGCTCCAGCTGATGGAAGACCTGCTGTGGCTCGGCCTTCGGTGGGACGAGGGCCCGGTGACCGGCGGACCGTACGCCCCCTACCGGCAAAGCGAGCGGCTTGCCCTCTATGCCCGACATACCGAGCAGCTGCTGGCCGGAGGCAAGGCCTACCGGTGTTTTTGCGATGTCGCCCAGCTCGAAGCCGACCGGGAAGCCGCACTCGCGACCCACGAGCCGCAGAACTACGCCGGCCGCTGCCGGCAGATCCCGCCCGGGGAAGCGCAGGCTCGAGCCGAAGCAGGCGAGTCCTATGCCGTGCGCCTCCGCATTCCCGATCACCCTTTGCGCTTCCACGACCTGATTCGCGGACCTGTTGAGTTCCCCCACGAAACCATCTCCGACCCGGTGCTGGTTCGCTCCGGCACGCTGCGGGAAGGCGGGATGCCGGTCTACAACTACGTGGTGACGATCGACGATGCCTTGATGGGGATTTCCCATGTCATCCGTGGCGACGACCACATCTCCAACACGCCCCGTCAGGTTGCCGTGTATGAGGCTTTCGGCTGGGCGGTGCCCGAGTTTGCGCACCTATCAACCATCCTCGGCGCGGACCGTGAGCGTCTTTCCAAGCGGCACGGGGCTACCTCAATCGCGAGCTTTCGCGCCGCCGGCATTCTGCCTGAAGCGCTGGTCAACTACCTGGCGCTGCTCGGCTGGGGCCCTTCCGGCGGGGATCACGAGGTGTTTTCGGCAGAAGATTTGGTGCGCGAGTTCCAGTTGGAGCGCGTCACTGCTTCGCCGGCCGTCTTTGACTGGGCCAAGCTGCACTACCTGAACCGCTACTACCTGAAGACCGGCGATGCGGCGCGGCTGCTTGAGCTGGCCTGGCCCTTCTTGACCGGGGCAGGCATGCTTCCCCCGCGCGGAGCCACCGCACCGGAAGTCAGAGGCTGGGCCGCGTCGATGCTGGGGCTATTTCTCCACTCGATCGACCAGCTCGACGAGCTGCCGGCCAAGGCCGCTTTTCTGTTCGAGGTAAACCGGGAGGCTGTTCGTGCGGAAGGGGAAAACAAAGCAGTACTGGAAAGCGAAAGCGCGCAGGAGGTGCTGGCGGCCTTTGCGGCGCGGGTCAGGGCGAGCGCCGGCGAGGTGACTCCGGACCGGTTCAAGGAATGGATGAACGAAGTCAAGGCCGAAACCGGAGTCAAGGGCAAGGACCTGTTCCACCCCGTGCGCATCGCGCTCACCGGCAGCCATTCCGGGCCGGAGTTCGACAAGCTGCTGCCGGTGATCGAGCAAGGCGCGTCGCTTTCGCTTCCGCGGCCCGTGCGGAGCGTGCGCGACCGGATCGAGAGTTTTATTGAGGGCGAGGCTTAAACGGGAGCGGGCACTTACGGCCACAGCAAGCAAGAGTTGCCTCCCGCTGCCGAACCCGGATGCCCCCTATACTTACCTGGACTTACCTATATACAGATAAGTACTTCCTTAGTATTTTATCTGTACTTATCTGGACTGACCTGTACTTATCGGTAAGTCGGGCGAAAGGGCGCAAGCAGAAGAAGGGCGACCG
>CALMAN010000138.1:10860-17664 GCA_937859835.1 uncultured Acidipila sp. | reverse complement strand
GGGCAGAGAACCGTGCCGCACGGTCGACGGCAGTCTGGGAGCGCGATCGGCGGCAAGCGGCAACGCGCCGCCGAGACCGAAGGGAGCCACGGCCGGGCTGCTTGCTTCTCGGGCAGCAGGAGGCTGTTGCGCGCAGAGCTGCGCATGGCACCCCTGCACAGCCTGGAGGTTTCCGGAGCCTGCCCAAGCCGCGCGATGGAGCCCGGTCATGGGCGAGCCATGGACACATAGGCCTGCCGCGACGGTATGGCCGGCGTGACAAGGAGGCACGGGGAGGCCCCCGGTGCAGCAGCCCAGGGTGCACGCCGAGGCGGCGCCGGAGCATGCGAGCAGAAGCCCGACCAGCAAACACGCCAGTGCCGCCCTGAATCGCATACCAGCATGCTACACCGCGGCTAGCGGCCTTCAGCTCCGTTCGCCACCTGGAGATTGTTGACCACCTTGAAGACGCCCGGTACGGTGTTTGCGCGAATACCCGCGGCTTCCTTGTCGGCCTGCGAATTGACCAGCCCGTAGAGCGTCAGGTTTCCGTTGACCACCGAGATCCGGATCGGTTTGCCGGGGTCGATCGCGTACTTGTTCAGCGATGGAAATCCGTAGATGGTGCGAAATGCCTGGATCCGGATGCGGTCATCGTTGGGCGAAAGCGGGTCCACCTGGATGTCGTTGATGACGTCGCGGACCCCCTTGGTGTTGCTCGCCACGGCCACGGCGGAGTCGGCATCCACCGGCCCATACGCATGGCCGCCCAGGGTGACGACCCCATTCTGCACGCCCACAGAGATCGCGTTGAACGCCGTGGTGCCGTAGCCGACCCGGTCGTACTCCACCGCTTTCACAATCTGCTGCTGCAATTGTTCATCTGGAACCGATGGCCCGCCGACCTGGATCTCGTTGTCGACCGCGCTCACGCCTTTCACATGCCGAGCGCGCTTTCCGGCTTCTTCCTTGTCGTCAAATACATCCACGGTGCCGGTCAGCACCGCCGTGGTTCCGTTCACGGTTCCGTGCACGGCGCTCAGCTGTTTCTTGTTGAGCGCCTTGTTCAGCGCGGCCTGCAGCGCCGTGTTGTCACTCTGAGCCGCCCCTGCCGCCACTGCTCCCACCAGCAAAAACGCCGGCAACATCCCAGCCATCCACTTCCGTCCTGCATGCATTGTTGTGCTCCTTGCCATCGATCCCTGCCCCCATAGGAACCCCGCTTCAGCCAGGAGGATGCGCTAAAACCCTCAAGCCGCGCCGTCCCGCGCCGTCCGGTCGCCGCGCCCAGCT
This sequence comes from uncultured Acidipila sp., assembly GCA_937859835.1. Lineage (GTDB taxonomy): Bacteria > Acidobacteriota > Terriglobia > Terriglobales > Acidobacteriaceae > EB88. Next base: position 16,392 of record CALMAN010000138.1, on the reverse strand, counting down.
CGCCGCGAACTTCCGACTCCGGCGGCCCGGCAGCAATGCCTGGCCTGCGCCCTATGCGCCCTCAAACGAAGCGAGCAGCGCGCTAGCGATAGCGCCTGTGCAGCTTCATCTCCAGGCTGAACACGCCCGATTCATCGCGGACCCCCACCACTGACACGTTTGGCGACAGGTTGTACTGCCCCTGGATCAGCTGCTGCGCCGTGGAGTTGACGTTGGTGGCGTAGGTCACGGTTCCGTTCTTTGAAATCTGCTGCTGCACGGTAATGCGGGCAGTTGAGTTGCCGGTGCCCGAAACAAAGTTGGGGTCGATCTTTACACTGCCGCCGCCGAACAGCTTGTTGATGCGGCTCGAAAGCGTGGCATTCAGTGCCCCGCCCAGGATCGAGTCCGCCGTTGAGTTCACGCCAGCCTGGGATTGCTGCGCGGAGTAGATGGCCTGCTCCTCCTGCGTGCGCCCCAGCGCGAGGAGCGAAAAGATGTCCTGCTCGGAAAGCGGCGGCTCCGAGCGAAAGGTGGGCGTGAGCTTGTCCGAGTTGCCGTGGAGGCCGATCACCACGTTGTAATCCTCCACGTGCGCGCTGGCTTCAAGATCGATGGTCGGCTCGATCTTGACCGGGTTGGTGAAGTAGATATCCCCGTGCTGCAGCACGTAGTGTGTGCCGGCAAGGGTGGCGTCGCCTTCGGTGATGGAGATGTGGCCCAGAACCGACGGCTCTTCCGCCGTGCCGCGCACAAACAGATCGATATCGCCGGCCAGCTTGGCATAGCTGTTGTTGATATCCAGCTGCGGCGCCGAGGTCACGTGGACGTCAAGCCGGAGATGGTTGCCAAAAGCGGTGGGGTCGGGCGGAGGCGAAATGCCGCTCGAAGAGAACGCGGACACATCCAGGCCCGGGTTGATGGTGAAGCGGGTAACCAGCACGCCGCCGCTCAGCAGGATGTTCTCGAGCGTGCCCTGGATGCGCAGCTTGCTGTTGAACACGGTGCTGATGCCGCCCGGGTAGCGAACGCGGACCTGGTTCGCGTTGATCGACAGGTCGGCGAAGACGCCTGACTGGTAGGTAATGAAACCGCCGAAGGTGAGGTCTCCGCCACCGCTGGTGGCTTTCAGGTTCTGGGCCGTAAGCCGGCCCTGATCAAATACCAGCGAGCCGTTGAGATGGTTGACGCCGTTGGGGAAGTCTCCATACGCGAGGTTCACGTCGTGGAAGTCGACTGCGCCGCGCAGGTCGGGCTTTTCGATGGTGTTGCCGGCCGAGAAATCAAAGGTCAGGTTGCCGGTGCTGTTGATGTCCGGGACAAAGGTGTGCGCGACGGCCATGTTGAACGAGCCATTTGCCTTGGCGTCGAGCAGGCGATTGGTCCCAAACAGTGCCGCGCGCCCTTCGGCGTGGAGGTCGGTGCCGGGCCCGGTGATGTGCACCGGCTGCAGTTGCGCCACCCCCGCGCGCAGGGACGCGCGCAGGCCGCCGTCGGTGCTGACCGAAGCGCCCTGCGAGCTGACCGCAAGCCGCGAAAGTTCGGCGTCGCCGTTCAGTTGCTGCGGCTTTGCGAGTGGACCGCTGACGGTGACCTCGCCATTGACCACCGCGTCGCCCCGCACGCCGTTGACGTTGAACAGTTGCAGGTAAGGGTTGATGTCCAGGTTCGAAAGCGTAAGTTTGGCCTGCGTGGTGTAGTCCGCGGTGAGGCTGGTCTGCGACTGCAAGGTAAGCGACGCCGCGTTCAGGCGCGCGTCCAGGTCGGCCAACAGCTGCTTGCCTTGCGTGTGCGCGGTGAGGTCAAGCTGTCCGGTCGAGGCCGGGCCGCCCGCCGGGTTCGCGATCGCGAAGTTGCTCAGGTGCACGGCCGCCTGCAGGGCCGGCGACTCCACCGTGCCCGAACCCTGGGCGTTGAAGGCGAGATTGCCATGAAGCAGCAGCGGCGACTTTTTGAGCGCTTGGAAGTTATCCAGGGCGAGCCCGGCAGCCTGCGCCTGCACGTGGAACTGTTTGCTGGTCAGGTTGTAGCCGCCGCTGCCGGTGACCTGGCCGCCGGCGACAAGCAGGGTCAGCTGCGAGGCGCCGACATCCTGCCCGGCAAACGCGAGGTCGGCGTTGAGGCTTTTGTAGGGCTCCCCATAGGCCTCGCCGCCGCTCACGGCAAGGTGACCGCCCCCGTTCAGGTTGCCGAGCGTGCCGCCTACCTGCGCATTCAGGTTCAGCGTGCCGGTGACCGGCAGGGCCGCTTCGCCGGCAAGCGCGAGCAGGTCGGGGATGTTGGCCTGGTTGATGCTCGCGGTCGCGTTGATGGCCGCATCGTTGTCAAACACGTAGCCATGCCGCCGCGTATGGTGCGCCTGCAGTTGCCCGGCGGCATGCAGCTGCGTGGTGCCCCGCGTGATCAGCGCGCTCTGGATGGAGATCAGCGCCGGCGAGTATTGCGCATCCGCGGTCAGCGAATCGATATGGAAGGCGCCCGGCGCGGCGCCGGCCGCGGGCGCAGGCGCGGCAACCGGCAGCGGCACCGGCTTGCCGTCCGGGCCGGTGCGTTGGGCCGCGGAGGCGGCGGGCGTGGCGCCGCTGTTGAGCAGCAGGTCGAAGTTGTTCACGGCCAGGTGGCCCGTGCCATCGGGCGCCGCAAGGTTGCCCGTGACCACCCCGTGGAAGGAAGCCTGCCCGTGCAGCGCCACTGGCAGCTTGCCGCCGCCCACGCCAAAGGTCGAGAGCGCCTTGGCGAACGCGCCCAGATTTGTAACCGTGACCTGCGTTTGCAGCGACGAGCGCGCGCCCGCCGCCAGCCCGACCCCGCCGGTGACGTTGAGCTGCGTGCCGGGGGTGCGGGCGTCGAGCTGCCGCACCAGCACCGAGTTGGTCCGGCCCGCGTAGGTCACGTCGATCACGCCGTTTACCCCGACGTCGCCCTGGGGCGGCGACGAGGGAGCGTCCAGCGCGATCTTCGCGTTTGCGGCCAGGTCAGACGCGTTGCCGGTCCAGGTAAGCTTCACCGTGCCGCTCGCGGTTGTGAAGAAGCCAAGGTGGGCGTACTTCGGCTCCGCCAGGATGGACACAATCGACGGCAGCGTAAAGCCCTCAAGCCGCGCGTTGACCTCGCCCCGCGAGACCTGCGCCTTTGCCTGCGCATTGCTGGTGGCATCGGCAACAGCCTGGTTTGCCTCGCGGGCGGCGCGGGCCGCAGCTGCTCCTTCTTGCCCGGGCTGCAGCGAAGGCGCTGCCGGCGCAGCTGCCGGCGCGATCGTGGGCGCGAGCCAGTGGTCGATGTGCGCGTCCCCGGCAAGCGTGCCGCCGGTCGCGAGCCGGGCGTGCAGGTTGTTGAACGCAAGGATGTCCTGCGTGATGTGGACTTCGGTCGCTGCGTCGAGCCCTGCCAGGGCCACCCCCGACCCCCGGTAGGCAGCGCCGGCGACGCGGGTGTTCCCATCCACGTTGAACAGGGCCTTTGTGCCCTGCCCGTGCAGGTCGAGCGCCACCACGCCCCGATCCAGGCCCGGGATGGCGGCCAGCGCTTCGGCTTCCCGCAGGTCAACCGTTCCCTGGGCCCCCAGCTGCCAGTGCGGGTCGGCAAAGTTGCTCACCGTTGCGTGCGCGGCCAGGGTGGAGCTGCCCGAGGTGAAGTGGAGATCGGGCACAGCCAGATTGTTGCGTCCCATCAGGGCTGAAAGCGTCAGCTGCGAGTGCACGGGCGCCGCGATGGCCCGGCGCGCGGTCAGGTCCGCGATCGAAAGCGAAGCCTTGTACTGGTCGGTGGGCGCGAGGTAGTTCACACCCACCCGCAGATCGTTGGCCGCGAGCGAAAACGGAACGGACTGCTGATTCCACAGCGCCGTGCCATCGTTGATCTCCGCACGATCGCAGGCCAGGTCGAAGATCTGGTTGATGGTCGAATGGAGGTCCGTCGGAGCGCTCTTTTGTTTGGGCACCGGCTGGTTGGTCGAACCGTCCTTGTAGACGATCAGGTGCACCACCGGCCTGTCGATGCCGAGGTAGTTCAGGCCGATCTTTGCGCGAAAGAACGAGATGATCTTGACGCGCACCAGCAGGCGGTCAAGGTGCGCGTACGGCACCTCCCCCGGCCCTTCCAGGCCATGGATGGTCAGGTTATCGGCTTCAAACTCCAGATGGAGCAGCCGCCAACGGAATGCGCCCAGCTCGACCCGGCCGCCGGTCGCGTCGCCGAGTACCTGGATCAGCTTCGTGCGTACCTTGTTGGCGAACTGCGGCGTGGACGCGTACCAGCTCAGGCCCGCGACCAGCAGCGCCAGAAGCACGGCAATCCCGAGCACGGTCCTGAGAACGAGGTGATGCGGCCGGCGCGGCGCACCGGCCGGGCCGGCAACCGAGCCGCGACGAAAGGGCGAGATGGGGGTCGTGCTCACAAGGCTCCTCCCGGCGTGTCGTCTTCGCCTGCTGTGGTGCTGCTTTGCCCGTACGCGGGCACCAGGATCTGCACGCTGCCCTGCTGACGCAGCGTCGCTTCCCAGTCGTCGATCTGCTTGGTCACCTGCTCCTGCAGCAGAATCTCCTCGATGCGCGGCTGCAGTGCCTTCAGCGAAGGCGCTTTCTCGTTCTTTGCCCGGAACTGCGGCAGGAGGTTGGTCTGATAGTAGGCCTGCACCTGGTCAGGCGGGATCCGGAGGCCGGTCCGGAAGCGCTGGTTGAGGTAGTCGAGCACCACCAGCCGCTCGTGCCACCGCGCGTCGACCTCGGCCGGGGTCATGCCGCGCTCGGCAAGGTAGCTGGCCCAGCCGGCCGCGCTTTGGCACCGCGTCGGCAGGCAGCCGGGGAGCTGCTTTTTGAGCTCGGCGACAAACTTGTCCACGTCGGCCTGGGTGATGTTGGGCGCTTTTTGATTTTCCTGCTGCATCTGCTGCAGGATCAGGGTGCGCGTAATCAGGTGTTCGGCCGCGTGTGTGTCGTTGTTTTGATTTGCGGGCAAAAGTTGAAGCGACTCAAAGCGCCGCTCCTGCTCCACGTCGCTTTCGAGCAGCACCGTGCCGTTGACGATCGCCACCACGCTGTCGAGAACAACCGGTTGGCCTTCGGGCGCGGCCGTACCCTGCTTTTGCGTGCTCGCCGCGCGGCTGGCCTCGCTCGCCGCGGTGGCGCCTTGCCCGGCGGTGACGTGTGTTTTCTGGTCGGCTCCGACCGGCGCGGCGTTCTGGGCCGATAGCGGCCCGGCGGCCAGCAAGCTCAGCAGGAACGGAACGAGGATGCGCATCAGAATGCCTGCCCAATGCTGAAGAAGAAGTTGAAGTGCTGCGCCTCCCCGACCTGCGGAGGGGTGGGCTGCCCGTTGCTCGTGTAGGTGTAGGAGATGATCTGCGGATAGATGGGCGGGTTCAGGTTGTAGCTGGCATCGACGCGGATCGGCCCGATCGGCGTACCATAGCGCGCGCCGATGCCCAGGGCATGCGAAAAGAAGTTGTAGCTGCATCGCCCGGTCAGGCCGATACTGTTGTGCTCCGCCGCCGGGGCTTGCTGGTCCGCCGGGTTCAGATCGCGGCAGCCGGCACGGTCCTGCTGCCGGAAGCGT
>CALMAN010000138.1:7488-10850 GCA_937859835.1 uncultured Acidipila sp. | reverse complement strand
GCGTAGAAAGCTCGACCAGATGTCACCGCCTTTCACAAACACGTTCCCCATGTCGTGAAACACAACAAAGCTCACACTGTTGCCCACCACCGGGAGGGTCGGCGGCGGCAGGCGCAGCTCAAAGTTGTTCACCAGCGCCCCGGCCCCGCCGATTGGAAAGCCCGTGGTGTTGTCACGCGGGCCCGCCGCGTTGATGCCGAAGCCGCGAAGCGACTGGGCACCGCCGGCGTAGAGCCGCTCGGGCAAGGGGATCAGCTCCTGGCTGGGCTTGCCGTAGGAGCGTGCGAAAGCGAGGCGCGTTTGCCGTGCGAACACATAGCGGTGCACATTGCCAAAGGCGTAGTACGTCGCGTTGGTCCCGTCCAGCCGGTTGAAGTCGGATTGGGCGCCGACCTTGCCGTCCGCCAAAAACTCCTGCACCGTGTTGTAGGTGCCACCGGCCGCGTCAAGCGGAGAAGGGCGGCGCGTGTCGCGGATCCAGGTGACCCCGGGGCCGCCCACGGTCACCGGTTCGGAGTCGAGCGAGATTTCGTCCGGGGCAACCTGGAGGCTGTTTGCATCCACGGTGATGCGCCGGAACTGGTACTGGTAAATGACGGTGGTCGGCTTGCCGATCTTCTGGGTCAACCGCAGATTGGCCAGCAGCCGGGCCGCGGCATAGGTCGTCACATCCTGCTCGTTGGTGTAACCCCCGCTGAGTGAAACCGCCAGGGAAGGCTTTCCAAACGGGTGGGGGTCCTCAAAGGTAAGCAGGGCCACCTTTTCAAGAGAACCATAGGTGGTTCGCAGCGACAGGCTGTTGTCCGTGCCGCGCAGATTGATCCGGGACACGTTGAGCGAAACCAGCTCACTGGCGCCAAAGTTGCCGTTGGGATTGCAATACGTAATCCCTTCGGCGGCCAGCGTGGCCGGGCTGGCATGGGCGCACGAGCTCGGGTTGCCAGTCTGCACCTGCAGGCCGACGCCGTAGGTCACGTCCCAGCGCTTGGCCTCGGTAAATTGCAGCAGGACATCCTTTCGCAGCGCGTCGCCGTTGGGGTTTTGCACCGCCGTGTTTACGCCGTTAAACAGGGTCAGGTCGTAAAGCTGGCGCTGGGTATCGATGAGCGCGCCCTGGTTGAGCAGGTCGCCCGGATGCACCAGGATGTGCGTGTCGACCGTTTTGCGCCGCGTGTAGTGGAGGCCGCTGATCAGCACGTTGTTGACGTGGATCTGGTCGCCCTCGGTGATCTCGAGGGTGACGTCAATCAGGTTTGCGTCGTGCGGGTCCGGAGCCTGCTTCAGGTTGGCCGCGGCCTGGTCGTACCCGTGCGCGAGATAGTAGGTGAGCACGGCATCGCGGTCCCCGGTCAGGTCGTTCGAATTGTACGGCTGACCTACCTCTGTGTTTAAGAGCGGCGCCAGGGTGCTGGTCGGCACCTGGACGTTGCCGACCAGCTTGTAGGAACCGAAGCGCTGCTGGACCCCTTCGGCAACCTGGTAGGTCACGGCAAGGTGCGCCACCTTGGAAGGCCGTCCGCGCTTGTCGGTCTGCGACTCCTTTACGACCGGGGTGACCTTTACATGCGAAAAGCCGCTGCCCTCGTAAAAGGCCGTGATGGTGGTCACGTCGCTCGCCACCAGCGCCTGGCTGTAGATGCCGCGCGGCTCAAAAATGCTGGCAGGGTGCACGGCCAGGCGCGGCTCCAGGAGAGACGTGTCGAAGTAGCGGTTGCCCGCGATCGACACGGTGTCGACATCGTGCACCTTGCCGAGGTCGACCGTGTACGTGATCAGGGTTTGCCCGTTGGGCTGCTTCGCGGTGGTATGCGAAACCTGGAGATTGAAGTAGCCCTTGCGCTGGTAAAAATCACGGATACGCCGGTTGCCCTCGTTGAGAAGGTCTTCGTCGACCGTGCCTTCCTGGTAAACCGGCACCAGGTTGCGGACGCTGCCGGTGCTGATCTTGACCCCGTTGACCACCACGATCACCTTGTTTCCCTGATTCACGGTAAAGGTGTAGTTCAGGTGGTTGGTCGGCTGCTGGTACTCCTTGTTGTCGAGGGTGACCTTGGCTTCCAGCAGCTGCTCTTTTTGGTAGTGCGCCCGCAGTTTGTCGAGGGCGGTGTTTACCGTGTCGCGCGTGACCCGGGTGTTTGGCTTGAGCTGCGCGGTCTTGCGGAAGCTGGCCGAGGACAACCCGCTTTCCCCGTTGATCTTCACGTCGCCGACACGCGCGCGCGGACCCAGCGTGACGATGTAGTTCACGTTCATCTGCTGGTTTGCCGCGTCGATCGCGTGTCCCTCGATGACCTGCGGCTGGTAGTAGCCGTTGGTTTGCAAGACATTGAGGAGCAACTGCTTGCCGCGGTCGAGCTTGGCCTGCGTGTAGGGCGTCCCCGGGCTCAGCTTGGTCGCGCCCTCGAGCAGGCTGTTGATGTTTTCATCGCTTACGCCGTCGATGTTGACGCGGCCAAGAAACAGCTGCGGCTCCCCATCGAAAAGAATGTCCACGTCCCCGCCGGTACGCACGCCCGCTACGTCGATGTTGGCGTACAGGCCGGTGGCGTACAAGCGCCGGAGGCTGCTCCGGATCTTTTCCGGATCGAGCCTTTGCCCTGGCTGCAGGGCAAGCTGTGCCGGCAAAGGCTGGAGCCGCGCCGCCGGCACGCCCCGGAACTCAATGCCGCTGACCCGCAGCCCCCGCCAGGCGAGCAGGTTTTCTGTGCCTGCGCTTGAGCCGCCCGGCGGCGGGTTGGTCGACAAGGGATGGCTCTCATCGTAGGAGGGCAGCTTGGCTGCGTTGGGCAGCGTTTGCCCGGTCGCCGGGCCGTTCGGGTTGGCAGCGCCGGGCTGCTGCCCGGCTGCGTCCGTGGTGGGCGTCACCGCGCCCTGCGCCCACGCCCGCCCGCCAGCGGCGCCGGCCAGCAGCAAAACGAAAGCGGCCCGCCAAGGCAGCCGGGGATGGGAGCGCGACGCTCCGTGCGGCGTGGAACGGGGGCGAAACAGCATATCTCGACTCTTCAGGTGCAGTCTCATAAAGCGCAGCAGTGGGTCCAATCTCCATGCCTTGCGGCTCGTGGGCGCGCCAGGCCGCGTGGAGGCCGAAGCCGGCCGGGCATTTCAGGGCGCTCCAATCCACCTATACTAATGAAGACTCGCTATGAACCGCAGCTCAGCATACGCCACGGCAGATGACTTCGGTGATTTCGCCGACCGGTACTCGCGGCAGATCCTGTTTGCCCCGGTGGGCGCCGCCGGGCAGCAGAGCCTCCGCGCCGCGCATGTCGCCATCGTAGGCGTGGGCGCCACGGGCGCCGCCGCCGCCGGCCTGCTGGCCAGAGCGGGCGTGGGCCGGCTTACGCTGGTCGATCGCGACTACG
>CALMAN010000138.1:0-7478 GCA_937859835.1 uncultured Acidipila sp. | reverse complement strand
GGTGCTTTTTGACGAAGAAGACGCGCGGGCCGGGCTTCCCAAGGCCGAGGCAGCGCGCCGCCAGATTGGGCGCTTCAACCGGGAGGTGGCGGTGGATGCTCACACCGCGGACCTGGTGCCCGGCAATATCCACGCGCTGCTGGGCCCAGCGGCGCTGGTGCTCGACGCCACGGACAACTTTGAAACGCGCTACCTGCTGAACGACTACGCGGTGGAGCAGGCGAAACCCTGGATCTACGCGGGTGCCGTGGGCGCCTATGCCGTGACCATGAATATCCTGCCCGGGACGACGGCCTGCCTGGCCTGCGTCTTTCCCCAGGCGCCGGGCGGGCCGGGGGAAACCTGCGATACGGCCGGCATCCTGGGCATGGCGGTCAATCTGGTGGCCTCGGTCGTGGCCGTCGAGGCAGTGAAGTACATCACGGGCGCGCACGCGGCGATGCGCCGCACCCTGCTGTCTCACGACCTTTGGACCAACCAACGCTCGGAGCTGGCCGCCGGCACCCCTCGCCGCGACTGCCGGGTGTGCGGGCCGGAGGGCAACCTGGCCCACCTGCGCGGGGAGGGCCGCCCGCAGATCACCCTTTGCGGGCGCAACTCGGTGCAGATCCACGAGCACGCGCGGCAGATGGACCTCGGCGCGCTGGCGGCCCGGCTTGCCCTCCATGGCGCGGTCCGCTGGAACGAGCTGCTGCTGCGCTTTTCGATCCCGCCCTACACCCTGACTGTGTTTCCCGATGGCCGCACCCTGGTGCAGGGCACGACCGACATCAGCCGGGCACGTTCGCTGTACGCCCGCTATCTCGGCGCTTAGCCCTCCCCAGCGTGTGCCCAGGGACCGCGGGTCGCCTGCGTCGAGCCCTATAATATCTTTCGAACCGCCTAACCCCCAGACTTACACCGTACGCATCACATGATGGATCGGAGTGCCGTGAGCACAGCAGGACCTACACAGCAAGCGAAAAACCCGGTACAACACATGCGCCGCAATCCCCCCATTGCCGGCGAAGCTGAAGCGATCGCAGCCGCGCAGGGCGGGGATGGCCGGGCATTTGAAACCCTTTACGGGCTCCACAAGCGCCGGGTGTATTCGCTTTGTTTGCGCATGCTCGGCAATGTAGCCGAAGCAGAAGACCTTACCCAGGAAGCATTCTTGCAACTGTATCGAAAGATCGGAACCTTTCGCGGCGATTCCGCATTCTCAACCTGGCTCCACCGGCTGGCGGTCAACGTTGTACTTATGCACCTGCGAAAAAAGGGCCTCCCTCAGGTATCGCTCGAGGAAACGCTGGAGCCGTCGAGCGATGATGGGCCGCGCAAGGACATAGGGGCGCGGGATCTTCAGCTTTCCGGCTCCATCGACCGCGTCACCCTGGAGCGTGCCGTGGAGAACCTGCCGCCCGGCTACCGGCTCGTCTTTGTTCTCCATGACGTGGAAGGCTACGAACATAACGAGATTGCCGGGATGCTCGACTGTTCGATTGGCAATAGCAAGTCACAACTGCACAAGGCACGCATGAAGCTGCGCGATCTTCTCAAGAGTGGCTTGCGGAAGGAAACATACGAATGATCAACAATGGCGCGAAAGCAAAGCAGGTCGAATCCGATTGCGCCGCCTTTCAGGAGCGGTTGCCGCAGCTTTTCGAGGCCGAAACCAGATTCAGCAAGGAGCCGCACCTCGAAGCCTGCGAACAGTGCGCAGAGCTGGTGCGCGATCTTGAGTACATCGCGCAACAGGCCAAGCTGCTGATGCCCATCCATGATCCCTCCCCGGCGGTGTGGGAGAACATCAGAACGGCACTCGGATCGTCTGAGATTCCAAGAGAGTAAAGCCGCGCCGCTACGCCGCGTCGTGCTGACCGGCTTTATGGGTGCGGGAAAAACAACGGTCGGCAGGCTGCTCGCTCCGCTGCTGGGCTGGCGATTCGTGGACACTGACGAGCAACTGGTCGCGCGGTTCGGCGTGCCCATCGCTGCTCTTTTTCGCGATGGCGAGCGCTTGTTTCGCGAACGTGAAGCCGCGGCGATCGCCGCTTCGCTCCATGAGGACCTCGTCATCGTTGCCCTGGGTGGCGGGGCGCTGGAGCACCCGGAAACGCGGGCCAGGCTGGCCGGGGATGCAGGCGCCCTCGTGGTGCACCTCCAGGTGCCGCTCGCCGTGGCTGTGGCCCGGTGCATGGCCGAACCTGACGCCGCAGTCCGCCCCGTGCTCCAGGCGGGCGACGCGCTGGCGGCCAGATTCGCAAGCCGCCTCCCCTGGTACCAAGCCGCGGAGCTTACCATCGCCACCGAAGAACAGCCGCCCCAGGCCATCGCTGCCACGATTGCTTCGCTGGTTCGCGTGCGGGCAACGCCCCCCGTGCTTGACGAGCCAAACAAGCGAGCGCCCTAGGCCGGCGCGCGGGGGCTACGCGCTTGGTACGATAAGGGAGTGGACGCGCGATTGAAGTTGAGCAGGCACCCCCGTCGTCTCCCCTTGGTTCAGCCGGAACCCAGCTTCTCTGGTGTACCCTCTGGGATCCTCGCACAGTGAGCCCCTCAGCTTCCGCGAGTAAGCCCGTGCGTGTTGCCGCCGGCCCGGTACCGGTTCTGCCGGTGGCAGCCGGGCGCATGCGCGCCGGGCAAACTGCTTCCCGCATTGCGGACTACGTAGAGTTTTTCAAATCGCGCGTGACAGCCATGGTTGTGCTCACGGCCTGGGCCGGCTTTTATCTTGGTTCGCTGCGATCCGGCATTCTGGTGGGCAAGCCCAGCCTGATCGGGGCCCTGCTTGGGATCGGCCTGATGAGCGCCGGGGCAGCCGCATGGAACGAGGCGATCGAGCGCCGGTCGGACGCCAAGATGACGCGCACCGCGCGGCGGCCGATGGCCAGCGGGCGCATCGGCCTTTGGCACGGTCTTGCGCTGGCCTTGTGCGCCACGGTTGCCGGCGGCGCCCTGCTGCTGCGGGAAGCCAACGCACTGTGCGCCGCGCTAACCGTGTTTACGGCCGCAAGCTATGTGCTCGTGTACACGCCGCTCAAGCGCCGGACCACGCTTGCGACCTTTATCGGCGCCTTCCCTGGAGCCATGCCGCCACTGCTGGGTTGGGTAGCCGCGCGGGGCCGTATCGAGTGGCCCGCGGTCGCCCTGTTCGCGATCCTGTTTGTGTGGCAGTTTCCGCACTTCATGGCCATCGCCTGGCTTTACCGGGAGGATTACCAGCGGGCCGGCATCCGCATGCTTCCCGTCGTCGAACCGGATGGCTCGTCCACTGTTGCCGAAGCGCTGTGCTACGCGGCGCTCATGGTTCCCGTGAGCCTCGCGCCGGTGTACCTGCACATGGCAGGCTGGCGCTACGGCATCGCGGCGCTTCTTTTGTCGCTCGTTTACCTTGGCTACACGCTGCGTTTTGGGCGGATCACGCGGGCACAGTCCCCTGCGGAAAGCAGGATGTACGCCCGCGACCTGCTCAAGATCAGCGTCATCTACCTCCCTGTGTTGCTGATTCTGCTGATGCTAAACGCGCACAGCCGCTAGGAAGCTGCTAAGAACGACCGAAAACCGGGTGAAGGGAGGAACGCAAACATGGCAACCATTGCACCCGAAGCATCGGCCTGGGTCGCCGCGTCTGGGGCCCCGCCCATCGAGCTCGACGCGCTTTCGCACGATTATGGCGCTCGCCAGGCTTTGCGCCATCTAAGCTTCACCGTGGACGCTCGCGAAATCTTCGGCCTTCTGGGTCCGAATGGGAGCGGCAAGACCACGCTGTTTCGCATTCTTTCAACCCTGATGCTCCCCTCGGGAGGGCACGCGCGCATCGCCGGCTTTGATGTGGGCGCCAGCCCCCAGCAGGTACGCGCCCGCATCGGCGTGGTGTTCCAGGCGCGTTCCATCGACCTGAAGCTCACGGTGGCAGAAAACCTGATGCATGCCGGCCACCTTTACGGGCTGAGCGGCAAACCGCTCCGGCGCCGCATCGACGAGGTACTGGACCGGGTCCTGTTGCGTGACCGCGCCAAGGACTTTGTGGAAACGCTTTCCGGCGGCATGCAGCGCCGCGTAGAGCTTGCCAAGGGACTCATCCACTCGCCTGCCGTGCTGCTGCTCGATGAGCCCTCGACCGGGCTCGACCCGGGCGCCCGCCGCGACCTGTGGCAGTACCTGCGCACCCTGCGGGACGAGGATGGGGTCGCCGTGCTCGTCACCACGCACCTGATGGAAGAAGCCGAGCACTGCGACCGGCTCGCCATCCTGAACGCGGGGGAACTGGTCGCGCTCGGCACTCCGGGGATGCTAAAAAGCTCCATCGGCGGCGACATCGTCGCCCTTGAAACCCGCGGGCCTGCCGAAGCGCAGGCTTTGCGGACTCGGCTGCGGCAGCGCTTTGGCGCCGAAGGGACCGTGCTTGGCAGCAGTGTGCGCGTGGAACACGCCCAAGGGCACCGCTTTGTCACCTCGGCCGTGGAAGCGTTTCCGGGCGTGATCGAAGGTCTTTCCGTCCAGAAGCCCTCGCTCGAAGACGTCTTTATCCAGCGCACCGGCCACCGCTTTTGGCAGGAGCGCGGCCCGGAAGCGGAGCCGGACGCCCTTACCCGCGAGCAGGAAGCGCACGAAGGATTCAAGGAAGCTCTTTAACCCGGCGGGCGCCTCACCAGGGCCCGCAGAAAGAACAACGCATGGCTACCACCCTGACCCAAGCTCCCCCGGCAACAACGGTGCGGACGCCCTTTCCGGCGGCGCGGCCCTCTACCGCCATCGCGGCGTACTCGCTGTGGCGCCGCGAAATCGTTCGCTTCTACAGGCAAAAGGCCCGGGTCGTCGGCGTCATCGCCTCGCCGCTGATCTTTTGGCTGGTGCTCGGGTCCGGCTTTGCCCAGTCGTTCCACTCCTCCGGCAGCGGCAGCGGCCACTATCTCGGCTACTTCTTCCCGGGCTCGGTCGCCATGATCGTGCTGTTCACGTCGATCTTTTCGATGATGTCGCTGATCCAGGACCGCAACGAGGGTTTCCTGCTTTCGGTGCTGGCAGCGCCGGTGTCGCGCTCCGCCATTGTGTTGGGAAAGGTGTTGGGCGGCGCCACGCTTGCTGCCCTGCAGGGCTTTGTGTTTCTGCTGCTGGCGCCATTTGCCGGCGTCCACGCCGGCCCCGGAGCGGTGCTGATGGGTTTGGGCGTGATCGCGCTGCTTTCCTTTCAACTCACCGCGCTTGGCTTCACCATCGCCTGGCCAATGGATTCGGCGCAGGCCTTCCACGCCATCGTCAACCTGCTGCTGATTCCCCTGTGGATGCTGTCCGGTTCGCTGTTTCCAGCGCGGGGCGCGAGCCCGTGGCTCCACGCCTTGATGCGCGCCAACCCGCTCACCTATGGCGTGGATGCGCTGCGCAACCTGCTCTTTCCGGCGCAAATCACGGACGCTTCCCTGCCGGTCAACCTCCTCGTCAGTCTTGGGTTTTCTGGCCTTTGCTTTCTTGCAGCCTGGATCGCAGTGAACCGCCGCACCCAGAAACCGGCGGCTTAGGAGTCCCGAAATGCGCGAGTTCCCCATCCCGGCCACGCTGCCCCGGCTTGATAATCGCCCGGCTACGGCCGGCGTCCTCGGTATCCTGCTGCTCAGCGGCGCGGCGACCGCGTTTCTGCTCTGGCTCCTGTACATCCACCATGCGCCGGCTGAGTTTCACGGTCGTTTGCTCTTTCTGCCCGCGCTCAACGCGGTGCTGAACGGCCTGAGCGCTGTCGCGCTCACCACTGGCTTCATTTTCATCCGCCGCGGCGAGATCACCCGGCACCGTGCCGCCATGCTGACCGCGTTTACGTTTTCTTCCCTGTTTCTGGTCTCGTACATCGTGAACCACGCCATCCACGGGGACACGCTGTACCCGGCGAACAACCCCCTGCGGACAACCTATCTGACGCTGCAGCAGACTCAAGACCTGATCAACTACCTGGACCAGCCAATATTAATAATAACATTTTTTCTTTCGCTTTCAGGCCGCTTTGCCCAGCACCGGCGGCTGGCCCGCTGGACCTTTCCCCTGTGGCTCTACGTTTCGGTCACCGGGGTGGTCGTGTACCTGATGCTGCACGCTGCCGTGGGCGCAAACTACTAAGCCATGGCGCCCCGCACGATCCCCTTTCCCAGCGAACCCGCCGCCCGGGCCCGGCTGCGCGCGCAGGATGCGCACCATCTCGCCTTGAACGCCGAGGACGGCACCCTGCACCTGCTGCGCTCGGGCTTTCTGGTGGCCGGGGTTGCCGGGCTGTGCGCGTTTCTGACCCTGTTCGTTCTGGGCGGCATCGGGCCGGATGGGCCGCCGACGAATCTGGGCTGGATTACGCTGATGGTGGCGCTGATGTCGATGCCCTTCGGGCTGATCCTGCTCCTGCTTGGGGGCGCCAAGTGGCTCCGCAACGCCTGGCTGAGCCGCGCAGCCCCGACGCGGCAGTAACTTGGCCGCGGCGCCCGATGCCCGGCCCCCGGGGAAAAGGGCTGCTATCCTTGCCTCATCGCACCACCGGAAAGGCGCTGATATGGCAAAAACAATCAACAAGGTCACGCTGCTTGGCAATCTCGGAAAGGATCCGGAGGTCAAGTTTCTTCCCAGCGGGCAGGCAGTCGCCAACTTTGGTATCGCCACGACCGATCGCGTCAAGGACAAGGGCTCGGACAGCTGGCAGGAGCGCACCGAGTGGCACAACATCACCGCCTATGGCCGTACCGCTGAGATCGTGCGCGACTACGTGAAAAAGGGCAACAAGCTCTACATCGAGGGCCGGTTGACGACGCGCTCCTGGGATGACAAGGAAACCGGGAAAAAGGTTTACCGTACCGAGATCGTGGTCAACGAACTGGTGCTGCTTTCCGGCCGCGGCGAGGGAGCAGGCGACGCCATGCCGGCCAGCAGCTACGGTCGCAATGCGTCGTCAAGCAACACGGGCTCGTTTGATCAGCGCTCCCCGGCGCCGCAGGACGACTACGCCCACGCGGAAATCACCGACGACGATATCCCTTTCTGACCCTCCCGACGCCCGGCTGCCCGGGTAGCGGTGTGCGCACCTCGTCTGCCGGCACGCGGAGGCCGGGCCCGGACGACCAGGGGAGCGGCCTCGGGCCCTTGTCGTTTTTGCGTCGGCTCCAAAACAGACCGGCAGCTACGTGCTTCCACTCCTCTGGCGCACATCTCACTCCACTGGGCCCATGCGTTCTACGCATGTGCCTTGAAAGGGGTGGAGTATGGCTTCGAAAGAGTTTCGCTGCGCAAACGTAGGGTATTCCGAGTGCGACTGGCGTTTGGAGGGCAACTCGGAAGCCGAGATGCTGCCCCAGATCGAGGATCACGCGTTTAAGGTGCACCACCTGGAGCTGAAAGAAGAAGCCATCGAGCATGTCAGAAACGCGATCCAAGATGTCGCCTGAGCGTTCTGAGTTGTTCTGAGCCGCGAGCAGGGACGCTCAACGCGAGCTCCCGGGCTACGCGGGCGGTTTGAACGGGTCGTC
>CALMAN010000137.1 GCA_937859835.1 uncultured Acidipila sp. | reverse complement strand
CCCGGGTGCCGGCGCTAGGCTTGTTGCTGGCCGGCCTCGCCGAGAACCAGGCGCGCCGCCATGCGGCGCTTTCCGCGGAAAAAAGTCACCGTGACGGCGTCGCCGACCTGGTGCTTGTCCATAATGTCCGAGATGTCCTGGGCGGAGCTGACCGGCTGCCCGTTGATCGCGACCAGCAGGTCGCCGCCAAGCAAAATCTGCATGTTGCCGAGCAGCGCCTGCTCCTGCCCGCCACGCAGGCCGGCCTGCTGGGCCGCGCCGCCGGGCACGGTCTGCTCAATCAGCATCCCTGAGTCGGCAGCCAGGCCCATCTGCTGCGCCAGCTCCGGCCCAATCGGCAGCGAAGCAATGCCGAGGGAAGGGCGGCGCGAGTGGCCAAAGCGTTCGAAGTCCGCCAGCACCGCCTTGGCGGTGTCGATCGGGATGGCAAAACCGATGCCCGCGCTCTGGTCCGCCGAGCCGTTTGGATCCGTGGCGATCAGCGAGTTGATGCCGATCACCTCGCCGCGCGAGTTGAGCAACGGCCCCCCGGAGTTGCCGGGATTGATGGCTGCGTCGGTTTGGATGGCGTTTTCAATCTGCCCGCCGGCCGGGCCGCGGATCGACCGGATCGCCGAGATGATGCCGGTAGTCATGGTCCCGTTCAGCCCGAATGGGTTGCCGATGGCGTACACCTTCTGCCCGGGGACCAGATCGTGCGACTCGGCCAGCAGCACCGGCTTGAGATTTGGCGCGTCGATCTGCAGCAGCGCGATGTCGTGCCGGCGGTCGCCGCCGATTACCCGGGCCTTGTACCGGTGCTTGTCCATGGTCTGCACTTCGATATTGCCCGCCACATTGCTTTGCCCGTCCGAAATGACGTGGTAGTTGGTGGCGATGTGGCCCTTGTCATCGAGGATGAAGCCGGAACCCTGACCCTGCTGGGGCACCGCACCGTAGAAGAAGTCCATCTGCAGCGAGGTTGCGGTGACGTTGACGACCGACGGCAGCAGGCGTTTGTAGACCGAAATGTTGGTGAGCTCTTCGGCGTCATACTCGGGCGCGGCCTTGACTTCTTCCAGCACCAGCGGCGCCGTCGAGCGGCTCAGTCCGGCCGTGTCGCGACCGGGAAGGAGCTGGCTGGGCACGAAGCGGGACGTGAAAAAGTGTCCGGAGCTGAAATACCAGACCCCGGTCACCAGCAAGGCAGTAATCAATACGCGGCGCGCCATCCTCTTCTGCTCCTTCCCGTTAGACCGCTCACAAGGCTCCAGGTTTGCTCATGGCGCGGCATCGCTTTGCCAGGCACCCGGTCAAGGCAGGCCTTCCACGGACCCCTGGAGGGTGACTGCCTGCTTGAGGGGCAGCACCTGCGACGAGCCCCCGACCGCAAAGGTATAGGCGCCGGGCGTCACCTTCATCTTGCCGGTCGCGTCGTCGTAAACCGACAGGAAGAGCGGGTCAACCTCCACGGTGACCTCGCGGCTCTCGCCCGGCGCGAGCGACACCTTGTCGAAGCCGGCCAGGCGCTTGGGCGGTTCGTCCGCTGCGGCGGGCAGCATCGCATACACCTCTGCAATCTCGGCGCCGGCGTGCTTGCCCGTATTCCTCACGCTGAACCGGACGGAAACGCCGGGATGCCCCTGCGCCGGCGCTACCTGCAGATCGGAGTAGGCGAAGGTAGTGTAGGAAAGCCCGAAGCCGAATGGAAACAGGACCGGCTTCGCTTCGGCGTCGTACCACCGGTACCCAACCTTGAGCCCCTCGTCGTAGTGCACCGAGTAGCCGCCATGGGTGTTCGAGCTGTCATTCATCGAGCCTGAGCCGGCGCCCTTGTCTTCGGGCGGCAGCGGCGCGATGGTTGTTCGGGGCAGGTCCGCGTCGCTGAGCGGAAACGTCATCGGCAGCTTGCCCGAAGGGTTTACCTCGCCCGTCAGCACGTTGGCCAGCGCGGCGGCGCCGCGCGAGCCCCCGTACCAGGCTTCCACGATGCCTTCCACTTTGCCGGCCCACGGCATCAGCGCCGCCGTGCCGGTTTCCAGAACCACAATCGTGTGAGGGTTTGCCGCGGCCACCGCTTCCACAAGCGCGTCCTGGTTATCCGGCAGCTGCAGCGTGGAAAGGTCCATCCCCTCGCTTTCCCACTGCTGCACAAACACGATGGCCACGTCCGAGCTTTTCGCAAGCGCCGCGGCTGCGGCCGTGTCTTCGCCGGCGTTGAACTGGATCTTCGCGTTGGGCAGGGCCTTTTCCAGCTCCTTGACCGGCGAAGTCGGGAACCAGATGTGATCCTGCCAGTGCGTCGCGCCCTCGCCCGGCGGGGCGATCGCATTGCCGCCCGGGGGGTCTACCTGCGCCGAACCGCCGCCCGACAACATCCCCACGTCGGCGTGCGCGCCGAGTATCGCGACCGAGCGAACCTTGCCGGCGAGCGGCAGGATCGCGCGCTCATTCCGGAGCAGGACGATCGAGCCTTCCTCGATATGCTGGGCAACGTCGAGATCCCGCTCCACATCGACAACGCCTTTTTCGGCCGGGTAGTCGACGATGCCGTCCGCGAAGTACGACCGCAGCATGCGCCGTGCATGCTCATCGATCTCGGCTTCGGAAACTTTTCCGGCCACGACCGCCTGCTTCAAGGGCGCGCCGAAGTATTGGTCCAGCGGCTCCTCGTTATCAAGCCCTGCGTGCGAAGCCTTTACGGTCGAGTGGGTGCCGCCCCAGTCGGAAAGCACAAAGCCCGGGAACTGCCAGTCGCCCTTGAGCACCTGGTGCAGCAGGTAGTCGTTCTCGCAGGCGTAGTCGTCATTGATGCGGTTGTAGGAGCACATCACGGCGCCGGGCTGCGCATCGCGGATGCCGATCTGGAAAGCAAGGAGGTCGGTTTCCCGCATCGCCCGCTTTGAGATCACCGCGTTCACGATGTTGCGGCCGGTTTCCTGGTCGTTGATTGCGTAGTGCTTGATGTCGGAGAGGATGTGCTCGTTTTTTTCAGCCGTCATGACCTGCCCGACCAGGGTCCCGGCCAGCACGGGGTCCTCGCCCAGGTACTCAAAGGTGCGTCCATTGCGCGGCTCGCGGGTCAGGTTTATGCCGCCGCCGAGCGTCATGTTGTAGCCCTGGGCGCGCAGCTCGCGCGCGATCAGCGCCCCGTACTCATAGGCAGCATGCCGGTCCCAGCTTGCCGCGGCGCCCAGGTCGGAAGGCAGCGCCGTCGAGTAGCGCCCGTTCTCGCCGGAAGAACGCACCCCGTAGGCCGCGTCCGACATGTTGATGCCCGGAATCCCAAGCCTCGCGACCGGCGCGATGTATCCGGCGCCTCCGTTTGACTCCGCGGTCAGCGGCATCTGCCACTGCGGCACGTGCGGCATGCCGTTGCCGTGCAGCAGCAGGAGCTTTTCGTCGAGCGTCATCTGCTTCAGCACCAGGTCGGCACGCGCGTCCGGCGTCATCGCTCTTCCGCCCGGGCCCATCCAGGGCAGGGCCGCGATACGCGCCTGCTCCTGCGCCTGCTCCGCTTCAGACAAGTGATGCTGTGCCGCGCTTCTTTGCGCAAGCGCTTCCACTGCGGCGGCAGCCAGCGCTGCTGCGAGCACCCCAGTCATCCATCGATTGCAGTGCTTCTTCATGCCCCAAAATCCCTCAACGATGAAGCTATCACTTGAAGCTGCTCCCTCCGCGCCCGCAGCCAGCGCGATCGACCGTGTGGAACCAGACCATTCCCAATGCGGGAAAAGCTCGCAGCCGGCCCGTGATGTTTCCGAAGCGGCACGGCGCAGGTTCAGCCATGTACGATGTTGTTCGAGCAGCCAGGAGACCCCCGATGCAGGCTCTGCCATCCTTTTCGCTCGACGGGCAGGTCGCCCTGGTGACGGGTGCGGCACGCGGGCTGGGGCGGGCCATCGCGCTCGCGCTTGCCGAGGCCGGCGCCGACATCGCGCTGGGTTTGCGGGATGTCGGCCGCGACGCCGGGCTCCTCGCCGAAATCCAGGCCCGTGGCCGTCGCGCGCTGCCCCTCCAGATGGAGATGAGCGAACCCGGCCAGGTTCGCGCCGCCATCGACGCGGCCGCCCGGCACTTCGGGCGTTTGGACATCCTGGTGAACAACGCCGGCGTGGCTCCCACCAACCTGGCTGAACACGTGCGCGAGGAAGATTTTGATCGCACGCTGGCCATCAACCTGAAGGGAACTTTCTTTGCAAGCCAGGCCGCCGGGCGCATCATGATCGAGCAGCGGCGGGGGTGCATCGTGAACATGAGCTCCCAGGCGGGCTTTGCCGCCCTGCCCACCGAGTCTGTTTACTGCATGACCAAGGCCGGCATCGCGCACCTGACCCGGTGCCTCGCGGTCGAGTGGGGCCGGTACGGCATTCGGGGCAATGCCGTCGCGCCCACCGTTATCCACACCCCAGGCACCGAGCCGGCTCTGGCCGAGCCCGGGTTCCGCGCCGAGGTCATCGAAAACATCGCCGCGCTCCACCGGATCGGCGAGCCGCCCGAAGTTGCGGGCGCGGTGGTTTTTCTGGCATCGCCAGCCGCTTCGCTCATCACCGGGCACACGCTCGTGATCGACGGCGGCTGGACAGCCCGCTAAAAGCCGGGCGGCCGCTCGCCGACAGCACCGGTTGCGCGTTCCATGGCCAGGGCTGCGCTGGCCATGGTGCCCTCGTCGAACAGCCGCCCGATAAAGGTCACGCCATGCGGGACGCGCCGGGGCGGCGAAAAGCGCGGCAGCGGATGTGCCGGGTCGGGCGCCCAGTCGCTCCGTGCCTCGCTCACTTCCACAAAGCCGGTCCGCACCGTGAGGGATGGGTGCCCGGTGAAGTTCGTGATGGTCAGGGTTTCGTCGCGCAGCGAGGGGACCAGCAGCACGTCCACTGCCGAGAAGATACGCGCCATCTCTTCGGCCACCCGGCGGCGCATCCGATCGGCCTGGACAAAGTCGACTGCTGAAAGGAAGCGCGCTTGCCGGAAGGAGTTCGGCCAGGCATCCGGCACCTGCATGGTGAGCTGATCAACCCGGTGCGAAAGCGTCAGTTCTTCAAACGAAGCCGCCCCTTCCGCAAACAGGATCAGCTGGAGGGAGTCGTAGGG
Organism: uncultured Acidipila sp.; assembly: GCA_937859835.1. GTDB lineage: Bacteria > Acidobacteriota > Terriglobia > Terriglobales > Acidobacteriaceae > EB88. The sequence continues at coordinate 2,798 of CALMAN010000137.1, read as the reverse complement.
CCAGTCCGGCAGCGACACCGGCGTCGGAACCATCCCGAGCTTGGGGAGCAAGGCAAAGGCAGCCCGGTCCACCTCCGTCGCGGGCGGCTGGTTCAGCCAGTCGGGGAAGTACCCGACGCGCAGCCCGTTTACCGTGTAGTTGGCGTTGAAGTGCAGGGAGGAGGGGACGCTGGCGACGTCGCCCGCGTCCGGGCCGGTGATGGCCTGGAGCACCAGCATCGTGTCTTCAACCCCGCGCGCCATGGGACCCAGCTTGTCGAGCGACCAGCAGAGCGTCATCGCGCCGGTTCGCGCGACGCGCCCGTAGGTCGGCCGCAGGCCCTCGACCCCGCACCGCATGCTGGGGCTCACAATGGAGCCGCCTGTTTCGGAGCCGATCGCAAAGGCGACCAGGCCTGCGGCCACGGCCGCACCCGGGCCCGCGCTCGAGCCTGAAGCGCCTTCCTCAAGCAGCCACGGGTTGCGCGTTTGCCCGCCGAACCACACATCGTTCAACGCCAGCGCGCCCAGCGAAAGCTTTGCGACCAGCACCGCGCCGGCATCGGCAAGCCGCTGCACCACAACCGCGTTCTTTTCGGGCACGCGATCGCGAAAGGGCTCGGCGCCGTAGGTGGTGCGGATGCCCGCGGTGTCGAGCAGGTCTTTTGCGCCCCAGGGCAGGCCGTGGAGCGGACCGCGGTAGCGCCCGGCAGCCAGCTCGGCATCGGCCTGCTGCGCCTGCGCAAGCGCGAGCTCGGCGGTAAGCGTGATCACGCAGTGCAGCTTCGGGTCGTACTGCCGCAGCCGGTCGAGATAGATCTGCGTCAGGCGCGCGGAGCTGATCTGCCGGGTCTTGATCCAGGCGCCCAGCTCGGGAACCGTGGCAAACGCGATCTCCGCATCGCTCGCGGGCAAAGGCCGGGCGGGCACCGGCCGAATCGCAAAGGTCTCGCCCCCGATGCCGCCGGCAAGCTGCTGGCCGGGCAGCAGCGGGTGCCACACGGTGGCCGGGGCGACCGCGTCCGGCAGCGGCACCGTCCGCGGCCCGGCGCGCCTTTCGAGCAGCGGCGCCATGGCCTGGCGCCAGTTCCCGGCGGCCTCGGCGCGGTCCCTGGCCGTCATCTCGATCTCGACCAGCGCTTCTGCCTGCGCAAAGGTTTCGCCCGAAACCACCGGTCCGACGGCGGGCGCGGTGCCAAAAGCCGGAGGCGCCCCCGGCGGCAAGGGGGTTTGCGCCCCTGCCGCTGCGGCGCCCACCAGCCCGAGCGCGCCCCGGGCCAGAAAGCGTCTTCGACTCGGGCCCGCTGTTTGTTGCGCCTGCGTGTCTTTCTCCCTAGCCAAGCCCTTGCTCCTCGCCCCTCGATCTTTGCGCGAGTGTACCGCAGCCCGGGCCAGCAGGAGCACCGCGCACCAGTCGCTCGGCCATCCAGCCTGAGGGACCCAACCCCGTACCATCCCAACGAACACCCTCTCCCGGACGGCGGTGGCGCCCGGTGGTCGTCACCCGGCGACCCACCCGGCGACCCGCGCAGGGAAGCGGAAAGCGGCCGTTTCTGGCGATTCTTATTTTTCGGGCGCTGAGTTCACCGCGCCGGGGAGGGTGCGGAGGATCGCAGGTCAGCCCGCGCGCATCTGTTCGAACAAGCACCGTGTTTCCCCCCGGCGCAAATAAAGGACACCCATGCCGCACGAAGCTTTGTTTGAACCTTACCTGCTTGGCTCGCTCAGGCTCGCAAACCGGATCGTGATGGCGCCGCTCACGCGTTCGCGCTCGAGCGAAGAGGGCGTCGTGCCCCTATACGCAGCCGAATACTACCGGCAGCGGGCCACTGCGGGACTGATCATTGCGGAAGCGACCAACATTTCCGCGCAAGGGCGCGGCTACGCCAAAACCCCGGGCATCTGGAGCCAGGCCCAGGTGGAAGCCTGGAAGCCCGTGACCGAAGCCGTACACAACGCCGGAGGCCTTTTCTTTCTGCAGCTGTGGCATACCGGCCGCATTTCGCACCCGAGCCTCCAGCCCGGCGGCGCACTGCCCGTTGCACCCTCAGCGATCAGGCCCGGGGGGCAGGCCTTTACCAACCAGGGTCTCGTGGACCATGAAACACCCCGGGCGCTCCGAGCAGAAGAGCTGCCGGGCATCGTTGAGGACTACCGCCGCGCCGCCACCAACGCCCGTGCGGCAGGCTTTGACGGCGTCGAGATCCACTCGGCCAACAACTATCTCCTCGAGCAGTTCCTGCGCGACAGCACCAACCAGCGGACAGACAACTATGGCGGCTCGATCGAGAACCGTTTGCGCTTTCCCCTCCAAGCTGTGCACGCGGTGGTGGAAGGCTTTGGCGATGCCAACCGGGTCGGCATCCGCATCTCGCCGGGCACCACAATGCCCGGCAGCACCCCGCTCGACAGCACGCCCAACCAGACCTACGGGGCGTACGTGGACGGGCTGGCCAGGCTGGGCCTGGTGTACCTCCATGTGATCGAGGGCACGACGCAGCAGACACGCAACAGCGCCGGAGTCGACTACGATGCCCTGCGCCGCCGCTTCCGGAGGACCTACATCGACAACAACATGGTTTCGCTCGAGCTGGCCGAGCAGGAACTCGCCGACGGAAAAACCGACCTGGTTGCGTTTGGACGGGCTTTTCTCGCCAATCCTGACCTGGTCGAGCGGCTAAAGACCGGAACCCCGATTGCGGACGCGCCCAAGGAAACCTGGTATGGCGGAGACGAACGCGGCTACACGGACTGGCCTGTTGCGACTGCCCCGCAGCTCCAAACCGCCTAAGCACGTAGCAGGGGCCGGGCGTCCGGGC
>CALMAN010000136.1 GCA_937859835.1 uncultured Acidipila sp. | reverse complement strand
GTCATGATGGGAGCACGGGTGCTCCCATCATGACGTCTCGCGTTTGTTACGATTCGGTTGAAGAGCTTACTTCCATCCGTACGGAAGACGACTGATCGGAAAACGGCATCCTTGTTTTTGTTCGGTTTGCTCCGGCGGAAGGGTTGGAGTGGTTCCCCACGCCGCGAGTCGTGTTCTATCCCTCGCGCAACCGCGCTGCACCTTTGAAAGGCCTGCCCCACCATGCCACTGACGCGCCGCCACTTTCTCCAAACTGCTTCCGCTGCTTCCTGCCTGCCGATGCTCGGCCCAAAGCGCAGCGTCGGCGCCCTGCTCGCTCCGCACGGTGGGGACAGCGAAGATGTCACGCGCTTTGTAAACCTCCACGTCGGCATCGGTGGCCATGGGCACACCTACTCCGGCGCGACCGTTCCCTTTGGCGCCGTGCAGCTAAGCCCTGACACGTACACGCGCGGCTGGGACTGGTGCTCGGGCTACCACGACACCGACACGTCGCTGATGGGTTTCAGCCATACCCACCTGAGCGGCACCGGCTGCGGCGACATGCTGGACGTGCTCGTGATGCCCTGCGTCGGCGAGGTGAAGTGGGTTCCGGGCCCGCGCGACGAACCGGGGGCCGGCTACCGTGCCGCCTTTTCGCACGATGATGAAACAATGGAGCCCGGCTACTATTCCGTACCGCTGCGCGACCGCCGGGTGTTGGCTGAGCTGACGGCGACCGAGCGCGTGGGCCTCCATCGCTACACCTTTCAGGTGGGCGGCGCGAGCCACTTCCTGGTTGACTTCGAACACTCCTACGACGACCCAACGAACCCGGTTGCCGACGCGACCCTCACGGTGGTCGGCAAGGATACCGTGACCGGCGGCCGCACCGTGCACTCTTGGGCGAACGGGCGCCGCATCTACTTCGCCGCGCAGTTTTCGAAACCTTTCCGGACAGCAGAGCTGATGCAGGATGGAATCGTGTTGCCCGCGGGTGCGCCGTCGAGCGCCGGCAAGAGCCTGAAAGCCGCACTGCATATGGAGCTCGCACCGGGAGAGCAGGTGCTGGTTCGCGTCGGGATTTCAGGCGTCAGCCCGGCCAACGCGCTCAAGAATCTGGCCGGCGAGATGCCGGGCTACGACTTCGACAGGACCCGCGCGGCAGCCAGGGCCAAGTGGCAAAGCGAGCTCAGCCGCATCCGCATCGAGACTGCGAACGACACGCAGCGGGCGATCTTCTACTCCTCGCTGTACCACATGATGCTCGCGCCGACCTTGTTCGACGATGTAAACGGCGAGTACTGCGGGATGGACGGAAAAACGCACCAGCTGGCCGCCGGCGAACATAACTACAGCACCTACTCGCTGTGGGACACCTTTCGCGCCTTGCATCCGGCCTTCACGCTGATTCAGGCGGATCGCGTTCCGCAGTTGGTCAACGCCCTGATTGCGATGGCTGAGCAAAGCCCCGAAGGCATGCCGGTGTGGCCGCTCCAGGGCGTCGAGACCGGCACCATGACGGGCTACCACTCCGCAAGCGTGATGGCTGAAGCGTGCGTGAAGAACTTTCCCGGTATTGACTGGAATCGCGCATACAAGGTGATGCGCAAACGCAACATGGTCGACGATTATCGCGGCCTCGGCTACTACCGCAGCCTGGGCTACATCCCGGCCGACAAGGAGGAGGAGTCTGTCAGCAAGGTGCTCGAGTACGACTACGGCGACTGGGCCTGCTCGCACGTGGCCGAGAAGGTCGGTGCGCTTGAGGACGTCAAGCTGCAGCGGGAGCGTTCGAAAAACTACCGCCACCTTTTCGACCCACAAACGCAGTTCATCCGCGCCAAGCTGAGCGACGGCAGCTTTACCGCGCCGTTCAATCCGATCGACCTGGGTCACACGGAGAAGTACCGGGACTACACCGAGTCAAACGCGTGGCAGACCACCTTTGGCGTGCAGCACGACGTCGCCGGATACGTGGAGTTGTGGGGCGGCCGCGAGCCGTTCATCAAGAAGCTGGATGAGCTGTTCGTTGTGCCGTCGACCCTGCCCGCGAACGCGCCGCCGGACATCGCGGGCCTGGTAGGCCAGTACGCCCATGGCAACGAGCCCAGCCACCACATCGCGTACCTGTACGTCTATGCCGGCCAGCCCTGGAAGACGCAGTCGCGTGTTCACTCGCTTTTGGAAACCATGTACAGCAACAGCCCGGATGGCCTGCAGGGCAATGAAGACTGCGGGCAAATGTCGGCCTGGTATGTGATGAGCGCGCTCGGTTTGTATGCGGTCGATCCGGTAAGTGGGACCTATGTGCTGACCTCGCCCTTGGTTGAGAAAGCCACACTGCAGGTAAACGGGGGCAAGACGCTGGTGATCGAGGCAAGGCGGCCTTCGCCCGACGCCATCTATATCCAATCCGTTACGGTCAACGGCAAACCCGTAGACAAGCTGTGGCTGCGCCACGAGGAGATCGCCCATGGTGGCCACCTTGTCTTTGAGCTGGGGACAACGCCCAACACCACGCTTGGAACGTCGCCTGCGACGGCGCCGCCTTCGCTGACCACGTAAGCGCGTGTTCCTTGCTCGAGCTTGCTTCAGGCCTTCCGCCCGCGCGAGCCGAGCCGCGCACGGAGGTAGCCACGGTCTGATCTTTCCGGGCCGACGCCGTTCCCGTACGCTCCCCTTCCCGCGCTGCAAACGCCGTGGCTAAGGAACCGGAAGAGTGCGGAAACGCATGGCGCCTGGCTCATGGAACGCAGTTGTGGCCTTCGGGTGTTTCCCAGATCGGTGCCGGGGGTTACCAAAAGGCTGGCCGGTTCAGGAAAAAGGCGCTTGTGAGCCCACGCCCAGCGGGTAGACTCAAGCCGCGATGGTACGCAACCACTCAACCCCGATGGCGCGTCTGCTTCTCGTCCTGCTCCTGGCTGTTCTGTTTTGCTCCGACCATCTGGCGCGAGCGAATGGACCCGCGACGCAGACCATCCGGCTGTTGCCGGTCGCGGATCAAACCCTGGATGCGGCACCCTTTCAGGTCATCGCGCTCGCTTCGTCCGGCCTTCCCGTCGATGTCGCGGTTACCGGGCCTGCTTCGATCTTTCAACGCAAAATCACCCTGACCGGCACAGGCACCGTGACGGTGACCGCCACCCAGGCCGGGAATGGCAGCTTCGCCCCTGCCACCGCGCAGGAAACTTTCCAGGTCAACCCTGCCTTGCCGGCCGTCTCCTTCAGCCCGCAAAGCATGATCTACGGAATGCCGGTAACAGCAGCGCAGCTCGGCGCGGCGGCCGTCGCGGTGCCGATCGTGGACACGCAGGCCGACGTGGCTACCGTGACCAGCCAGCTGAACACTTCGCAGCTGACCGGAGGCTCGGTGCCTACGGTCGACCGGCTCTCGCCGCTGATCCGCTATGAAGGCTCGACCATGGCCGCGACCACCGATCCAAACGGAGGCAACGGCATCCAGGCGAACGGCTCCGCAGCGCCGCTGGGCATTGATTACCGCGTGGTGTTTACCTGCGACTGCCAGCAGTTTGAGTGGGTGATGGAGTCTCGCCAGAGCAGCTGGCGCCTGTGGGTCGACGGGCAGTGGGCGACCGTGGACGAGAACTTTCCGACTGATTCCTACCCCGCACACGCGTTCTACCGGGTCCAGTTTCCAGACAAGCGGCCACGCCAGATCAAGATCTTGCTGACCGGCAATCCGCCATTTTACGGCCTCATTACAACAGGCGCCGACGCCATCTCGGCGCCGCAGGTCCCGGTCGGCCAGCGCGTCATCATCATGGGCGACTCCTGGACCGGACCGACCATTTCGCCCCCACTGCTGCCGCCCGCGCAGGTGGGACTCAACGGCTCGGGGTTTGCGCAGTGGGTGGGCGAGTTCTTTAACTGGGATTACTGGGTTACCTCTGCCGGAGGAGAAGGCTTCAACAACGGGGGCGGCGTCGTAGGGATGCCATTCAGTCAGCGGGCGCTTACAGATATCTGCGGACACTCACCCGACGCGGTGATGGTGGTCGGCGGCACCAACGACGGCAATGTGACGGCAGCCCAGATGCAGACCGCTGCCGGGGCCCTGATCGCCAATGTGCAGAACTGCCTGTCCGGGGTGCCTATCTACCTGTTCGGTCCGCAAGCGATCAACACGCCGGTAAGCCAGGGGGTCGCCGCCGCGGCAGCTGCTGCCGGCAGCGGCGTTTTCTACGAAGACATGTCTCCCAGCCCCTTTCTGGATGACCCCGCAAACTGGCTTTACGGGGCCTACAATGACCCGACGGTCGGCAACTCGACCGTGTACCTCGGGGTCACGACCCAGGGAACAGAGGGCCACCCGACGCCGCTCGGACACGACTACGTCGCCGAGCGCATTGAAGACGCTCTCATGACGCAGTATCCGGCCCTGGTGCCGAGGCCCTACACCTTGTTTGCACCCGCGCCGGTCGCGGGAACCTCTGCCTATTCCGTGCAGCCCGGCGCCCTGCTTCCCGCCGGCCAGTCAAGCGTTACTGCCACATTCACACCCGCAGATGGGGTCCACTATGCGGTAGCGACGAGCACCTCCACCTGGAACATCGCCCAGGCAACATCCAGCACGCAGCTCAACGCGGCACAGCCCGGACCGCTCGCAGGTCAACCGGTCACGCTCAGCGCCGTGGTTGCGCCGCAGATCGCCGGAGTGCCAACCGGCTCAATCGCCTTTTCGGATGGCGGCGTCGCCCTTGCAACCGTTCCGCTCAGCAGTGGGTCGGCGAGCTACACGTACACTCCGGTCATTGCCGGGGCGCACACCTATGGCGCCAGCTATAGCGGCGACAGCAACTTCCTAGGCTCGGCCGGCAGCGCTGGCTTGACAGCCACGGTGGCTCCTCCCAGCTTTTCCTTCACCACGGCAAGCAGCACCTTGACGGTGAAGAGCGGTCAAACCGCGCTGCTCGGCGTCACCGTCACACCTGCCGGTGGCTTGAGCGGCAGCCTAAGCGCTTCCTGCTCCGGCTTGCCCCAGTATGCGTCGTGTGCTTTGAGCGGCGAGTCGGCGCTGAGCCTCCATGGCCAACCCGTCACTGCGCAGCTACAGATCGCAACCGGGCTTGCGACGGCAGCTGCTTCGAGCAAACCCGTCAGCCCCGCCGGTGTTCGCCTTGGATGGGAAACCGGGAGCGGTCTCCTCGCCGCAGGCTTGTGGATCTGTTTTCCGCGACGCAGGATCCGCTGGTTCGTGCTCCTGGCGTGTGCGGCATGCGCGGGAGGAGCCCTGGGGGCGATCGGTTGCGGGGGAACGGCATCGGTGCCCGCTCCGCCGGCGCAAGCCAGTGCCGCGCCCGGTACGTACCAGGTAACGCTCACGCTGACCCAGGCCGGAGGCTCGGGGCTCACGCAGTCCCAGCCGATCGTACTTGTGATTCAGTAACCGGAGCCGTGGCTGGGCTCCGGTACCCGTGCGCCGGCCGCTACCTGGGCGCGAAGTGCACGGCCGGCACAGCGCGCAGGCGCTCCGCCGCGCCCTCGGCGGTGATGTCGCGCTGCGGCATGCCGAGCATCTCGAAACCCACCATGAACTTCTTGACGGTGGCTGAGCGCAGCAGAGGCGGGTAGAAGTGACCATGCCAGCCAAAGCCGGGGTGCTCGCCCTGGGTGGGCGCGCCGTGAAAGCCCATCGTGTACGGAAAGCTGGTTTGAAACAGGTTGTCATAGCGCACGGTGATTTGGTGCAGGATGTTTGCCAGGCCGCTGCGCTGCGCCGGCGAGAACAGCCGCAGCGTACTCACGGGCTCCCGCGGCAGGATCAAGGTCTCAAACGGCCACACCGCCCACCAGGGAACCACGCACACAAACGCATCGTTCTCGCACACGACCCGCACCTTCTCCTTGATCTCCAGCGCAAGATAGTCTGCCAGCAACGGCGTCCCGTGTTCGGCAAAGTACGCCGCCTGCGCCGCGGCTTCGGCCGCAGGCTCGTCCGGGATGTGCGCGGTAGCCCAGATCTGGCAGTGGGGGTGCGGATTGCTGGCGCCCATCATGGCGCCACGATTTTCAAAGATCTGCACGTAGGCAAGATCAGGCTCGGCGCTCAGTTCCGCATCCTGCCCGGCCCAGGCTTCGACGACCCGCTCGATATCGGCTGGTTCCATGCGGGCCAGCGTCAGCGAGTGATCCGGGTGAAAGCACAGAACCCGGCAGTGGCCATGTTCCGGTTCGGCGCGGAGCAGGGAAGAGTCGGTCGGGATGGAGGAGGGCGCGGTCGGCAGGATGGCCGGGTAATCATTGTCAAACACGTAAACGTGCTCGTACGCGGGCGTCCGGGCACCCCCGGCACGCGGGTTTCCTGGACACAGGTAGCACTTGGGGTCGTAGTGAACGACGCTGGACGGAGTTGCGTCGCCTACCTCGCCCTGCCAGGGCCGCTGCGTGCGCTGCGGTGAAATCAGCACCCACTGGCGGCGCAGGGGGTTGTAGCGGCGGTGCGGCGATTCGAGGGCAGCCTGGGGCGACAACGAAGAGGACACGCTTTCTCCTATTCTCCTTAGGTACTCGCCGCGAAAGACCCCGAAGCGGAGTCAGGGTGCGCTCGCGAATGAGGACCGGCTGGCTCGCGGCCGGACGCTGCGTTGCAGTCCGCGCGGAACCAGCCTTATTCTAAGCGCTGCACCTTTCTTGCGCATGTCCTTGCCTACGCTTCCCGCAATCGCCACCCTCCATGACTACGCCACCCGGCTTTGGCACGAGGACCCCGAAGCGCAACCGCCTGCCATGAGCAGACTTGAAGCCACGATCCTCGCGCAGCATCACGCGAACTACGAGCTTTGGCACCTCGAGGACGCCGCGCGCACACCCGGGATCGACGACCCGGCACTGGCTGCGATCAAACGCGGGATCGACAGCCTCAATCAGCGCCGCAACGATCTTGCCGAGCAGTGCGATACCCTGTTGCTCGGGCTGCTCGCGCCTCATCGCCTGCCGCACCCGGAAGCCGAACAACACTCTGAAAGCCCGGGTCTCATCATCGACCGGCTGAGTATCCTCGCCCTCAAGCTTTTCCATACGCGCGAGGAACTGGCGCGGCCCGGTGCGCCGGCCGGGCACGGCGAGCGCAATCGCGACCGCCTCGTCATCCTTGCCGAGCAGCGCGGAGATCTCCAGCTCGCGCTGGAGCGGCTGTGGCGTCGCGTGCTTTCCTCCGAGCGCAGCTTTAAAACCTATCGCCAGCTCAAGATGTATAACGACAGCAGCCTCAATCCTTCCATCTACCGGCAGCCGCCGCTGGCAGGGCGCTAGGGGCGTTGGTGACCAAGGAGAGTTGACGCCGCGCCCGCGCCTGCGTATAAAACGAGGCAACCGGATGCCTGCGCGGCGTATCCGGCACCCACATTCCCTGCAGCCCTCCCCCCTTGCCGGACCTGCACGGAGAAACGAGGCCGCTCGCATGTCCAAAGCTCCCGCTTCTTCATCGAAAACGCTGGCCGCCAAGGTCCGTCCTTTTACCAACAGTGCCCAGCAGGAAGCGCTGAATGTGTACGGCGCTGCGTTGCAAGCCATGCAGTCGGGCCGGTTTGAAAAAGCGCTCGAAGGGTTTCGCTCGCTCGACCCACAGTGTTCTCCTGAGATCCGGGAAAGGGCACACGTGTACCTGCAGGCATGCGAACGGCAGCTACAGCAGCAAACCGCGCAGCTCGCCTTTGAATCGCTCACCGAGCAGTACGATTACGCGGTGGCCTGCATCAACAACGGCGACTACGAAGAAGCGCGCGAGCAGCTGGAGCTGATTGTGGAGCGCGACGATACGGCCGACTATGCGCACTACGCGCTAGCCACCCTCCACAGCATGACGGGACAGGCCGAAGGCAGTCTCCACCACCTGGAGCGCGCGATCGAGCTGCGCCCGTACAACCGCATCCAGGCCCGCAGCGATGTTGACTTCCGGCAGATGGCCGATGACCCCAGATTTACTGAGCTGCTGTATCCCGAAGCGATCTGAACGGCACACACCGCGCCCCAAGCTTCTGCATGATTGAGGCCGCACAGCCACGACTCGCTGCCGCTGACGCGCCGCTCCGGGTAGTCGCCATGGGCGGCGGAACCGGGCTGTCGACGCTGCTGCGCGGCTTCAAGCACTTCACCGCTCCGGGCGGAACCGCAGCCGCAGCTCTCGTGTCTGCTCCCGCGTGCCCGATCAGCGACCTGACCGCGGTGGTGACGGTGACCGACGATGGCGGTTCATCAGGCCGGCTCCGGAAAGACTTCAACATGCTGCCCCCGGGAGACCTGCGCAACTGCATGGTCGCGCTTTCCGAGGACGAGCAGCTGCTGTCCCGGCTTTTTCGCCATCGCTTTCGCGCGGGCGGCGACCTGGAAGGCCACTCCTTCGGCAACCTGTTTGTTGCCGCGCTCCAAGAAATCACCGGCGATTTCGCCCAGGCCATCAAGCTGGCGGCCGAGGTGCTGGCGACCCGCGGCCGCATCTATCCGGCTACGAATGCCAATGTCACCCTGGCCGCGCGCATGGATACCGGCGAGCTGATTCGCGGCGAAACTGACATTTCCGCCAGCCATGCCCGCATCGTCGAGTTGATGCTCGACCCTCCCTACGCCGCGCCCCTGCCCGAAACCCTCGACGCGATCGCCGCTGCCGACCTGATTACGCTGGGGCCGGGCTCGCTCTTCACGAGCGTCATCACCAACCTGCTGGTAGCCGGCATCCCGGAAGCGCTCGGCGCGGCGCGCGGCACACGCGTGTATGTGTGCAACCTGATGACGCAAGGCAACGAAAGCCTCCACCTTTCGGCTTCGCAACATATTGAGCGCATCTACGAGCATCTCCGCGAGCCGATCTTTGACTACGCACTGGTCAACACCGCGCCGGTTCCGGAACCGGTGCGCGCGCGCTATGCCGCCGAAGGTGCGGAAGTCATTGCCGCCGATGCCGCGCGGATCGAGTCCATGGGGATCCGGTGCATCGCGGGCCCATTTGCGGCCGAAGGTGATGTCCTGCGCCATGATGCCGACCTGGTCGCAAAGACGTGCCTGCGCCTGGCTCTTGCGGCACGGGCGGCAGGGGAGCAAAGGCCGGTTCTTCCCCGCTAGGGCGCCGTACGGCAGATCAGCCCGGAGCATTGCCCGGGCCTTTGTACCCCCTCAGCGACCGTGGGCTGCCACTCAGACGAAAAAGCTGCCGGGCGTCGCGCAGGGCAGCGGGTGAGAGGGCAGAGCACGGCTGCCTTCCCCGGCGGCGGGGTCGCTCGTGAAGCGCTAGGAGGCCGGCCGTCCCAAACGGTTGCCAGGGCGAGCGTTCGCGCGGAGCCGTCGGGCCCTGCCGGGCTTCCCCATCGCTGCCACGAATTCAGTTCAGCGCCGGCCGACCCGGGCCGGCAAGACCCGGCTTCGGTGAGCGCGCCCCCCTGCACCTGCGGGGACGCCGCCCAACAATCGCCGCCGTTCGGGACAAAAGCCTATGCTGAACGGAGCGGTCTCTCATTCGCGGGCCCACACAAGGAGCGTACGCACCCCCGGCCCGCGCACCACCCTGCCCGGGGACTTGCACCCCGCAAAGAAGCGGCATCTGCTGCCGCTGCTTCCCGGGAAAGCCGCGCTGCGCGACCCCTGTGGGACCATAGTTAAAGAGAACAGCTCCCCACCCAAGCCAATGAGCGGACCCTCCTACACCCGTGAACTGGATAGCCTGGCCGAGCGCTCGCCCGGAGGGGCAACAGCGCTGCTGCCTCCCGGCGTGATGCGCCCGTTTGTTCTGGTTACGGGCCTGTTTTTTCTGTGGGGTATCCCCAACAACCTGAACGATGTGCTGATCCGGCAGTTCATGAAGTCTTTCGCGCTGAGCCGCTTCCAGGCGGGCCTGGTGCAGTCGGCGTTCTACATGGGCTACTTCCTTCTGGCGCTGCCGGCCGGCCTGCTCATGAAGCGCAAAGGGTACAAAGTCGGGTTTCTGACCGGGCTTTTGCTCTTTGCGGTGGGATGTTTTCTGTTTCTTCCGGCCGCGAACTCTGGCCGCTACGGCTTTTTCCTGGCGGCCCTGTTTGTTGTCGCCAGCGGTCTCGCCTTTCTTGAAAGCGCTTCAAACCCCTTCATTGCCGGGCTTGGCCCAACCGCCACGGCGGCGCCACGGCTCAATCTTGCCCAGGCCTTCAATCCTGTGGGAGCGTTTCTGGGGGTGCTCGCGGGCACTGCATTTATTCTTTCGGGGATCGAGCTGACCGCCGAGCAAACGGCTGCCATGCGCGCCGCCGGCACCTACGCGCCCTACCTGCACCGGGAAACGCTGCGGGTGGTCACCCCCTACCTCCTGCTGGGCGCGCTGGCCGCGGTATGGGCTGTGCTGATCGGGCTTACACGGTTTCCTGCGTTTGTGCAGGCCCGCGAGCATACCGCCGAAGTCGCCGGTAACTGGCGCGACCTGCTCGGCAAGCCACACTTCCTTTTCGCCGTGGCAGCCGAGTTCGCCTATGTCGGCGCGCAGGTCGGTACCTGGAGCTACTTCATCCAGTACGCGCAAGAGTACAGCCATGCGCCCGAACGAGTGGCCGGCCTGCTGATGACCGGTACCCTGGGCGCCTTTGGCCTGGGCCGTTTCAGTTCGGCCGCGCTGATGCGCCGCTTTGACCCCGCCCGCTTGATGGCCACCTACGCCGTGATCAACGTTTGCCTGCTGGGCGTTGGCATCCTACATCCAGGCTGGACCGGGCTGCTGGCCATCTTCGTGACCAGCTTTTTTATGTCGCTCATGTTTCCCACGATCTTTGCTCTTGGCATCCGGGACCTTGGCCCCAACACCAATGTGGGCGGGTCGGTACTGGTCATGTCGGTCGTTGGCGGCGCTGTACTGACCCCCATCATGGGGCTGGCTGCCGAACACGCCCACGCGACCGCAATCGCCTACCAGGTCCCTCTTTACGGCTTCGTGGTTGTGGGCGCTTATGCCTGGTACATGACCCGGTACACGGCAAAGCAGAGGATGGTTTCTTCGTTTGACCTCTAGGCTTGCAGACGCAGGCGCGCAAACGCGCTCCCGGTACACCCCAGGCGCGCCGTGCGATGCGCCCGCGAGACTTTGGCGCCATCCCCAGTCATCGCCCTCGCTTCCGCTGCGGAAAGATCCGATCGCGACGGGGACGCGGGTTCGCCAAACTTCGTCCACAGGCGCTAGGCTTGAGGCAGTCCCGCTTCCGCGGGTCCGCGGCCGTTCCACTGGTTTCCGCGATCTCCGGAGGTCCGCTTGCCGAGTACACCCCTCACCCTGCCGAAGTTTTCCATAGGCGTAGGCGACCGCTTTGCGCACCAGGCGGAAGCGCAACTGGCCGCGTGCGCGCGCGCCCAGGCGGGGGGCGTGACGGTCGTCCCGGTGTGGAACAAGAGCCATCGTGAGCACACCATCGTCGGTTCCGATGCGGCTCAAACGCGCGCAGCCGCCGATGCCGCGGTCGCCGCGCTCGGCTGGACCGCCCCGTACTTCTGCGATGCGGACCACATCAACGTGTCCACCGTCGGCCGCTACCTAGCCCCCTGCGACTTTTTCACGCTGGATGTTGCCGAACAGATCGGCAAGCACGCGCCGCCTGCTTCGATCGAAGCCTTTGTTCGCCGGCATCCCGAGCTGCGCGGCACGCTCGAGCTGCCCGGGACCGAACCCCTGGCGCTCGGGGAAGAGTTTGTGCGGGCCACAGGGGGGAAGTATCTCCAGGCTGTGGAGGCCGCGGCAGGGATCTACGCGACCATCGAGGCAGCCAAGGGCGCCGAAAACTTCATCCCGGAGATCTCCATGGATGAGACCGACGCGCCCCAAACCCCGGCCGAGTTGCTCCTCATCCTCATCGCGGTTGCCGACCAGGGCATTCCCATCCAGACCATCGCGCCCAAGTTCACTGGCCGCTTCAACAAGGGCGTTGATTACCAGGGAGAGCTCGCACAGTTCGCCCGCGAGTTTGCAGACGACACGGCCGTCATCGCCTATGCGGCGAGCCAGTACGGCCTACCCCCAAACCTCAAGCTCAGCGTGCACTCCGGTTCCGACAAGTTCTCGCTGTACGGGCCCATGCGCGAGGCGATGGCGCGCTCGGGCGCGGGCGTTCACCTCAAAACCGCTGGCACCACCTGGCTCGAAGAGGTTACGGGGCTGGCCGAGGCAGGCGGCGAAGCGCTCGCGCTGGCCAAGGAGATCTACGCCGGCGCTTTCGACCACCGGGAAGAGCTTTGCGCCCCCTACGCCGCCGTCATCGCGATCGAACCGGCGCAGCTGCCCAGCCCGGAGTCGGTGGAGGGGTGGAGCTCAGAGCAGTTCACGGGCGCGCTGCGGCACGACCGGAACAGCGGTTTGTACAACCCGAGTTTTCGGCAGCTCCTGCATGTCGGCTTCAAGATCGCCGCGAAGCTGGGTCCGCGCTACCTGGATTTGATCGAAGCGAACCAAGCCGTGATCGCCCGGAACGTGACCGCCAACCTGTACGAGCGCCACATCGCACCGCTGTTCCTCGGCAGCTGAGCGTCCCTCCCTCAGGCCTCCGCAGCGTCGACCCAGAGCACGGCGGCGAGGCGGTAAAGAAAGCGCCGACGGACCTCCGCCCGGTGGCCGGTCGCAGCCAGCATCGCGGTGAGCTCCGGGGCAGAGTACGCCTGCCGCACGGAGACCGGCCCATCATGGCGGGACAGCCGGCTCGGGTCGACGAGTGAAAACAGCCGCGCCAGCGCATAGTGCACTTGGGTCCGCTCCAGATCATTGATCAGGACCGCAACGCGCGCCACCCGGAGCGCTTCGAGCAGGAAAGCCGCGCTTTCCCCGGGTGCGAGATGGTGCAGAAACAGGCAGCAGCTCACCACATCCACGCTGCGGCTGGGCAAGGGAAGGGCGGTGGCATCGCCCTGAAGGAGCACGGGAGCGGGAAGACTGGCGGGCCACGTAACCGGGAGGTGGCTTTGCTGGCGATCGAGCAGGGTCGCGTGGAGGGTCACGGGGGTGCCGGTCCGGGGGCGAAGCAGTGCGAGCCCGGCGGCGGCGAGCGCGGGGGCCGCACCTGCCGCGACCTCGAGAACGGAAAGCTCTGAACGCCCCCGAGCAGCCCGCGCCAAAAGGAGATGGTGCACGCGGTTGCCGCCGAACCAGCGATTCACAAAGCGGATGGATCGCAGCGCACTGGCGACCTCGGCGGGGGTGCCTAGATCGCCATCCAGCCATTCCGCGGCCCGCTTGCGCGCAAACTCCATCCCTGCTCCAAAGGTAACTCTATCGTCGGGGAGGAGTCTGAGGGCTCGCCGCGCCGTGCGATACTCGGAACTAATGTACAAGCGAGTGGTGCTTAAGCTGTCGGGCGAAGCCCTGGCTGCCGGCCGCGGGTTTGGCGTTGACGTAACCCGTGTGCATCAGGTTGCCCATGAGGTGGCCGAGGCGGCTGCGCAGGGTGTTGAAGTGGCGATTGTGGTGGGCGGCGGCAACTTCTTTCGCGGCGTAGCCGAGCAGGCCCAGAACATGGACCGCGTTTCCGCCGACAACATGGGCATGCTCGCTACCGTCATCAACTCGCTCGCCGTGCAGGATGCGATTGAAAAGACCGGCACGCACTGCCGGGTGATGTCGGCGATCCAGATGCACCAGGTTTGCGAACCCTACATCCGGCGCCGCGCCGTGCGCCACCTTGAAAAAGGGCGCGTTGTGATCTTTGCCGCCGGGACCGGCAACCCGTACTTCTCCACCGACACGGCCGCCTCGCTCCGCGCGATGGAGATCCGCGCGAATGTTTTGTTGAAAGCGACCAAGGTCGAGGGGATCTATACGGCCGACCCGGTGCTCGACAAGAGCGCGACGAAATTTGACGAAATCACGTACATGGAAATCATGCGGCTCGGGTTGAAGGTGATGGACATGACCGCGGTGAGCCTGTGCAAAGACAACAACATGCCGATGATCATCTTCAACATGAACGAGCCGGGCAACATCTGCCGCGTGATCCAGGGGGAGAAGATCGGCTCGCTGGTCACCTGCTGAGCCCTTCGGCGGCCGCGAAGCCCTCGCTGCTCGCCCCCGGTGATGATGCGCCGGAGGCCCCGGCGCCGGGTGAAGCAGCACTCCCGGCGGCGAAAAGCGCAAGCCGGGGCCGGCTGCCCGCGCTTACCGGGCTCCGCGCGTTTGCGGCGGCCAACATCGTCTTCTTCCACTTCTCAAACCCGCAGTGGTTTGGGCCACTCGCGCCGATCGTGAACAACGGCTTCACCTCGGTTTCGTTTTTTCTGCTGCTTTCCGGCTTCATCCTTTCCTATAACTACAGCGCCCGCGCCTACCGCGGCGAGCTGGTCTCCTGGCGCTTCTGGGTTGCCCGGCTTTCCCGCCTGTACCCCGTTTATCTTTTTGCGCTGCTGCTGTCGCTCGGCATGCTCCACGACGAGTGGCAGGTCCGCTCGCACGCCGAGTTTTACTCCGGGCTCCTGCTGACGCCGCTGCTGCTGCAGGGCTGGAGCCCCATGCTTTCGACTTTCTGGAACACCCCGGCCTGGACCATGTCCACCGAGGCGTTCTTTTATCTCCTGTTTCCCATGCTGGCGCGCTGGCGCCGTCCACAAAGCACTCCGGGCACGCTGCTGCTGCTCGGCCTGTTCTGGCTCTGCGGCATGACCCTGCCGCTGCTTTACATGCACTTCAATCCGGATGGCGACCCGCACCCCGGTCGCTACTCAGACGGTTTCTGGATGCGCGCGCTCAAGTTCAGCCCGCCCCCGCACCTGCCTTCCTTTCTGTTCGGGCTCACGCTGGCTGACCTTGACGGCCGTTTGCGCCGAGCCGGCTGGCTGCGCCTGGGGCTGGGCTTTGCCGGCGTGGCCGGCCTGTACACGGCGCTCAGCCTGGGCGACCGCATTCCCTACGTGCTGATGCACGACGGCCTGCTGATGCCCCTGTTTGGCTGCGCGATCCTGGGCCTGGCCGGCGAAAACCCGCTGGCGCGCTTTTTCGGCTTTGCTCCGTTTGTGGCGCTCGGGCAGGCCAGCTACTGCTTGTACATCCTCCATTTCAACCTGTGGACGCTGATCCACAACTCAGGCCTGCTTGTACGGACAGGCTTGAACCGCTTTGATCCCTGGATCAGCTACGCCCTGCTCGCCGCCGCGGCCGGCGCAACAGTGGCGCTGATTGAGCGGCCCATGCAGCGCCGGATCCGCAAGCTGCTGGCATAAGAAAAGCCCGCGCTTGGTGCGCGGGCTTTTCCCCTCGAGTCCCAGGAGAACTAGCTGGGACCGGCCGTATTGGCCGTGGTGATGACCGGGTGATTGCCGTGCGGCACTGCCGCGACGCAGCTGGACTGCCCGGAGGTCGCGTAGAAGGTGCCCTCGGTGGCGGACAAGGCACCCGTGTTCGGGTCCAGAACATAGCCGTACACACTGTTCTGCACGTAGGTTGCCGTGTACACAAACCGGCCCAGAGCAGGCTCCACGATCACGCAACCAGGTTGCGCGCCGGCGGTTTGGGTGCCGCTGGCGAGCGAAGAAAGCTGTCCGGTCGCCTGGTTGATGCCGTAGCCGTTGATGGAGGTGCCGTTGAAGTTCGCAACGTACACGTACAGCCCGCGTGGGTCGACCACGATGCCGTCCGGCGCGGTGCCCGCGGCCACGGGGCTGCTGGGCAACGGCAACAGCGCGCCGGGGTTCGAGGTGGTGTTGATGCCGTAGGTGATGATGTTGTTCTGCGTACTATCCGTCACGTAGAGAAAGGTGCTGAACGGGTGGCTGGCGATCGCCGAAGGGGTGGTGCCGGCGCAGAAAGGGCTGCCGGCAACCGGCTGCAACACACCCGTGGCATTGCCGCTGCTGTCCAGGCCCATGTTGTACGCGTCCACCCCACCCAGGCCCGCGCCGCAGCCGGGCTGCGAGCTGGTCAGGATGTCGGCGGCAAACACGCGCTTGCCATCCGCGGTAACGTTGACCGCCTTCGGGGTATTGCCGAGCGGGACAAAATCACTGGGCTGCCCGTTTACCGTCTGCGGAACCAGGGTGCCGAGCGCCCCGTCTGTGCCCAGGTTGTAGACATACAGCGCGCCAGGGCCCTTGTTCAGGTCTGTGAAGTTCGGCTGGTAGGTTTCCACCACGAAAAGGAACTCACCATTTGCGTAGGTATGTACCGCGAGCGCAACCGGCTCGGACCCTGAGGGGTTGAGGGTGTGCTGGCCGTAAAGCTTCGCGTCTGTACCGATGGAGTACTGCGCGATGGTGTTGTCATCATGGCCAGCCACATATAGGTTCTTGCCCTGGGAGTCGGCTACCAGCGAGACCGGGTTGCGCTGCTGTGTTTGGAAAGGCGAGTCGGGTATCTGGGTCAACGCCCCCGACTGCGAGTCCACGAGATACACGTTGATCTGGCCTGGGTTGTTCTTTGCGGAGGTGACATACAGGTAGTCGATCGTATTGCTGGTCCCGCAGGAAACCAGGCCCGTGCCAGTGCCGATCGCGGCCGTTACGGCCAGCAGGTTCTGGCTCCATCGCTTCAACTTCATGCAGTTTCCTTGTGAGGGAGTTGTTTGGAGTGGAGAGGCGCGTGCGCGCGCCCCCGAAGCAGACGCTAGAATGCGCTCGAAATGCCCAGGCACCAGGACGGCGTTCCGGTCGTCGGGAAGGTGCCGGCCTTGTTCAAGGTGCTCAGCGTCCCGGTGTTGGGGTCGATGCGGCGGCCGGTGATGCTGTTATCGACCGAGCCTGCCGTGTAGATGTACTGGTTCGTGGGGTCCTCAAAGATACAGACCGGATTGGAGATGGTGCCTGCGGCAAAGGCAAACGGGCTGTTCTGCACCGGAACCAGGGTGATGCTGCCGTTGGACGACGTCTGGTTGAAGCCGGCGATGTCAGAGTTCCCGTTGGGGTTGAAAGTGCCGGAAGCGGTGCCACCATCGGCGACATACAGGTACTTGTTTGTTGAGTCGACAATGGACTGCACCGGGCCGCCGGCCTGCGTCTGGCTGTTGGTGAACGGGGAGCCGTCCACCGGGGTAAGCGCTCCGCTCGAACCCGGCGTTTCGATGTAGATCTTGTCGTTCTGGGTATCGAGCAGGTACAGGTTCGCTGCCGTTACGTTGAGCGCGCTGATGTTTACCGGATTCGACACGCCCCCAACAACATCGGTAATCGCGTTGGTCGTGGTCTGGGTCGGCGTCAGCTGGCCGTTGGTCCCCAGCGAGTACACAAACACGGTTTGGAGATCGTTGTTGGTCGCGGAACCGGCGTCCATGGTGTACAGAAAGCTGCTCGAAATCCCGAAATCCACGGGGAAGCAGCCCACGGGAAAGTAGTTGATATTGAGCTGACGCGGATTCTGGACGGCCTGCAACCGGCCGGTCGATTGATCAATGGTGAACACCGTCACGTCGCCCACCGGGTGGTAAGTGTTCGGAAAGTTCACGGTATCCGGGTCCTTACAGGGGTATGCGGTCGTCGGGCCGCTCTGGATCACCCCGGTCGGCGACGTGGTGCTGCCGCCGGTCAGGCCGACCGGCGAATACTCATCCAGCACAAACAGGTGCGCTCCGCCGGAGTCGACGGCGATGCGCTGCGGGCCGTAGCCCTGGCTGGAGTACTGCAGCTGCGTGGTTAATTGCCCGTAACCGCCCACGCTGAACAGGGCAATGCTTGAACTGGAGTACGTGATGTTGCCGCTGGTGGGGTCTTTTGCCGCCTGCCCTCCATTGAGGACGTACATGTACCGGTCGCCGGACGGAACCACGGCGCGAATCGGGTTGATGCCGCCAGAGCCGATCGGCGAACCCTTCAGGTTGGCAAGCGAGCCGTTGTTGTTGTCCTCGCGCAGCTCGCTGATCTGGTTGTACTGCGTACCCAGGACATAGATATAGCCAACAGTATGGTCAGCGGAACAGGAGGTAAGACCAAGGGTGAGGCTGAGCGACCCGGCCAGCAAAAGCAGGGTACGGCTCACGTTGCGGAACGTCATGCGCTTCCTTCATCCCTGCCCACCGGCGGCCGGTGCAGGAAACAGTGGTGTTGGGTTATTGTAACCGCACGTGCAGAGACGTTGCGCGGTCAGAACCGTGAGCAAGGCAGCCTGCAGCCGGTCGAAAAAGACGCACGCCGCCATAAAAAAGGACCGGCGGCAGGCCGGTCCTTTTCGGCAACACTCTTGCGTCTGCGCTCGAGAAACAGCTTACCAGACGTGACAGGCGTTGGCAGGCATCATGGGCTGGCCGGTGTGGCAGCCAAAGGCCTGCCCGAACTGCGCGAAGTTCTGCACCGTGCCGTTGGTGCGGAACTCGCCCGGCGAGTGGGGGTCGGTCTTGACGGCAACCCGCTCGTAGGCGTCCGTGAGGTTGGAGCACCAGATCTGCGCAAAGGCGATGAAAAAGCGCTGGTCGGGTGTGTAGCCGTCCACCTTGCGTGCCTGTTCGGCTTCGGGCTCGCTCGCCAGCACCTTGTGCAGCGCCTGGTACGCGATGCGGATGCCGCCATTGTCCGCCGTGTTCTCCCCCAGCGTCAGTTTGCCGTTCAGCTTTTGCCCGGGTACCGGCTCAAAGCTTCCGTACTCATTCACCTCGCAGGCGGTCATCTGGTCAAACTTCGTGCGGTCTTCCGGCGTAAACCAGTTGCGCACGTTACCCTGCCCGTCATAGCGCGAGCCCTCGTCGTCAAAGCCGTGCGTCATTTCGTGCCCGATCACGACGCCGATCGCGCCGTAGTTCACGGCCGGGTCAACGGACTGCGAGTAAAAGGGCGGCTGGAGGATGCCGGCCGGGAAGTTGATGTCGTTCTGCGGGGGGTTGTAGTAGGCGTTGACGGTCGGCGGGGTCATGCCCCACTCGCGCTCATCAACCGGCTTGCCGATGTGAGCGATGCGGTAGTCATAGTTGAACACCTCCGCGTTATGGAGGTCGGCCACAAAGTTCGCCGGCGTCACCGCGACGCCGGAATAGTCGCGCCAGTGCTCCGGGTAGCCGATCTTGTCGCGAAAGGCGGCCAGCTTCTGCTCCGCCTGCTGCTTGGTGGCGGGCGACATCCAGGTCAACTGCTCGATGTCCTGCCCCCAGGCCTGCTTCAGGTTCGCCACCAGCTGTTCCATGCTGGCCTTGTTTTCTGGAGGAAAGTACTGCTTGACCCAGTCCTGCCCGACGGCTTCGCCAAACTGCGCGTCCGTGAGCGCGGTGCAGCGCTTCCAGCGGGCCTGCTCCACGGCTTGCCCGCGCAGGGTTTTGTTGAAGAAGTTGAAGGAAGCGTCGTCGAAGGGCCTGGAAAGATAGGGGGCAACGCTGTTGACCGCGTTGAAGCGCAGGTAGCTTTTGAGCGCAGGGAGCGGCTGGTCCGCAAGCACCGTGGCCATGGTCTTGAAGAAGTCAGGCTGCGCCACATTGACGGTTGCAAACTGTGGCGGGTCGACCTTTGCGAAGTACGCCTTCCAGCCGAAGTCGGGCGTGAGCTGGGGCAGGTCTGTAACCGGCATGGGATGGTAAACCTTGTCCGGGTCGCGCATATCGACCCGCGCCATGGAGCCCTCGGCAAGCGCGGTTTCGATGTCCAGAACACTCTTCGCTTCGGCCTCGGCCTTCGCTTCATCGTCGCCGATCAGCTTGAAGATGGTGACGAGGTAGTCGTGGTATTGCGAGCGGATCTTCTCGGAGCGCTCGTCGGTTTGCAGGTAGTAGTCGCGGTCCGGAAGCGAAAGACCGCCCTGCCGCAGCGAGGCGATCTGCCGCGAAGAGTCCTTTTCATCCTGCTCAACGCCGAAGCGGAAAAAGCCCCCGCCCTCGTACTGCTTGTCCCCCAGAAAAGCCGCGATCCCGTCCTTGCTGCCGATGGCGTCGATGGCGCGCAGCGTCGGTTCGACCGGCTTGGCGCCCAGCGCGTTGGCCTGGTCGACGTTCATGCAGGCGGCAAAGAAAGTCCCGTACTGCTTCTGCATCGCGCTTTTGGGGTCGCTCGCGGCCTGCTTCAGGTCGGTGTACAGCAGATAGTTGTTGCGCTCGCCCAGCTCATTGAAGGTGCCCCAGCGTGCCTGGTCGCCGGGGATGGGATTGTTTTTGCGCCAGTTTCCGCAGGCGTACTCGTAGAAGTTGGTGCACGGATCAACCGCCTTGTTGATGGAAGCGGTGTCGAAGCTGCGCAGCGCCTTGGGCTCGGAGGGCGTCGCGGTGTCGGCATCGCCCGCGTTCGACAAAGCAGGAACCTGCGCCAACGCAGCGAGGCCGCCGGCAAGAAGCAGGGCTGCGGAAACAGCGAAACGGATGGGAGCCATGGAGTCCTTCCTGGGGAAAAGTGCAGGGGAGTGCAAACCGTTGTTTGGAAAATACCATGGGCGCGTCCGGCGCGCCCTGCGGGAAGCATAGGCCCAGCTCCCGTTGCCCAGGCAGGAAACCTTGGCGCCGGGCTCCAAGCTTGCCCCGGGTTAAAGCGACGCGCCCGACGTTACCTGACTCCTCCCCGGCAAACGATCGGGCTGCCTGCCTGTCCGGAGGGGTGTCCGGGGGAGGGGCTGCGCCTCGCTTACCACACGTGGCATGCGTTGGCCGACACCATCGGCTGCCCGGCGTGGCAGCCAAATGCCCGGGCAAACTGGTCAAAGTTCTCGACCACCCCGTTGGTGCGGAACTCGCCCGGCGAGTGTGGATCGACCTTGATCCCCTGCCGCTGGTAGTCGGGCGAGGTGTTTTCGCACCAGATCTGCCCCCAGGCGATAAAAAAGCGCTGGTCGGGCGTGTAGCCATCGATCTTTTTCCCGCGCTCGGGTGCCGGCTCGGCCGCCAGGACCTTTTGCAACGCCTGGTAGGCGATGCGCACGCCGCCGTTGTCGGCCGTGTTTTCGCCGAGCGTCAACTCGCCATTCAGCTTTTGCCCGGGCAGCGGCTCAAAGCTCCCGTACTCCCGGACTTCACAGTCCGTTCGCTGCTTGAACCGGGCTTCGTCCTCCGGGGTGAACCAGTCGCGCTTGTTTCCGGTGCCGTCAAAGCGCGAGCCTTCATCGTCGAAGCCATGCGTCATCTCATGGCCGATCACGGCGCCGATGCTCCCGTAGTTCACCGCCGGGTCGGCGGCGAGCTCGTAGAAGGGCGGTTGCAGGATCCCGGCCGGGAAGTTAATGTCGTTCATCGACGGATTGTAGTAGGCGTTCACGGTGGGAGGCGTCATGCCCCACTCACTCTCATCCACCGGCTTGCCGATGTGGTTGAAGTCGTAAGCCTGGTTAAAGATCGCGGCGCGATGCGCGTCCTCGAACCACTGCCCGGGCTCGACCTTGACAGCCGAATAGTCGCGCCACTTGTCCGGGTAGCCGATCTTCTGCCGAAACTGGCTCAGCTTCAGCTCGGCTTCTTTTTTCGTCGCGTCCGACATCCACGGCAGCCCGGCTATGTCGTCGTGCAGCGCGTCCTTCAGGTTCGCGACCAGCACTTCCATGTTCTGCTTGGCGGCGGGCGGGAAGTTCTCCTTGACCCAGTCCTGCCCGACCGCTTCCCCTAGCGCGCCGTCCGTGTTCGCGGTGCAGCGCTTCCAGCGTGCTTCTTCCTGGTCCTGCCCTTCCAGAACCCGTCCATGGAAGGCAAAGTGCGCTTCATCAAATGGGGCGGAGAGCCGCGTCGCGGAGCTATCGACGGTTTGGAAGCGCAGGTAGTTTTTGAGCGCGGGCAGCGGCTCGGCATCGATCAGCGCGTTCATCGCCTTGAAGTATTCCGGTTGCGCCACGTTGACGCGGGAAAACGCAGGCGCTTCCGCGGCCCGGAAAAAGGCGGTCCACTCGAAGTCCGGCGTCAGCCCGGACAGCGCGGCAACCGGCTCCGGGTGGTAAATGTTGTCCGGATTGCGCATGGCAACGCGCGGCATGCTCGCTTTCGCCAGCGAGGTTTCAATCCGAAGCACGTCGGTCGCCGTCGCTTCTGCGGCTGCCGGCGAGTCGCCGGCCAGCTTCATCAGGGTCACGATGTAGTCGTGATACTTGGTGCGGATCCCGGCCATATGCTCGTCCGTGCTGAGGTAGTAATCCCGGTCCGGCAGGGTCAGCCCTCCCTGGTACACGGCGGCGATGTAGTGGCTCGCGTCTTTCTGGTCCGGCTCGTCGCCGAAGCTGGCGAAGCCGCCCACGCTCAGCCGCGTATCCCCGATCAGCTCGGCAATGCCGCGCTTGTCTCGCAGCGCCCCGATGGCGTCGAGCGAGGGAGCAAGCGGCTTCGCGCCTGCCTGGTTGATCGCGGCCGTGTCCATGCAGGCAGCAAAGTAGGTGCCGTACTGCCGCTGCAGGGGGGTCTTCGGGTCGTCTGCGGCCGCCTTCAGCTCCTTGTACAGGAGGTAGCGCTCGCGCTCGCCCAGCACGCTGAAGCTGCCCCACTCCGGCTCATCGGCAGGGATGGGGTTGTGTTTGCGCCAGTTCCCGCAGGTGTACTGGTAGAAGTTCGTGCACGGGTCAGCAGTCTTGTCGATGGAGGCGAGATTGAAGCTGTGCACGGCCGGAGGCGGCGCGGGCGCGGCCTCGGTGGTACCGGCGTTGGACGCAAGATGCTGGCCGAACACAGCGAACGGGGCGAGAAGACACGCAGCGGGAAGCAGGCAACGAAGCATTCTTTTCATTCTCCCTACGAACGGATTGAAGCTATCACTCTTTTCCGCGCTTTGCAGCGGGCCCGTGCGCAGCCCTAGAAACGACCGCCGGGCCGCCCCCGCAGGCTCCCAGGCCCGATTCGGGACGCCGGGGCACCTCCTGCTGCCCGAACGAGGGACACTGCCGAAAGCAGGCAT
>CALMAN010000135.1 GCA_937859835.1 uncultured Acidipila sp. | reverse complement strand
CTTTTGCTGCTCATCGGCTCCACGCTGATCATCGGCTACGGCAACTTCGCCAAGGCCAACGCATCCGCCACCGCGACCCTCGCGCACCCACCCTCGCGCTAGCCGCTCCGCCCCCCCTCGGCTCCAGTTCTCAATCGCGCCCTCACCCCACGCGGCCTGCAGCAGGGACGGGCGCGAACGTGCACGGTGCTCAGCCGGCGAGGTGGAGGGCTTCTCAGTGGGAGGGGAACCACTACCCGCTTTCCGGCGGCCCTTCCAGGGGGGCGAACGCCTCGTGAATTCAATAGAAAAACTATTCCCAATTGTCTTGACAGCGTTCCTTCCGTCCGCATAGTGTTTCGATCGAAATCAGGCTCCGGTTCGCTCGCGTCCGAAAACTCTCCATGCAGTGGGGTCGGGAGATCGGCAGGCTGACGCGATATCTCCCACGGCGGTGGCAGCTTCTGCCCCGTGGGCGGCCTGTTTTCTGGAGGCAGCGATGCAACAGCAACGCAAGGTGGCAAGGCTCAGTCTTCTTTTTTCCGCACTGCTCGTTCTGCTTCCAGGCGTTGTTTTCGCGCAGGGCGATCAAGGGTCGATCCGGGGCACCATCACCGATGCAACCGGCGCAACCATCCCGGGCGCACAGGTCACGGTCACGAGCGAAGCGACCGGGGTGGCCAAGCTGCTTAAAAGCTCCGAGGCCGGCTTCTACTCGATCGACGCACTCAACCCGGGGCAATACACCGTCAAGGCCATGGCGCAGGGCTTCAGCGCGACCGAGGAGCAGCATGTGCAGGTCGATCCGGGGGAAACGCGAGAATCGAGCCTCGTGCTCAAGGTCGGCAGCACCGGCGAAACCCTCAGCGTCACCGCGGATGCGCTCGCGGTGGAAACGCAGGACTCCGGCTCAAGCGGAACCATTACGTCCAAGCAGGTTGAGAACATCATGCTAAATGGCCGCAACTTTCAATCGCTTGGGCAGCTCATTCCCGGGGTCAGCTCGACGGCGGGCAACAACCAGGAAACCTCGGGCGGCCTCACCGGCGGCACCACGCTCATCGTCAACGGCGCCTCGATTGAGTACTCCGTCTACACGCTCGACGGCGTTTACAACATGAACACCGGCAACCTCGCAAACATCAACATCCTGCCCATCGTCGACTCGATCGACGAGTTCCGCATTCTCAAGGACAACTACAGCGCTCGCTATGGTCTTGCCGGCTCAGGCCAGGTTGTGGTGGAAACCAAGTCCGGCACCGACTCCTTCCACGGCAGCGCATGGGACTACTTCCGCAACGATGCGCTGGATGCCAATCCGTACTTTGCCACCGTCAAGACCAAGCTCCGGCAAAACATCTTCGGGTACTCCTTTGGCGGACCCGTCAAGATTCCCCGCTTGTACGACAGCGGCAAGCCGAAGACCTTTTTCTTCGCCGCCAACGAGTGGCGTCGCATCACTACCGGCTCCACCGCGCAGGGCCTTGTCTTTACCGCCGCGCAGCGCGCCGGCGTCTTCACGAACACCGCGCCGCTCTCGTTCCGTGACGCACTCGGGCCAGCCCAGCTGGCAGCCCGCGGGGCCACCGACTGCATTACCAGCGCCAACACCATCAACCCTGCCTGCATCGACCCGAACGCCATCGCCCTGCTCAATGCGCTCAGCGATCCGCCAAACAACCCCGGCAGCGCGCTCAACTACATCAACCAGCAGCCGCAAACGCTTGCGCAGGACAGCTACAACTACCGCATCGATCACTACATCACGCCCAATGAAGTGCTCACCGGCCGCGTTTCCTACGAGCAGGTCAAGAACGGCATTCCCTATAACTCGTTCAACGGCAACATCTTTGCCGCGACCCCGACCACCTACTACACCACCGGACTCAATGCGCTGGTGCGCCTCACCTCGACCATCACACCCAATCTCATCAACTCCGCGACCGTGGCCGAAACCTACGACAAACCGCGCATCAACACGAGCAACTTCCAGCTTCCCCCGGGCGTGGTGATCCGTCAGTTCTTTCCCGGGGCCAACGTGCTCAACAAGGCCCCTTCCATCAGCTTCAGCGGCGGCTATGCCGGCTTCGGTGCCGGTACCCCGGCGATCCACGCCTCCGATGGCGAGGGTATCCTGCAGGACGACCTCAGCTGGACCAAGGGTTCGCACGTCCTCCAGTTCGGCGCGCTCTATATCGCCGGCATCAAGAACCAGAATGTTTTTACGGTGCCGGGTGGCTCCTTCACGTTTAACGGCACGCGCACCGGCGATCCTGCAGCCGACTACCTGCTCGGCCTTGCCGGCAGCTATCACCAGGACAGCGGCCAACGCAGCGGCTCCTTTCACTACCGTCAGGGAGAAACCTACGCCCAGGACGACTGGCACGCCACCCGGGAGCTGACAATCAACGCCGGCCTGCGCTGGGTGTACTTCTCGCCCAACACCAGCTCCGGCGACCAGGTTTCCTCCTTTTACGCTTCGCAGTACAACGCCGCGCAGGCGCCCGTTGTGCTGCTTGGGGGTGGCTTCCAGCTGAACCCGGCCGGCACCCCGGTCAACGCTGCCGGCACCCCCGCCAACCTCGAGACCGGCCTTGTCTTCGCTGGGAAGAATGGGGTTCCGGACGGCTTCTTCACCGCCAAGTACACCAACTTCGCTCCGCGCGTCGGCTTTGCCTACGACCTCACCGGGGACGGCAAAACCTCGCTCCGCGGCGGCTACGGCATCGGCTACTCCCGGCTCGCGGTGGAAGCCATCTACAACGCCTTTGGCCAGAACCCACCCTTTACCCAAAGCTCCAACATCAACTCCGGCACGCTTGAAAACCCAACCTCCGGCACCGCCACCGGGCTTACGCCGCAGACCCTCGACGCGGTTGGCCCCAGCTTCACCCCGGCGCAGCTGCAGTCCTACAGCCTTTCCGTGGAGCGCCAGCTTTTCCCGAGCGCCGTGCTCAGCGTCGCCTACGCCGGTTCGCAGTTCCGCCACGAAGACACCTTCGGCTACGACCAGAACCAGCCGCTCCCTGTTGCCGCGCCGACCCAGGCCGGCTGCCTCGCCCCGGGTCAGGCGCCCGCCGCCTCCTACAACTTTGACCCGTGCATCAACCTTGGCAACTCCACCAGCGCCAACTACACCCGGCCCTATCAGGGCTACTCCAACATCTACACCGAGGCCGGCATCGGCTCCGGCAACTACAACGCCCTGCAGACCGGCTTCGTGTACCGCAAAAACTCCGTCAACGCCACCGTCGCCTACGCCTACAGCAAGTCGCTCTCGCAGTTCGGCCACGCCAGCAACACGGGCGGCGGCGGCTCCATTGCCGGGGGCGGCGGCCAGGGTATTCAGGACTGGCGCAATCTCGCAGCGGAGTATGGCCCGTCCAACTTCGACCGCACGCACGTCCTCACCTTTTCCGGCGTTTACGACATCCCGGGCTTCCGCCACAGCGGCAACCAGCTCGAGCAACAGCTGATCGGCGGCTGGAGCCTCGCCACCCTCAGCGTGCTCGAAAGCGGCTTCGCCTTTACCCCCGGTCTCGCCACCGGTGACCAGGGTCTGGCCATCCGCCCCGACCAAGCCGCGCCGGTTCGCCTGCTCAAGAACAAGAGCCAGTGGTTTGACCCTGCATCCTTCACCGCGCCCGCCAACGGCTTCTACGGCGACGCCCGTCCCGGCTCCATCCGCGGCCCCCGTGAAATCTCCTTCAACGTCGCCGGGTACAAGACCTTTCCCATCGTGGAGCGCTTGAGCCTTCAGTTCCGCGCCGAGGCTTTCAACTTCCTCAACCATCCCAACTTCGGCAACGTGGACACCGCGCTCGGCTCCGGCACCTATGGTCGCGTCACTTCATCGCTCGATCCGCGCGAGCTCGAGTTCTCCGCCCGCGTCATCTTCTAACTCCTGCCCTGGGGGCCTCGGCTGCGACACATTCTTGCATCCTCTCTTCTGTTGGTTCTCGCCGGGGCCCGGCTCCTCCCCGCCCAGCCCGCTCACGCGCCGGGCGCCTCCGCCATGCGTCCCCGTGCGCTCGAAGCCGACAGCCTTTCCGAGCCGCTCGGCCTGGATGCACCGCACCCCGAACTCTCCTGGCAGCTCCCCGACCCACGCCCGGGCGCCCGGCAGACCGCCTACCAGGTTGCCGTCTTCAGCAAGCCGCCTGCCGCCGCCGGCGAGGCCCCCGACGTTTGGGATAGCGGGCGCGTCGCGTCTGCCACCTCCTCCGGTATCCCCTACGCCGGGCCTGACCTCCAGCCCAGCAGGCGCTACTTTTGGCGCGTCACCGTTTGGGACCAGAACGGCAAGCCCTACCCCGCAAGCCGGCCCTCCTGGTTTGAAACCGGGCTCCTCCAGCAGACCAACTGGCATGCCGAGTGGATCGGCCACGAGCCGGCCGAACTCCATGCGGTGCGCACTTCCGGCGCTGTCTGGATCACCAGCGCCGGCTCCCCGGCAACCGCAGCGCACACCACGGAAACCGCCTTTCGCCTGAACGTCTCCCTCGCAAAGCCGCTTGCCCACGCGACCCTCTACACCACCGGAGCCGACACCGCCGCCGCCTGGATCAACGGCACGCCGGTGCTTGCCGCGCAGCCGCTGCCGCCCTGGCAGCAGATGCCCTGGGGCACCTACGGGAGCGTTGACGTCACGGGCGCGCTGCACCCCGGAGGGAATCTTCTCGCCATCGGCGTGACCCACTACCTCACCGCGCGCGCAGGGCAGATCGCCGCGCAAACCCCCATGAGCGCCGTCCTTTATCTCAGCTTTGCCGACGGCTCCACGGAGCTCGTCACCTCCGCCGACCCCGGCTGGAAGGCAGAGCTGGACGCCCCGGAGGGCTGGCAGCGGGCCGCCTACAGCGACACGCACTGGAAGCGCGCCGCGCCCTTTCACCCGTCCGCCGACCCCTTCGGCTCAACCGACGCCGGCCAGCCCTGGCCCACCGGCCCGGTCGCCGCTCTGCGCAAAACCTTCACCCCGGCGCCCAAGACCATCGTTTCCGCGCGCCTCTACGCGACCGCCCTGGGCGCCTACAAGTTCCACCTCAACGGAGCGCCCGTCGGCGACCAGATCCTCGCCCCTGGCTGGATGGACTTCCGCGAGCACATCCCCTACCAGGTGTACGACGTCACCGCGGCCATCCACCGCGGGCCAAATGCCCTCGCCGCCCTGCTCGCGCCCGGCTGGTATGCCACGCCCCTGCGCTGGCTCCGCCAGGGCAACAACTACGGCACCACCGAGCCCGCCCTGAAGGCGCAGC
>CALMAN010000134.1:34507-50066 GCA_937859835.1 uncultured Acidipila sp. | reverse complement strand
CTGCGGATTTTAAGTCCGCTGCGTCTGCCGATTTCGCCATCCGGGCACTTCAGGCCATCCTAGCAGCGCTTTGCGGCGAGCCGTGCGCGCAGCGCCGCGGTCACCATGCGGTGGCAGTGCAGGCACAGGGTGCGCAGGTTGCCGAGATCGCACTCGCCGCCCCCTTCGGCAACCGGCAGGATGTGGTCTGCGTCCCAAAGGCTCTTGCGGTCGAGCCGGTTCAGGCCCCACAGCCCCAGCAGCTGCCAGCGGCGCTCGCCCCGTGCGCGGCGGAGCAAGCGATAGGCGGCCAGGGTATCGACGGTACAGCGGGCGCAGATGCCCTTGTCCCGCTTGAGGACGGAAGCCCGGAGGTAGGCGGGACTGGTGCGCAGCCGCCAATGGTGCACGCAGGTGTCCGAGCAAAAGGTTCGCCGCCCTCGCGGGACTTCCATCGCGCACCAGCGGCAGGCTGCCCGCCCTTCACTGCCCCGTTGCAGGTCCTTGGCACTGGCGCGTCCGCCCGGCATGGTGCGACGCGTGCTCCCCATCAGGCACGGAGCTCCGGAACCATGCGGATCGGGTACTTCGAGCGCAGGGTGATCTTGGGCTGCACCGCCACCCGCTGCCCGGGGACCATGCGAAGCCGCCAGCGCTGCGCCAGGGTCGCCGTCAGCAGCACGGCCTCCATCCAGGCAAAGGATTCGCCGATGCACTGCCGGTTCCCTCCGCCGAAGGGGAAGTAGGCAAACTTTGGGCGCGCTGCTTTTTTCTCCGGCGTAAAGCGTTCCGGCTCGAAGCGGAGCGGATCCGGGAAATACTCAGGCGTGCGCTGCATGATGTACTGGCTAAAGAAGAAGTAGGTGCCCGCCGGCAGCCGGTAGGGCCCAAGCTCCACAACCGCCGTGGACTGCCGGCCCATGGCCCAGGCCGGGGGGTAAAGCCGCATGGATTCGGACAGCACCATCTCGGTGTAGCGCAGTTGCGGCAGGTCTGCCAGGGTGGGCAGCCGGCCGGCGAGCACCGTGTCCAGCTCGGCATGGAGCTTCGCTTCGGCGCGTGGGTTTTCGGCCAGCAGCAGCCAGGTCCACGCCAGTGCATTCGCCACCGTCTCGTAGCCGGCCAGGAAGATCGTCGTGACCTCATCCCGCACCTGCTCGTCGGTCAGCTTGCTTTGGTCACGCTCTGTGTCCCGCGAGGCCAGCAGCATGGACAGGAGATCACCGCGGTCTTCGCCCGAGCGCCGGCGCTGGTCAATCATGCGGTGCACCACGGCATCCAGCCGGCGGCGCGCTTCCTTGAACCGCATCAGCCCGGGGATGGGTAGATGCAGCAGCGCTTCGGCCTTGGGCAGCGCGATCAGGAAGTTGTAAAGATCCATGATCGCATTCACTTCCGTGTTGATCGTTTGGACGTCCTCGGTCACATCGGTGTCGAAGATGGTGCGCGCCACCACCTGGAGCGCCAGCCGCATCATTTCAGCAACCGCATCGATTTCGACGCCCGGCTGCCACTCTTCGCGCATGGTCGCCGCGCGTGCGGTCATCATGTCGCCGTAGGCGGCGATGCGCTGCCGGTGGAACGCAGGCGCGGCGATCCGGCGCTGCCGCATGTGCACTTCGCCCTCGCTGGTGATCAGTCCTTCGCCCAGCAGGATCTTCATGCGGCGCTGGGTGCGCTCCTTGATAAAAGACGCGGCCTGCGTGACCAGAACTTCGCGGATCAGCTCGGGGTCGTTGAGAAAAACGATGTGGTTCGGGCCCAGCCGGTAGTGGGACACAGAGCCGTACTGCTTCTGGAGGTACTCAAAAAGCAGGATGGGATTGTTGGCCCGGAAGAAGCGGCTGAACAGATAAAACGGCAGATTACGCCGCAGCCCTGGAGGGTAGCGGTAGCCGCCGCGCTCAAGGACGGTGCGCACGGGCGTGGATGCAGTGGGCTTTTCCGGAGAGGAGGGTGCTATGGTGGCCATCGTTTGCCTAGGTTAAAGCCGGTGCAACACCACTTCTACGATGCGGCGGTGGATGGCTTCAATCGAAGCCTCCCCATCGATTACCACCACACGCACAGGCTCGCGGGCAGCAATGGCCTGGTACGCCGCGTACACGCGCTCGAAAAAGGCATCGTTTTGCGCTTCAAACCGGCTTTCTTCCTCCCCCGTTTGGCTTAGCGTGCGTGCGTTGCGATGGCGGGCGCGGGCGAGTGAAGCCTGCAAGGGCGGCAGGAGCAGAAGCGTCAGGTCCGGTCGCAGGCCGCCGCAGATCAGCCCTTCGAGCGAGTGCACCATGGAGGCGCCCAGCTCTCGCCCGCCGCCCTGGTAGGCCTCGGTCGAGTCAGTCCAACGATCGCACAGCACTGTTTCGCCGGCCCGGAGCGCGGGGTCGACAACCTCCGCGATCGCCTGGGCGCGGTCCGCAAACAGCAGCGCGAGCTCGGCGCGCGGTGTCACCGGCGCCTGGCTGCTCTCCGCCAGCAGGAGCGAGCGCAGCTGGTCACCCAAGGCAGTGCCTCCTGGCTGGCGCATCTCGCGCACCCTCCGTCCAGCCTTGCGCAGCAGGGAAGCGAGCAGGCGCAGCTGCGTTGTCTTGCCCGAGCCGTCCAGGCCTTCAAACGTGAGAAAGGATCCGCGCTCCATGGCCCCTCTGTCGGGATCGTAGCAGGGGTGCTTCGGGCGTCGTCCGCTTTTGGGCGTCTTACGCTTTGGCTCGTCCGCCGGGCACGGCTTTGTCGCTGGATCACTCGTGCCACGAAGCCAGCGAACACGCGCCTGTCTCTTTGCCCGTCTCCTAGCCGGCCCGGCGCAGGTCCACAATCTCCAGCTCCACGCCGCCAAACTCGGGGTGCTCATTCTCGCGCAGCCGGTACACCAGGTCGACTAGATCGCCGGAGCGGAGCGCTATGGCCCGCACGCGCTCAGCCCAGTGCCAGCCCAGCGCGGCATGCTGGGCTCCATCCTGCGCCAGCTGCAGCCGGCAATGCCGCTCCTGCATAAAGCGCGGCTCGCCGGCAAGCCGGGCCCCGCGCGTGACGAACCGTGGTTCAGGGTTGCCCATCCCAAAAGGCTCCAGGCGACGCAAAGCCTGGTGCAGCGTGGCAGTGACGTGCGAAAGCGGCAACTCGCCGTCACAGCGCACCGGGGCGTGGAGGTCCTCCTCGCGCAGGTGCGCGGCTGCGTAGCCCACCAGGTGCGCTCGCAGCGCCGGCACCGCTGAAGAAGGCAGGGAAAAGCCAGCCGCATGCGCGTGCCCGCCGAAGCGCGTAAACAAGGGCGCACAGCTTTCCAGCGCTTCAAGGAGGTGAAAGCCCTCGATCGAGCGCCCGGACCCGTACGCTTCGCCGCTTTCATGCGCGATCACAAGCGCAGGCTTGCCCGTCGCCTCGACCACGCGCGAAGCCAGGATCCCAATGACCCCGCGATGCCAGCCCTCCCCGTCCAGAACCAGGCAGCGCGCTTCGGCGCACTCCGGCTCGCCGGTGCGATCGAGCACTGCGCGCAGCGCGGCTGCTTCCGTGCTGCGCCGGTCGGTGTTCAGCCCGTCGAGCCGCGCAGCAAGCTCTTGCGCGCGCGCCGGGCTGCGGGTCGTAAACAGCTCCACAACATCGCTGGCGATGTCCATGCGTCCGGCTGCGTTGATGCGCGGCCCCAGCCGGAAGCCGATGTCCGTTGCGGTCAAGGGCTTTCTCCCTGGGTCCAGCTGCGCGACCTGCATCAGGGCCCGGAGCCCGGGACTTACCGGATCGCGCAAGGCCTTGAGCCCGAGCGCCACAATGGCCCGGTTTTCGCCTGTAAGCGGTACCGCGTCGGCGACCGTGGCGATGGCCAGCATCTTGAGGAAGGAAGGCAGCAGCTTGTCGCGCAGCCGTGCCAGCGCCGCCCCGTCTCCTTCGGCAGCGCTTAACAGGAGCGCATAAGCGAGCTTGAAGGCCACGGCTGCGCCGCACAAGGCCTTGCAAGGGTACGCGCAGCCGGGCTGGTTGGGGTTGAGGATGGCGATGGCGCGTGGCAGGGCGCCTTCCGGCAGGTGGTGATCGGTCACGATCAGGTCCAGCCCGAGTTCCTCGGCCGCTTCTGCCGCGGCAAAGGCGCGGATGCCCGTGTCCACGCTGATGACCAGCCCTGTTCCCTCGCCCGCCGCCCGCTCCAGCACCTCGCGTTGCATGCCGTAGCCTTCGCGGAGGCGATGGGGTACGTGGAAACGGACAATGCCGCCCAGCCGTTCCACCGCGGTCTTCAGCAGCACCACAGCGGTGGTGCCGTCCACATCGTAGTCTCCGTAGATCAGGATGGGCTCCCCGGCCCGGATCGCTCCTTCCACGCGCGCGACCGCTTCCCCCATGCCGTGCATGAGCAGCGGGTCATGCAAATGTTCAAGTGATGGTTGAAGAAATGCGCGTGCCGCATCCGCCGAGAGGATGCCTCGTGCGACCAGGAGGCCGGCGATCGAGGACGGGATCTCCAGCGCGCGGGGAAGGCTTGCCGCGGTACCGGCGTCCACCGCGGGCAGAATCCATCGTTTGGTTTTCGGGAGGGCAGGGGAGGGGACTTGCACAGCCGGGGAGCCTAGGCCTCTTCGTCGCTATCCTCGTCGAAAACGACATCGGACAGGCCGAACTCCTCGACGGCTTCGATCAGCTCCTCATACTGCTCGTACCAGTCGCTGGCCGTTTCGTGCAGAAACGCCACTCCCTGGTGTACAAAGCCGAGCTGCAGGAAACCCACTTTGCCGACGTGCTTGCGCAGGGCATCGACCCCTTCGAACTCAGGGGCATCCTCATCCGGAAAGTTCTGCTCGCGCAGCTTTTCGAGCAGGGCATCCAGCTCCTCATCGGTAATCACGACGTCACTGATGGTCAAAAACGCGGTGCCCGCCGCCTTGGCTGTCTCGACCAGGCGCTTCCAGCCATCCGGATCCTCATCATCCTCCCAAAGCACGGAGGGAACATCGTCGCCTACGTAGCCGGGGAACTGGCGCAGACCATGGCCGGTAAGAAACGCTACCATGTCGTCTTTCAAAGCAAGCAGGTTGTCCTGAGCCATACCTCAGTTATTCTCGCAGGTTCACGCGCTCCGCGCGAGTGGCTGGCAGGAAGCCTTGTGCTAGACTCGCCCCCAGACCCATGATTTTCTCTCGCGAGTACGTCGGCTATCTTGGCCGGAAGACTGTGCAGCACCTCATCGACAACAAGATGATCAAGACGGGCCACTTCAAGTTGGCTGAGGAACGTGTGACCGGGGCACTGCTCTCCGAACTTCTGCTGGAAGACCAGATCAATGAGGAAGTTCGCGTCATTCTGGATGCGATCCAGGACGAGATGCGGCGCAACGGGGCCGAGTACGGGGAGATGTTCAAGAAGGTGAAGCAGCAGCTGGTGCGCAAGTACAAGGCGGTACTGTGAGAGTTTCTCCGGACAAGGTAAACAAGCTGGCGCACGCGGTTGCGGACACCCTGGCTGCGATCGATGAAGTGGAGTTCCAGGAGGATCGCGACACGATCCGCAAGGAAGCGCGCAACTATTTGCAAGGCCTGCTCGCTGAAGAAATGCGCATCGACCAAGCGGCCCGGCAGAAAATCAGCTCCCAGCGCAGGATCATTCTCGAGGGCACCCAGGAGTGGAACATCCTGTACCGCAAGTACTACAACGATGAGGTCAAGCGTCTGGGCATCTAGACTGGGCCGTCTGCCGCCCGTTCGGTAGTGGCCGCAGCTTGCTCGAGCAGGGGCCCCGTCCGTGAGGGGATCAGCCTCACACGCGGTGGGTATCTGCTCGCCAGCTTTGGATCTGCTGCTTGATCACCTTGGGAGAGAGCTTTTCGCGGGCGGCCCGCTGCGCAAGCTGGGCCAGTTCTCCATCGGAAGCAAAGCGCAGGGCGATGATCTGCCGCGTGCTCAGCTCCCCCTGGAGCGCCCGCGACTCCAGCGGAAGCAGCGCAGCCATGCGGATACGCTCTTCCAGCCGGATCACCCGGTCCTGCACCACCAGGGCGTTCGAACGGACGCGAAAGGCAAGCAGCAGCAGGATCAGCGCCAGTCCAACCGTCCAGCCACGCCACCAGGTATGTTGGCCGGCGAAGCGGACGGCGGTGATGAGGAGATTGGCAAGCAGCGCGGGCAGGATCACGAAGTGGTAAAGCGGATCGATGCGGCTGTGGTTCTTGAATGTTTGTTCTGCCATAGGGAGCCGAACCTCGCTTCAGGGCTGGGCGGCAGAAAGCTGCGCCTGTTGCTTCTTTTCGCGGCGTTTCTGCAGGAAGTGGCCGGCTATGTCGGGCCAGAACTCTTCGAGCTCCGAGCCGATGATGCCTTCCGCGGTGACCGTGATCGCCCCGGTGAACGTTTTGCCAAGACCGCGGTCGGATGCCGGGTAATAAGCGTTCGAGATGCCGCCGGAGATAATGTTGCCGAGCACATTGGCGTAGTTCGGGCCCCAGCTGCCGGAGTCCCGCTTGCACCAGATGGCCGAACTGGCTGAGTACAAGCCGCGGTGCAGGTAGCTATGACCCTCGCCTTCGCGGAAATAGCGAGGATCTTCCCGGAGGGCAGAGGTCAGTACGGCATTGCCCCAGAAGTTGCCGTCGAAGGTGTCGGCGTAGGAAGCGGCGTAGCGTTTGAAGTAGCCCTCCGCCCCTTGGTGGTATCCGGGGTTGCTGTCCTTCGCCTGGCCGATCCCGGCGACGATTGCGTCCAGGGCAAAGATGTACGGATCGGTCGAACTCTTCCACATCAGGTTGAACTTCTCGCGGACAGTCAAAGGCTTGTAGACCCCCGTGTAGTTGACCGCTTGAAACTCCGGAATGATCCCAAAGATGCGCTGGTGCTCGGCGTTTTTGAGGGTGTAATCGCTGTCGCCCGGTTGCGCAGCTTTGCCGGCCTGCGGGTTTGTCTCTGGGGGAGGGGGTTGGACGGCCTGCATTGGAAGGGCATCGGGCGCATCCGGGAGAGAAGGACGCGCTGCATCTGCCCGGGCGAAGCTCCACCCGGGACCTAGGCATACGATCGCGATCAAGGCTGTCGCGAAGCTGCGCGGCCGCTGCGCTCGCGAATGGGGCTTTACTGCAGATTTGGGCATGCTGCTTTCTTGCTCCTCAAGCACCCGCCCAGCTTCAAAAGGGGTTCTGACACGGGAGTACTGTGTACAAACACGAGTTTACCTGCTATGTCGCCATGCCCAACGTTTTCACTCTACCTTTCTCCCGGGGCGCCGCTTTGTGAATTGAAGCGCGGCTCTCGTGTTTCGACGAATGCTGCCGATACACTAAGTACGGGACACAGAGGCGTAGAGACCCGAGAGCTGACCCACAACGGGTCGGTCGAGCAGGAAGCGAGTACATGGCCCTCCGAGGAACCCACTTTCAACGCATTCTCGGTGTTGATTTCTTTTGCGGCACGGCGCACCAGACCATAGCCCGGATGCGGGCGGGCGGGTTGCTGGTCGTGCCCGCTGCCCCGGCGCTCAAGGACCTGCCGACAAACCCGGCGTACCGCGAGGCGCTCCTCAATGCCGACCTGGCGATTACCGACAGCGCGTTTATGGTCCTGATCTGGAATCTGATCAGCCGCCACCGGGTTCCGCGGGTTTCCGGGCTTGAATACCTGAAGGAGCTGCTGCAGGAACCGGACGTGCGCGCGCCGGGCAATACCCTTTGGGTGATGGCCAGCCCGAAAAGCGCCCAAACCAACATCGCCTGGCTCCGGAAGCAGGGGATTGTGCTGCGCGACCAAGACATCTACATGGCCCCGCTTTACAAGGCCGAGATCCACGACCCGGAGCTGCTCACAAAGCTGCGTGCGCATCCCTACGCGCATGTGGTGGTCACCGTAGGGGGTGGCACCCAGGAAAGGCTCGGCCTCTACCTGAAGCAGCAGCTGAGTTACCTGCCGGCGATCCACTGCATCGGGGCGGCCATTGCTTTTCTGAGCGGCGACCAGGTACATATCCCGACCTGGGCAGACAAAACCGGCCTTGGCTGGCTGTTCCGGTGCCTGGCAAACCCCAGCGCGTACATCCCGCGCTACTGGGGAGCGCGCAAGCTGGTCTGGTTGCTGCTCCGGTACCGCTCGGAGCTACCACCGCTCGCGATCGGGAGCTAGCTGCTTCTTCCCAAAGCCGCAACCAGCACCACCGGTTCGTAAGCCCGCAGGCGGGAAGGGCTTGCCGGTAACCTTTTACGAAGCCTGGTCAGGGCAGAACTGAGAAGGCCGCCTTACAAGGCGGCCTTTCTTGAATGCAGGTGACTCGGCCGAAATTAGTTGAGGATGGAGTGTACGGAAGCCAGGCTGTCGGCCCCGGTTGCCTGTTGGAGCGCGCCTCGACTGCCCTGGGCGACAGACGCACCTTCGGCTCCATTTGGGCCCAGACCGAGCCGGATCAGCGCGCGGGAGTCAGGCATCAACTTGGTTTGCCAGCCGTTGTCGCCTTGGAACTTCTGCATGGCAGCTTCGGTCTCGGCATCCCACTCTCCGGTCGGCTCGCCGGATAAGTAATTCTGGCTGATCAACGCGGTTTGAATCGCGCGCGTGCGGTCGGTATCGATCTCGCGCTGGCCTGGACTCCAGTGCGCCACGACCGGAGCGGCATGGTGACGGCCGTGCACGGCTTTGTGATGGAGGGCCGGAACCAGGCGATGCGAGCGCGAAGCGATCGCCGGAGAGACGGCCACAAGCAAAGCAAGGCCAAGGCACTGAGCTGCGGCGAGCCGCGTTGAGCGAAGACGCATGAACAACCTCAGGGAAAGCGTTTCAATCTGCGGGAAGACTATCGCAGCTGCTCGGAAGAAGCAACCTCTTCCCACGACGAAATACGGTCCGTACCTGCCTGATGTATAGCGCGGGATGGCTCCAAACGCCAGCCTATCCCGCGCGTCCGGTTACGGAAGTGTTCCCCCGGTGAGGTAGCTGCTGCGCCCCCCGCTGTGCGGATCGACGCACTGGAAGACCACGGCATCGCCCGACTTCAGGGGAGCAATGATCGCGTCGAAGTCCGCCTTGCTGTTGATCGACTTGCGATTGACCGCCGAGATCACGACCCCGGGTTCGACGCCCGGGTTCAGGTCGTCGGCAAAGGAACCAGGCTTTACCGCCTGGACCAGCACTCCGTGTATCCCGGACGGAGCGTTTGAGGGCAGATCCGCGACCGTCATCCCCAGCTTGCTCTGCGAAGGGTTGGGCGCGGGGTTGTCCGGTCCGTTCCCCTCGCCGCGGTTGCTGCCCGTCAGCGCTGCCACGGTTGTAGACCGGTCGGCGATGGTGACGGTGGTTGTGAGCTTCTGCCCATTGCGCAGGTAGCCGACGGTGACTGTGGAGCCGGGGTGCCGGGGCGAAATATTCTCAACCAATTCGTTGCCGCTCTTGATCGGTGTCCCATCCACGGACACGATTACGTCATCCTTCTTGAGGCCAGCCTTGTCCGCCGGGCCGCCAGGCGACACCAGGCTGATCAGCACGCCGTTGCTCGCGCCGTACATTTTCGCGACCGTGCTGTTGATGTTCGGAAGGAACGAGATGCCGATCGAGCCGCGAACCACTTTGTGGTCTGGCCCAATCAGCTGGTTGTACACGTTCACTACCGTGCTCGAAGGCATGGCGAAGCCGATGCCCTGGTAGCCGTTGGACTGCGTAAAGATGGCGGTGTTGACGCCCACCACCTCCCCGGCCATGTTCAAAAGCGGCCCGCCCGAGTTGCCGGGGTTGATGGCCGCGTCGGTCTGGATGAAGTGCTGGAACTGCCCCGCCTGGCCTGGGTCAATGGTCCGGTTCTTGGCCGAGATGATACCTGCGGTGACAGTCTGCGACAGATCAAACGGTGAGCCGATCGCTTCTACCCAGTCGCCTACCTGGGTAGCGTCCGAGTTGCCGAGCCGCACCGTCGGCAGGTTGTTGCCGGCATCAATCTTGATTACGGCCAGGTCCGTGTCCTTGTCGACGCCGACCACGGTTGCGCGATGCCCCTGGTCGTTTTCAGGGTCGGTGGTGAGCTTGACGTAGATGCGATCGGCTTTATCGACCACGTGGTTGTTGGTCACGATGTAACCGCGCGGGTCCACGATGAAGCCCGACCCCAGCGCGCGACGCTCCTGATCCTGCCCTTCGCCGCCCTGGCCGCCTCCGCCGCCCCCAAAGAAACGGTTGAAGAAGTCCTGCAGTCCGTTGTCTCCCTGGCCACCGCCCTGCCCGTTATCCTCGTCGTCTCCGCCCTGCCCGTCATCCGGCGCCTGGGGCACGGTGTTGCCGCGGCCGCGCTGTGTGCGCCGGGAAGACCGCTCATCCCTAGGGAGGGTTTCTGTGTTGACGTTCACCACCGCCGGGCCGACCTGCCTTGCGATCTGCGTAAAGGTCGTGGACAGGTTTTTGGGATCGGGAACACGGAGCGGGGTCGCGTCGCGTGTATCTACCGTCTTGTCTTGCCCGTGGACTCCGTGCGCCACGATGGAGCCAATCAGGATGCCGGCAGAAAGCGTCGCCAGAATGGTGAACACAGAAGCGAGGCGGCGGATCCGAAACCGTTGGAGAGGAGCGTTCATCTCGGGTGTACCTTCGTACCTTTCGTCAAGTGGAGGCAGGCAAAGCGGATGGTCAGCGCGCACCTGTTCAACCCAGTACACCCAGTGTACGGGCTACGCGCTCTTGCGCTTCCGGTGGCTTGGGAAGTTAGACGGCTCTAGCCGGCAACGGTTTCAGCCCCGTTTCTCCGCCACCGAAGCCGCGTCGTGAATGGCAGGTGGCACGCCGCCTGAAGGGAACAGTGCCGAGATCACAAGCGCCGCAACGACCAGAAAAGCGCCCCCGAGCGCGCGTCCCTGGAGCCGTTCGCCCAAAACCAAGAAGGATGTGGCGGCGGCAAACACGGGTTCAAGCGCAAAGATGAGCGCCGTGTGGCTGGCGGGAACAAAAGCCTGCGCCCAGCTCTGGATCGAAAAGGCAGCCGCGGTCGCGAACAAAGCGGTGACAAGCCAGGCGAGCACAAAGCGGGCGCTCCAGTGCAGAACCGGGTGCGGCTCAAAGAACGGCAGCGTCGCCGCCATGGTGAGAGCCGTAGCGCCGATCTGCACGGTGGCGAGCGCTTGAAAGGAAACCCGGAGCGAAGCGTGCGCCAGGGTAAGCAGGTGCAGGGCAAAGGCAAACGCGCAGCCTACCGTAAGCAGGTCGCCACGGCCGGCGGCGGTGAACGCGGAAGCTCCCCCGGCAGGCGCGGCGAGCAGGGCCAGGCCCGCGAAACCGAGTGCCGCGCTCCCAAACGCGCCCAGGCCCGGCTTCCCGGTGCCGGGCGCGCGCAGCCTGCGCGAAAGCGAAAGAAAAGGAACAAAGACCACCACCATGCCGGTGAGAAACGCGGACTTCGACGGCGTGGTGAGCCGTAACCCGGCGGTTTGCAACTGGTAGCCCGCCGCCAGCAGCATCCCCGCCCCGATGCTGACACGCCAGGCTGCCCGTGGGAGCCCACGGAGGGAGCGCCCGTACACCAGCAGCAATGCGAGCGAAGCGAGCGACATGCGCAGGAGATTGAAGAGCAGAGGAGAAACATCGGCGAGTGCCATCTTGACGAGAACAAACGTCGTACCCCAAACCAGAACGGTCCCAAGCAGGAGCGCGTGCGCGAGCGCTTCGCGGCGCAAGGGCTTAGGCCCCCGGCGCCTGGTAGACGGTTTGCCCCCCGACCACTGTGCGCATGGTACGGGTCGCAAGCACAGCCCGGGGGTCGGGCAGCGCAAGGAGGTCGCGGTCCAGCACCGCCATGTCGGCAACCGCGCCCGGACAAAGGATCCCCTTCCAGTGCTCAGCGCGTTCGGCAAAGGCGGAACCCTGCGTGTACGCATGGAGTGCCTCGGTCATCTGCAGCCCCTGCTCCGGGTGAAACACGGTGTCCCCGGCCTCGCTGCGCCGGGTGGTGGCGGCATACAAGCCGCGAAAGGGTGTGAGCGGCTCGACCGGGAAGTCTGTTCCAAAGGCGAGGGCGGCGCCAGCGGCCAGAAAGGAGCGCCAGCTATACGCCCGTTGGGCACGCTCCGGGCCTAGCCGCTCCCTAGCCCAGCGCATGTCGGTCAGCAGGTGGTTGGGCTGCATGGAAGCGACCACGCCTCCCCTGGCTGCCATGGCGAACCCATCGGCCGCGGCGGTTTGCGCGTGCTCTATGCGAAAGCGCGCGTCAGGGCGCCCGCTCTCTGCCTGCACGGCCTGGAAGGCGGCCAGGGCCATCGCGAAAGCCCGGTCGCCGATTGCGTGGAAGCCAAGCTGGAAGCCGGCGGCGGCCCGCTCACAGGCAAGCCGGTCGAGGGTTTGCTGCTCGTACAGGGCCAGCCCTCTGGTCCCGGGCGCATCGGCGTAGGGCGCGAGCAAAGCAGCGGTGCGGGAGCCGAGTGACCCATCAAGAAACGCCTTCAGCATGGTGGTGCGGAGAAAGCGATCCTGGGGAGCCTCGGCACGCCGCTGCTCCAGTTCCTCAAGAGGGTGGTCAAAGGGCAGCCACTCGGCAACACGCAGGGGCAGCTCCCCGGCGGCGTGGAGCGCGCGCAAAGCCCGAAAATCCTCGTCGGTCGAGTTGTCCTGCACCGAGGTGATGCCGCATGCCAGGGCGTCGCGGAGCACGCCCCGAAGCGCGTCCATGCGCTCGGCGAGCGAGGCCGGTGGGATATGGCGCTCGACCAGCTCGCGTGCGGCGCGCTCCCGAAGGATCCCCGTCGGCTCGCCGCGAGGGTCATGGTCAATGGCGCCGCCTGGAGGCGAGGGCGTGGCCCGGGTGATCGCGGCGCGGTCGAGCGCTGCTGAGTTGGCCACGGCGAGGTGCACATCGATGCGCGCGAACAAGGCCGGCCGGTCGCTGGTCACTCGATCCAGGTCGTAGCGGGAAGGCAGAGGGTGGCCCGGCCACACGGTTTCGTCCCAGCCGCCGCCGGTAAGCCATGTGCCCGCGCTCGCCGCGGCAAAGCGCCGGATGCGCTCGAGCGCTTCGTCAAGCGACTGCGTGCCGCGCAAGTCGACCTCGCGCCGCAAGCGCGCGCCCTCGCCAAGATGGAGGTGCGCGTCGTTGAAGCCGGGCATTGCGAACGCGCCCCGGAGATCAATCTCCTCGGTGCCCGGCGGGGCTTGCCGGCGCAGCCCCTCGACCGTGCCGGTCGCGACCACCAGACCCTGGGCGGCAAGCAGGGCCGACACCGTGCGCGGCTGCGGCGAGAGCAGCTGTTCGCCGGTCAGGATGCGACCGTTAACAAAGAGCGTAGCGGTGGGCGGCACCCGGCGAGTGTAGCAGCCGTCCTCCTAGTTTCACGCGGCAGCGGCGTGGCAGTCGGCAAGGGCCAGCAGCAGCAGCAAAATGCGGCGCAGCCCGACGTCGCGGCCACGCGCGTCAAACCATTCCGCCGTCGTGTGGATGCCGCCGCCTTCGCCGCCCGCGCCGATGCTTATCGCCTCGATGCCGAGCGAAAGCGGCAGATTGGCGTCGGTGGACGCGGTACGCAGCTCCGTGCGCAGGCCCAGGTGCCGGTCGACCGCCCGGAGCAGCGCCAGGATCCGTGCGCTCTCAGGGAGGGCTCCGGCCGGGCGATCGCCGATCGGGCGTACGGCAGCACGCAGGGCGTAGTCGGGTGCGCTGCCGGCGTTGCTGCAAAATACAGCGTCCTCGACCGCGCGATGCAACTCCGCTTCAAGCCGCAGCAGCTCCCCGGCGTCTGTAGAGCGAAGATCGAAGCGAGCCGTGGCGGTTGCGGGGATCGCATTCACAGCCGAGCCGCCCTCGATGGTGCCCGCGTTCCAGGTGCTTCGGCGCGCGCCGGTGCGCGCGGCGAGCGCGTCACCTTCCCGGGAGCCTTGACGCTGC
Organism: uncultured Acidipila sp.; assembly: GCA_937859835.1. Lineage (GTDB taxonomy): Bacteria > Acidobacteriota > Terriglobia > Terriglobales > Acidobacteriaceae > EB88. The sequence continues at coordinate 36,278 of CALMAN010000134.1, read as the reverse complement.
GCGAAGCGGGTGATGGCGTCCGCAAGTGCAACGATGGGGTTGGGCCGGCCGGCGTCGGTCCAGGAGTGACCCCCAGCGCCTGCGATCGAGACCTCAAAGCGCCGGCTGCCGAGCGCGCCCGTAACGGCCACGGTTTGCCCGGCGCCGTCGAGCACCAGGTGCGCCACGATATGGGTGCGCCACGCGGCATGCGCGTAGATGTGGCGGACGCCACGAAGATCTCCTTCGCCTTCCTCGCCGACGTTGCCGGCAAAGATGACGCGACAGGCCGGGCGGATCGCGGCGTGGCGCAGCGAGGCAGCAATGGCGAGCAGCGCCGCCAGGCCGGCTCCGTTGTCGCAGGCTCCCGGGGCTTGCAGGCGCGTTCCCGTTAGGACCGGGTCGAGCGGTGTGTCGGGCGGAAACACCGTGTCGATGTGCGCTGACAGGAGGATCACAGGGGCGCTGCTGCCCGGCACCGAGGGTCCGAGCGTGCCCAGCACGTTGCCGGCTGCGTCGATCTCGATCTCAGCAAGGTCCAGCTCTGCAAAGCGGGCCCGGAACCACTCCGCGCGGGCTCCTTCGGCAAAGGGCGGCGCCGGGATGGCGACGCACTCCCCCTGCCAGCGCATGATGCCCTGCTCGTGGAGATGAAGCCAGCCCAGCGCGGCGTGCACGGCACGCCGGGAAGCAATCTGGCCGATCTGCGCAAAGGCTGTGGTTGAAGTGGAGGCCATGGTGTCTGGTGTGAGGGCTGCTTCAGCGTAGCACCGGGTCTCCGTCGGGCCCGGTGATCCGGTACTCAACAGAGTGCAGCCAGAGCCCGCTTGCGGGCGCGGTGGGGCCGGCTGAGGACCGGGCTCGTGCTCCCAGAATCGTCGGGAGCTGGTCGGGTGCGAGCTGGCCGCGCCCCACAAGGAGCAGCGTTCCCACCAGGTTCCTCACCATGTGGTGGAGAAAGCCGGACCCGCGCACGCGGAAAAGAAGCAGCTCCGGCTCCGGCGTTTCCCACCCGGCAGAAAAAACCGTGCGTACCGTGGAGTGGGGAGCGCGGCCCGGCTCCGTGCGGCTCGCCGCGTCGGGATCGTGGGTTTGAAAGGAACGGAAATCGTGGGTTCCTGTGATCCAGCCGGTGGCCTGCCGGAGGGATTCCAGCGCGAGCGGAAAGGTGTAGGCAGCCACATAGGGCGCAAGCCAGGGCGGGCAGATCCGTGCGCGAAACAGCCGGTACTCGTACGTCTTGGCCACGGCGGCGTGCCGGGCGTGGAAGCCCGCGGGGGCATGCTCGGCGGCAAGCACCCGGATGGCCGCCGGCAGCGCGTGGTTGAGGGCTCGCTCTAGATTCGCGGCCGGAACCGGGGATCGAAGCGAAACGGAGGCGACCTGCGCGAGCGCGTGGACGCCGGCATCGGTGCGCCCGGAACCTTGCGGCAGCGTGTGCTCGCCGGTGACGCGGGCCAGGGCCGCCCCGAGCTCGCCCTGCACGGTGCGCCGGCCGGGCTGAACCTGCCATCCGGCGAACTGGCTGCCATCGTAGGAGAGGGTCAGTTTCCACACCGCGGCGCCCAAAAAAGTGGCCTCCCTATGGCACGAGAGTACCGGATTCTGAGCCGATTCCCACCCTGCTCGCATCCCTTGGCTGGGTTATACTCGCGTGGAACTTGCACTGTTCCTTCAGCGAGGGAGCCAAAGGACTCGGATGCAGCAGGGCAGGATACGCGTAGCGGAGCAGAAAAAGTACAGGCAACTTGAAGCATTGCGGGCCGCGGCGCTGCTCGCTCTCCTCCTCCCT
>CALMAN010000134.1:24879-34497 GCA_937859835.1 uncultured Acidipila sp. | reverse complement strand
AAGCCCTTCCGGCGCAAACAGCAGCCGCCGGGCAAGCAAACACAGGAGCCACAGGGCAGAAGGGCACCACCCCACCGGCAGCACCCAGCACCAGCAACACGGAGCAAGGGCTCCCGCCCGAGCCGCAGCCAAACGCGACGCAGCCCTTGTTCATGCGGCCTACCAACCGGGACTTCACCCGTCCGCGCGGCTACTTCCCAAATCCGCTGGCCCCGTACACGGCGACCACCGCGGATCTGCCGCGCTTTACCAACTCGCCGCGCGTGAATGATCTGCTGCGCAATGGGCACATCTATCTCGGCCTGGGCGATGCCATCGTGCTCGCGCTTGAAAACAACTACGACATTGCCATCCAGCGTTACAACCTCGACATCGCGGACACGGACCTGCTCCGGGCGCACGCCGGCACAACGCTGCTCGGTGTCAACACCGGCCTGGTGACCGGAACCATTGGCGCCACCACAGCCGCGCTTTCGAGCGGCGGCGGACCGGGCGGCACAAACGTGAGCTCCGGCGGCGCGGCGGCCGGCGCGTCTGGCCTGGCGCTCAGCACCAACCAGGGCGGTCCCCTTTGTTCGTCGGCACGTCGCGCCTGAACGAGAATCTGAACCAGTACAACTTCGGCTACACGGAGGGATTTGAAACGGGAACGCTCGCGCAAGTCACCTGGAACAACACGTACCTCACTGAGCCCAGCATCTTTCAAACCTACAGCCCGCAGTTGCAAAGCGTTTTCAACCTGCAGCTGACGCAACACCTGCTGCGCGGCTTCGGCACCGGGATCAACGGCCGCTTCATCGTGCAGGCGAAGAACAACCGGAGAGTGGCGGACTCAGCCTTTCGCCAGCAGGTCCTTTACACCGTCAACCAGGTGGAGAACATCTACTGGGGGCTGGTCGGGGCCTACGAGGACGTGCAAGCCAAGCAGCGCTCCCTTGACCAGTCCACCCAGCTTGCCGCCGACGATCAAAAGCAGCTCGAGATCGGGACGCTGGCGCCGCTCGACGTGGTCAATGCAAAGTCCGCGGTGGCAAGCGATCAGCAGGCGCTGGTTTCTGCGAAGAGCGCGCTGGAGTACCAGCAGCTTGTGATCAAGCAGGCGATCTCGCGCAATCTTGAGGACCCTGTCCTTTCCAACGCCCCCGTGGTGCCTACCGATCGCGTCAACCTCATTGAAACCCCTGAGGAAAAGATGCCGGTAGATGACCTGGTGCGCCAGGCAGAAGCCAACCGGCCCGAGATTGAGCAGGCGCTGCTGGCGCTCAAGAATGACGAGATCACGCTGAAGGGCGAGAAGAACGGACTGCTGCCCACCGTGGACGCGTTTGCGTTTTACGGCGGCTCGGCGCTGGGCGGCTCGCTTAACCCCCTGTGTCCGCCTCCCGGCACCACGACGCTGTTTGGCAGCAACCCGTGCGCCGGTGTTACCCCCAACGTCGGTTACGGCACCGTCTTCCAAAACACCTTCAACGACAGCTCGCCCAACAAGGGCGCGGGCGTGAGTCTCACCATTCCCATCCGCAACCGGCAGGCGCAGTCAGAGCAGGCGCGCTCGGTGCTTGAGTACCGGCAGGAGCAGATGCGTTTGCAGCAGCTCTACGTCCAGGTGCGCATGCAGGTCATCAACTCACAATATGCGCTGACCAACGATCGCGCCCAGGTTGCGGCCGCCGATGCGGCGCGGGAGTTTGCGTTTCAAAGTCTCGATGCCGAACAGCGCAAGCTCAAGCTGGGCGCTTCCACCACGGCCAATGTGCTCCAGCAGGAGCGGAACCTGGCTACCGCCGAGGACAACCTGATCAATGCCCGCGCGACCTATGCCAGGGATCGCGCGCAGCTGGATAACATCCTCGCCAACACCCTGGACAAGTACGGCATCAGCCTCGGCGATGCCGTGACGGGCAGGGTGACGCAAACGCCAGCCATTCCGGGGCTCGAATCAGCCGCGCAGGAAAAACAGCCGAACCCGACCCTTCCAACGCCAGGCCAGCCCGGCGGCAGCCCCAACGCCGGCCTGGCGCCGGACGGAACCCCCTTGCCGGTGCCGCCGCCTGCGCCGCCCAGGTGAGCTTCACAGTGAACCACGGCGTGGAATGGATCAGTACGGCGACTTACTTTTCCGTGCAGCCTACCGTGGGTTCGATCTCGATGGGGAAGTTCACAGAGTTCGCGACGAAGCAGAACTGATGCGCGTCACGGTGCTGCTGCTCTGCACGCCCTATGTCGCCAGCGTCGGTGACCGTCACCGACGGCCTTAGAACCACCTGCGTGGAGGCTCCGGAGCCATCAGGCCGCTCTTCCATTTTGCCGACCGGTGCATCGGTACAGGCGACTACGCGTATGTGCTTTACGGCACACAGATGCAGGTACCAGAGCATATCGCAGGAGCTGAGGCTTGCAACAAGCAGTTCCTCTGGATTCCAGCGTGATACGCTGCCACGGAATGCCGGATCGCTAAAACCGGCAATGGTCGGCTTGCCTTCCGCTTGCAGCGTGTGGTCTCGGCGATAGGCTCGGTAGTGTTCGGTTCCGACACCATCATTACCAGTCCACTGGAGCGCTACCTAATAGGTGTGCTGCTTCATACGGCGATCTTACTCAGCGCTGCGCGACCGCATCAAGCAGCGTGAAGAACTCGGGGAAGGAGATGGCCGCCGACTCCGCCCCGTGAATCTCCGTGTCGCCGCTCGCGCGGAGAGCAGCGATGGCAAACGCCATGGCAATGCGGTGATCGCCACCTGCGTCGATCTGCGCGCCGTGGAGCTGCTGCCCTCCCGCGACGGCGAGGCCATCCTCGAACTCTTCGACCGTGGCGCCCATGGCCCGCAGATTGCTGGCTACCAGTGCAATGCGATCCGATTCCTTGACTCGCAGCTCCGACGCGTCGCGGATGGTAATGCCGTCCCGCGTGTACGGGGCGATCGCTGCGAGCACGGGCAGCTCGTCAATGATCTGGGCCGAAAGCGCGCCCGCGATCTTTGCACCGCGCATGCCGTACTCCGGCGCATGCATCTGCACGGTGCCGACCAGCTCACCATGCTGCTCGTCCAGGTTGAGCACGCCCAGCCGGCCGCCCAGGGCCGTGCACACGTCGAGCAGCGCGGCGCGCGTTGGATTCATGCTGAGCTGATCAAAGATCAGCGAAGAGCCCGGAAACAGAAGAGTCGCGCACAGGAAAAATGCCGCCGACGACAGGTCTCCGGGCACCGTCGCGTCAATGCCCGAAAGGCTCTGGCCACCGCGGATGCTCGCTCCATCCAGGGTGCGGTCAACCTCGGCGCCGAAGGCCTGCAAGGCCAGCTCACTGTGGTCGCGAGTGCGAATGCTTTCGCGCAGCTTGGTTGTTCCCGCGGCCTGCAGCCCGGCAAACAGCACCGCCGTCTTGACCTGCGCGCTCGGCACCGGCGTCGTGTAGTCGATGGCGCGCAGCGGCCTGCCTGCAATCGCAACCGGCGCGTGGCTGTCGGTGAGCGTGATCTCCGCACCCATCGCGTTCAAGGGCTTGCGCACGCGCTCCATGGGCCGGCGCGACAGGGAAGCGTCGCCGACCAGGGTAAAGGTTCCGCTCTGCGCGGCAAGCAGTCCGGCGAGCATCCGCATCGTCGAGCCCGAGTTGCCGCAGTCGAGCGGCGTGCCGGGAGCATGGAAGAGCCCGCCGGTTCCCGTGACCTCGACCGTGCCATCGTCGGTTTTCACCACGGTTGCCCCGAGCGCTTCGCCGCAGCGAAGCGAGCTCCAAGGGTCCGCGCCGGTTGAGAAGTTTGTGAGGCGCGTTGTTCCGCTGGCCAGGGCGGCCAGCAACGCATAGCGGTGCGAAATGCTTTTATCGCCGGGCAGCTGCACGCTGCCGCCGATCCCGCGTGCGGGAGCGATGACTCGAATCTGGGAGGAAAGGGAAACATCGTGCAAGGCGGCGGGCTCCGAAGCTGGCTGGACTGCCCCCATGGTAGCGTCAGCGCACGCGCAGGACTACTACCGTTTCGTCGTCGAAGCGCTCGGCCTCTCCCTGGAAAGCGCTGACCGCGGCCAGAATGGCCGACGCCAGTTCGCCCGCATCGGCACGGCAGTGCACCCGCACCAGCTCCATCACGCGTTCGATCCCAAACATCTCCCCGGCCGCGTTTTCAGCGTCGGTGATGCCATCGCTCAGGAACACGAGAGCGTCGCCCGGCCTGGCCGCCAGAGAAATCTCCTCGTAACGCACGTGCGGAAACAGGCCAAGCGGAAAACCCTCGGCCCGCACAACATCCAGCGAGCCGCCTCCAGGGCGATCCCGGTAGAAGATGGGCTGGGTTGCCCCTGCGTTGGCAATCTGCAGCGTCATGTTCTCGTCATTCCAGACCGCGTACAACATGGCGACGTACTGCGAGGTGACATGCCGCTCCTGGAGCGAGTCGTTCAGCAGGGCCAGCATCTCGGCTGGAGCCGGATGGCTACTTCCGGCCGAACGCATGATGCCGCTCACTAGCGCCGCATAAAGCGCCGCCGGCGCTGCCTTGCCGCTTACGTCGCCGAGCACAAGGGCTGAGCAGGCCAGGCCGTAGCGTAAAAAGTCGTACAGGTCGCCGCCGATGGCGCGCGCGGGCAGGAAGCGGGCGGCGAACTCGGCATGCTCATGCTCGGGCGGAGTGTGGGGCAGCAAGCGCAGCTGCACCTCGCGCGCCATTTGCAGATCGTGCTCCAAGCGCTGCTCCTGCTGCGCAACCCGCTGGTAAAGACGCGCGTTCTCGATCGAGATCGCGACCTGGGCGGCAAGCGTGCTCAGGGTGCGCTCGTGCTCCTCAGTGAAGTAGTTGGAGCGGGTGTGCTCGAGGTCGAGCACGCCGATGACGCGCCCCTTGTGCACCAGGGGGACGATCAGCTCGGATCGCGTTTCCTTGTTTTGCATGTAGTAGCGCGGATCTTTGCGCACCTCTGGCGCGTGCACAAGCCGGCCATGCGCGATGGCCTCGCCGACCAGGCCGCGGTTGACGGGCATGCGCTGGTACAGGTCGACCTGCTCGCCGAAGCGAGTGGCGAATCGGCTTTCGAGCACCCCGTCGTTCTCGTTGATGATCCAGATGGTGAAGAACTGAAAGTCCAGGACGCGCCGCAGCAGCTCGCCGATGCGGCTAAACAGCGCCGGGAGATCAAGGATCGAGGTAAACTCGCGCGCCATGTCATTGAGCACGGTCAGGATCTGCGCCTGCCGGGCGACGCGGGAGTAAAGCCGCGCATTCTCAACCGCCTGCGAGATCCGCGAAGCGGTCAGGGTGAGCAGATGGAGGTGCTCGGGCCGGAAATAGTTCAGCTGCTCGCTTTCGATATCGATGACGCCGATGACGCGATCTTTGGCGATCAGCGGAACGGCCAGCTCCGAGCAAACCTGCGGGTTGACCTCGATGTAGTCTGACGAGCGGCTTACGTCATTGACCAGCATGGCCTGGCGGGTTTCCGCGACCTTGCCGACGATTCCTTCGCCGATGCGCAGCCGGATGCCCTGCGTGGCTGTGTCGTGCCCGATCTGGAAGCGCATGCGCAGGTCGGCCGTGCGTTCCTGGACAAGAAAGATGGCGAAGATGCGGTAGTCGAGCACCGCCCGCACCAGTTCGGCGGTCTGCTTGAGCAGGGTGCGCAGGTCGAGTGTGGTGCTGAGCGTGGCGGCCAGGCGGGTCAGGAACTCGGTGGTGGCCGGCGCCCGCGCGGACTGCTGCACGGCCTCGCCCAGGCTCGCGGGCGCAAGCAGTTCGGCGTCGCAGGAGGAAGAAGCCTCGCGCCCTGGCTCCGGCTTGTGCTCGCCTGTGCTCACTGCCTTTGTCGCCCCTTGCCCCTTCGCCTGCCCCTACTGCACTGTTCCGCGGTCCAGCCGCGGCAGGGTCGCGGAGAATGGCCGCCGGTTTGCATGATAGCGCCTGGATCGCCGGCTTGTACGCCCGCGTCAAGGCTCGGAAAGGCCTCGGTAGGCCTGCAGGATGGCCACGGAGGCACTCGCGCCGATGCGGTTGGCTCCGGCCGAGGCCATCTCCATTGCATCCTTGAGCGTCCGTATGCCGCCGGAAGCCTTGACTCCACAACGAGAGCCGGCCACGCTCCGGAGCAACCGGACGTCCTCGGCGGTTGCGCCGCCGGTCGAAAAGCCCGTGCTGGTCTTTACAAAGTCCGCTCCTGCTTCCAGCACCAGCGCAGCCGCCGCGCGCTTCTGCTCTCGATTGAGAAGTGCCGTTTCCAGGATCACCTTCAGGATCGCACCTTCTCCATGCGCGATCTCGACCAAGCCCCGGATATCGGCAAGCACCTCCCAAAAGAAACCCGAACGGAAGGCGCCTATGTTCATGACCATATCCAGGTCGAGCGCACCTGCGAGCAACGCATCTCGCGCCTCCGCGCGTTTGGTGCCGGGCAGCGAAGCCCCCAGCGGGAAGCCGACCACCGTCCCCACGCGCACGCCCGTGCCGGCAAGCGCGCCGGCGGCCGCGGGAACCCAGAACGGGTTGACCATGGCGCAGGCAAACCGGTGGTCCGCGGCCTCCGCTGCCAACGCCAGCACCTGCGCTTCGGTCGCGTCCGGCTTCAGGAGGGTGTGGTCGAGCATGCCGGCCAGAACTGCGGCGGATGGAAACGTGCGAAGGGCTTCATCCGGCAGCACAACGGCTCTGTCCATGCGGTACGTTTTCCTGTTCCACTGCGGATCAGCTGGTTGTATGTTCCGGGAGCCTGCAAATGTCGCGTAGATTGCGATAGCGTTCGTCAAAGTCCATGCCGTATCCCACGACAAAGTGGTTGGGAATGGTAAAGCCGACGTAATCGGCTTCAATCGGCTCGACCCGGCGCTCCGGCTTGTCAAGCAGGGCAGCGACCCGGAGCGAGCGAGGGTGATGCTGGAGCAGGTGCCTCCGCAGGTAAGACAGGGTAAGCCCGGTATCGAGAATGTCCTCTACCAGGATGATGTGCTTGCCTTCAATGGGCTCGTCAATATCTTTGATGAGTTTGACCTGCCCGTTGGAGGTTGTCCCCTTGCCGTAGCTCGCCACCGAAACGAAGTCAAAGGTGCAGTCTGCATCGATTTGCCGAGCCAGATCGGACAAAAAGATGGCCGCCCCCTTGAGAACGCCGATCAGCACCAGGGCTTCGCCGGCAGCTTCCCGCGAGATGGCCGCGCCAAGTTCGGCAACGCGCTCCTGGATCTGCATCTGCGACAAAAGCACGGCCGGCCGTTCGAGGGTGGGCATAGGGATCCTGGGAGCGTGGAAGAGGGGACGGTCGCTCGCCCGGATCAACGTTCTGCATCGGGGGAACGGCTAAGAACCGGGGTAAAGTGGCAGTCTATACTTACCAGAAGGCCTCCTATGCTTCCGTTTTTGCACATCGGGCACTATGAGCAGTCGACATTTGGCTTGATGCTGGTCCTGGCTGCTGTTCTTGCAGGGGTGCTCCTGCACAGAAACTTTCAGCGCTACGGGATCGGTGCCGATGCGATCGGCATGATTGCATTCGCCACGGTTGCGGGCGTGCTTGGGGCCAAGCTGTGGCATGCGCTTCAGGATCCAGCCGCCCTGATCGCGCACCCCGCCAGCCTGTTTGACCGCGCCGGCCTGGCCTGGTTCGGAGGGCTGCTCGGCGGGATCGGCGCCCTCCTTTGGCAGGCTCGCGGTGCGCATCTCCGGAGCTTGACTATGCTGGATCTGTGCGCCCCATCGGCTGCGCTGGGCTACGGAATCGGCCGCATCGGCTGCTTCACCTCGGGCGACGGCGACTACGGCATTCCAAGCAGCCTGCCCTGGGCGATGAGCTTTCCCCATGGGCTCGACCCGGTGTACGTGCCCGTGCATCCCACGCCGCTCTATGAGTGCTTTGTTGCTCTTGGGATCACCGCGTTTTTATGGCGGCGCAGTGCTCCGGCGGGAGGCCGGCTTCTCCATGCCGGGCAGATTACCGGTGAATACCTGGTGCTGAGCGGGCTGGCTCGCTTTCTGGTCGAGTTCATCCGGATCAATCCCCGGCTCTACTGGGGCATGAGCAACGCGCAGGTGGCCAGCCTGGGAAGCGTCCTTGCCGGAGCAGCGCTGCTCGTATACGCCCGCCGAAGGGTTCTCGCGTCCGTAACCCAGGCCGCGCCGGCGGCCCTTGAAGAAGCCATGCGCTAAGTTTTCCCCGGGCCCGCTTGTTTCCCGTTTTGGGACGATCTTTCTCGGCAATCCCGTCAATCCGCCGAAGGTAACGTAGCCTCGCCGTCCATCCGCGGTTAGGGTTGGTCCGTGTCGCCGCTTGCGGCGCACGGAGGCAGGGCTTGGAACAGGGATACACCGAACGGTACTTGGAAGAGGTTGGCGCCATCGCGGCCAGCATCTCGCCTGCTCAGGTTGAGCGCATCCTGGAGATCCTGGTCAGCGTGCGGGAAAGCGGCGGCCGGGTGTTCTTCCTGGGAGTGGGCGGCGGCGCCGGGCATGCCGGACATGCCGTCAACGACTTTCGTAAAATCGCGGGGATCGAGTGCTACGCCCCGTCTGACAACGTTTCCGAGCTGACGGCCCGCATCAATGACGACGGCTGGGACAGTTGCTACGCGAACTGGCTCTGCGGGAGCCGGCTTGCTGCCCGAGACCTGTTGTTTGTTTTTTCCGTAGGCGGCGGCTCGATCACCAAAAACATCAGCATGAACCTGGTGAACAGCCTCAGGCTGGCGCGCGAACTCGGCACGCGGATCGTTGGCATCGTCGGTCGCGACGGCGGTTTTACCGCGCAGGTAGCAGATGCTGCGATCGTGATTCCCACCCTGTCCGCAGACACCGTGACCGCGCACGCAGAGTCCTTTCAGGCAGTAGTCTGGCACCTGCTGGTGTCGCACCCCAGGCTTCGTGCGCGGGAGATGAAGTGGGAAAGCTCGGCGGCGGCTCCCGATCTCGCGACGTCGTCGTCGCGCTGAGGGATGGCTGGGCGACGGGCCGTGTTTCTGGACCGGGACGGGGTCCTGAACCAGAACGTCTTCTACGAGGACACCTGCTGCTGGGAGTCGCCTCGCTGCGTGTCTGAGTTCCGGTTCACAGACGGGCTTGTGCCCGCGCTTCAGCAGCTTCGGGACGCAGGCTTTCTGCTTTTTCTTGTTTCCAACCAGCCCAACGAGGCCAAGGGCAAGTCCAGCCCGGGTGTGCTCGCGGCAATGCACGCCCTGCTTACTCAGGAGCTTGCCGCTGCTGCACTGGTCCTCGAAGATGCTTTTTACTGCACGCATCACCCTCAGATCACAGGCCACTGTGTTTGCCGCAAGCCGAGCCCGTACTTTCTCCTCCAGGCGGCCGGCGCGCACGACCTATCTCTTTCTGACTCGTGGATGGTCGGCGACCGTGCCACGGACATGGAATGTGGGCGCGCCGCGGGCACGCGCACTGCCTGGGTGGAAACGGGTCAGGAGCGTGTCAGGCCTTTGCCTGGATGCACCGACATCCAGGGCTCGAGCCTGCCGGACGTGGTCCGGCAGATTCTCGAGAGCAGGGTGTGATGGCTCGTGAAACCCGTCCCTGCTAGGAAGCTGCCATGCTCCCCAGGAACCTGGGTCGCTGGACTTCGGGCTGCATGAAAGCCGGCGTGTGCAGGGAGTAGCCTGCCTGCACAGCGTCCCGGTAAAGCATCTGCACGGTTTCC
>CALMAN010000134.1:0-24831 GCA_937859835.1 uncultured Acidipila sp. | reverse complement strand
GCGAGAGCTTGCTCAGGATGTCGGGTGTGGCGGTGATGATGTGCGTTCCTGACTGTTCGGCATGGAAGATGTTGAGCAGCTCGCGGGAGCTGGCCCAAAGCAACTCGGCTCGCGGCCGCTCGGAAAGGATTTCGACGGCTCGCCGCATCATGGGAACGGGGTCCACCCCTGTATCGGCAATGCGGCCAGCAAACACCGAAACGATGGCCGGGGTGTTTACGTCCAGCGCGGCTGCGACGCGACCAACCTGTTCCAGGGTCAGCAGTGCGGTCACGTTCAAAGCGATGCCGTCGCGAGACAAGCGCCGCACCAGCGGCATGGTCGAGAAGCCCTGGGTGTTGGTCACGGGAATTTTTACATACACATTGCGGCCCCAGGAGGCGATCAAACGCGCCTGGCTTTCCATGCCTGCTTCATCGTCAGCAAACACTTCAAACGAGACCGGCAAGTCGGGGATGGCGGCAAGAACCGCATGGGCAAATGCTTGGAAGTCCTTCACACCGGCCTTCCGCATCAGCGTCGGATTGGTAGTAAAGCCTTTGACATAGGGTTTGCTGTACATCGTTAGCAGACTTTCGATATCGGCAGCGTCGCAAAAGAGTTTCACTTGTAGGTCGGTGCTCAGGTTCATCGGGGCCTCGAGTGGGAAACGGGGTCGGTGCGGCGATGACCTTTTATCGGTCTGAAGCGGCTGAACTATGAAGTAATTTCGTTTCCTTCAGGTTACTTAAGTCCCCGGGCGAGCAAATTATTCCCATTCTGGCGCGGCGTCGCCGTGTAATCTTCTCCCAACACTTCAGACAGATAAGCGCAGGAGCCGGTGCGAGGTAACTCGGGCACAAGGGTTTCAACCCCTACCCGCAGTTTCCCCGCCCGTCACCAGGCGGAAAGGTTCCCATGAATCCTGATATGTTTCCGGGGCTGGACCGGGCGGCGCAAGACCCACGGAGATTCTTCATTGTCGGTGGCGCCGGCTTCATCGGCAGCCACTTCGTGGATGAGCTATTGGATCGCGAAGGGTTTGCCAGCCGCGTAACCATCTATGACAACTTCTCGTCGGGGCGGCCTTGGCACTACGAGCAGCATCTGGCCGACGTACGGCTGGCGGTAGTTCGCGGCGACGCCGGAGATCTGCCGCGCATGACCGCCGCCATGGCCGGTCACGACGTGGTGATCCATCTCGCGTCCAACCCCGACATCGCGCGTGCGGCAACCGAGCCCGAGGTGGACTTCTACCAGGGAACGCTGCTGACCAACAACGTGGTGGAGGCCATGCGCCGTTCCGGGGTAACACAGCTGCTGTACGCCTCAGGGAGCGGTGTGTACGGCGAGCTTGGCGCGAAGCCTGTTTCCGAGGATGAGGGGCCTTTCCGTCCTGTTTCCACCTATGGAGCGAGCAAACTCGCGGGCGAAGCCTTGATTGCCAGCTACTGCGCCATGTTCCAGTTGCAAGCCTGCGCGTTTCGCTTTGCCAACGTGGTAGGCCCGCGTCAGACCCACGGGGTCGGCTTCGACTTTCTCCGGCGGCTGACCAGCAATCCTGCGACGCTTCGCATTCTAGGGGATGGTCAGCAGAGTAAGTCCTACATTCACGTGCGCGACGTCGTGGAGGCCGTGCTGCTTGCGCTGGACCGCAGCAGCGAACCCTTTCAGGTCTTCAATGTTTCGACCTGCGACGCCATCACCGTGGAAGAAATCGCCGGGGAGGCGGTCCGCTGCCTCAGCCTCCCAAAGCAGCCGGACTACGCATTTACCGGCGGAACGCGCGGCTGGAAGGGGGACGTGCCGGTGGTTCGACTCGACAGCAGCCGCATTCGGGCGCTTGGCTGGAGCTCTCGCTGGAACAGCCGCGAAGCTATCCGCGCCTCCATGGAGTCGATGCTTGAGGAAGAGCGGGTGCTCCATGCCTGAGCCGTCCATGCCGCCGCTGGCCTTGCTGGCCGGGGGGCTCGCTACCAGGATGCGTCCGGCAACGCTGCTCACAGCCAAGTCCATGCTGCCGGTGGCCGGCAAACCCTTTCTGGGTCATCAACTTAGCATGCTCAGCAGGCAGGGGTTCCGTACGGTGGTGATCTGCTGCGGGCATTTGGAAGAGCAGGTGCGCGGCTATGCCGGGGACGGCGCGCGGTGGGGCATCTCCCTCCGTTACTCCGCAGATGGACCCGCGCCGCTTGGAACTGGAGGCGCTCTGCGGCGTGCGCTGCCCCTGCTCGGTACGCGCTTCATGGTGATGTACGGGGACAGCTATCTCCCCACTGCATTCCCGCCGGTTTGGGCTGCTTTTCTCGCGGCCGGCACCGCGGGCCTGATGACCGTGTTTCGCAATGGAGGGCGTTGGGATACAAGCAATGTCCAGTTCGAGGCGGGACGCATCAAGGTGTACGACAAAAACCGGCAAACACCGTCCATGCAGTACATCGACTACGGCCTGAGCTGCTTTGAGGCGGATGCCTTTAGGGCGTGGCCGGAGGGCGCGCGGTTCGACCTGGCGGAAGTGGCCTCCATGCTGCTCGGACGCAGGCAGCTGGCCGGGTACGAGGTCAGGGAGCGCTTTTACGAGATTGGCTCGCCTGCGGGGCACGCCGAAACGAGCGCGCTTTTCCGGCGGCAGCAGCTTGATGTTTGGAGCAATGCATGATCATTGCAAAAACACCCCTGCGCATTTCGCTGGGCGGCGGCGGCACCGACCTCCCTTCGTACTACCGCGAGTTCGGTGGCTTCGTCATCTCGGCTGCGATCAACAAGTACGTGTACATCACGGCTAGCCGCTCCTTCTTTCCCGGCTACTTCCTCAAGTATTCCGATATGGAGCACGCCAGCACGGTTGATGAGTTGCGCCATCCGCTGTTTCGGGAAGCGCTCAAGATGCACGGGATTGAAGACCGGATCGAGCTGACCAGCGTCGCCGATGTGCCGGCAGGGACCGGACTTGGTTCCTCGGGAGCGTTCACGGTCGGCCTTCTGCACGCGCTATACGCGTATCGGCAAAAACATGTCGCGAGCGAAACGCTGGCCCAGGAGGCGGTCGAGATTGAGATGAACCGGCTCAACCAGCCGGTCGGAAAGCAGGACCAGTACATCGCCGCTTATGGAGGGCTGCTCTGTCAGGAGTACCGCCGCGACGGCACGGTAGGCGTCGCACCACTCGCCATCTCGGAGGCGAAAGCTCGCGATCTGCGCGAAAGCCTCATGCTTTTCTTTGTCGGCTCCACACGCTCGGCGTCGACCCTGCTGCTCGAACAAAAGCAGCAGTGTGAGAAGCGGGACAAGAAGATGACCGACGACCTCCACTTTGCAAAGCAGCTTGGCTATGAGATCGAGCGGGTGCTGACCGGCGGAGACGTGCTCGAATACGGCGCCAAGATGCACGAACACTGGCTCCGCAAGCGCAGCCGGAGCGAGGGGATGAGCTCAAGCCGCGTGGACCACCTGTACGACCTGGCGCTGAGCTCCGGCGGCGCCAGCGGAGGCAAGCTGGTGGGGGCGGGCGGCTCGGGTTTCCTGCTTCTGCAAACGTCTGACCGGAAGCGGCTGCGGCTGGTCATGGAGGAGGCAGGGGTGTCGGAGATGGACTTCAGCTTCGACTTTGACGGTTCGGTTGTTATGCTCCGGAACTAGGCCGTTGCTGCAGCGCCCTCATCCTCGACGCCGGGCAGTCGCGGGCTTTGCTAGGCTCGGGGTATGACGCTGATCATCAATGGGCAGATGCGCACGCTCGAAGCACTGGACGCAGGCAGCACGGTAGGGGATCTACTCTCGTTGCTGGCCATGCAGGCAGATCGTGTGGCACTTGAGCGCAACGGCGAAATCGTTTCGCGTTCCGCCTGGCCGGTGACCTCGCTTTCCGAAGGCGACCGGCTGGAGATCGTGCACTTTGTCGGGGGCGGAACCTGCGAACCGAGCGCCGGGCACTCAGGCGCGGGTAAAGGCGAGCAGCCCGAAGAGCAGGAGCCAGAACGCGCCCATCGTGTGCCAGAACCAGGCGACACAGTCCACCAGGATCTGGCGCTGCTCGACGCGGCGGAGCCGGTATAAGCCCAGGCAGCCGGTGGCTAGCAGCAGCAGGCCTACCAGCACGTGGAGGGCGTGGCTGCCGGTAAGGACATAGAAAAATGCGCTGTCCGGGCTGGTGGTAAAGTGCACGCCCTCGCTCGCCACCTCGCGCCATGCCTGCCACATGCAGCAAAGATAGGCGCCGCCCAGCCCGGCAGTTGCAGCAAGCCAGGGCCAGGTACGCCGTGCCATCGGCCGCCCCATGCCCAGCCATTCTTCAATCACATCCATCTCCTGAAAGAGCTGGCGACGGCCGTATTCGATGGTGGCGGAGGAAAGAATCAGGAAGCCGGTAGAAAACCAGAGTGCGGTGGGGATGGGGAACGGTCGCCAGTCGCTGACAAAGTTGTCCGCAGCGTCGAAGTGACCGGTGCTTTGCCGAACAAAAAACGCGCTGACCAGAGAAAGAAAAAAGATGAGATCGCCGGCGAGCACCACGCAGAGCCCCATCCGGTAGCGGCGAAGCATCTCCCGGGGACCATGGCTGCGGAGCCGATCATCGCCATTGTCGCCGTCCCCTCCGCCCCCTGTGGGACGGTTGCCGAGCGGGGGCCGGCCGCCAAAACCAGGGTCTCGCCGGTCTTGCTCCGGTGGCGCGGTACGGGGAGTGTAAGTGGCAGGCATGTGCGGCTCCCAAGCATCCAGCTTACTCGCATCGTGCGCCGTTGCCACCCCCTCCTGAGGAAAAGGTTTCGTAGCCGTACCGAGGGTGTTTACCGCGCGCCGAGGTGCTCGCGGACCTTGTCGAGGAAGTAGCGATGAACGCGCGGATCTTCAGAGAGTTCAGGATGGAACGTCGCAGCCAGGATGGTGTTTTGTTCGACCAGGGCAGGGAAGCCGTCGCGCTCGGCAAGCACCTGCACGCCCGCGCCGACCCGGGTGAAACGGGGGGCGCGGATGAACACCATCTCGAGCGGCGGGCCACCCAGACCGGTGTCGGCGTGGAGAATGGCGCTGTCGTTCTGCCGCCCATAGGCGTTGCGCTCGATGGTGGCATCGAGGATGCCGAGGCTGGGCTGGGCAGGGTGCAGCACTTCGCTCGCAAGCAGGATGGAGCCGGCACAGGTGCCAAAGGTCGGGTGCGAGCCGGCAAAGGCCTGCAGGGCAGAAAGAAAGCCGTCGCGCTCGAGAAACTTGAGAAAGGTCGTGGACTCGCCACCCGGAACAATCAAGCCGTCCAGGGATGCAAGTTCGGCAGGACGGCGGACGAGCACCAGGGTGACTGGTTCGGCCCCCTGCTCGGCGGCCCGCTGCAATGCCGCTGCGTGGGCGGCATAGTCGCCCTGGAGCGCGAGCACGCCGATGCGGAGCGGCCGCTCACCGGGAGCGGGATCATCGGCGTGCTCGAAAGGTGAACTCATGTCGGCTTGGCCGCGGCGCAAAGGTTATGTTTCTACGTCGCGGTCTTTGCGGAGCAACGATGTGGACCCTCGGCGGCCGCTGCCCGGGCGGCCTAAACGCCGCGCGTTTGCAGAAGCGCGGAGGTTTCAAGCGCCGCCACAGCCAGCCCCTTCATCGCTCCCGTGCATTCGGCACTGCACTCGGCGAGGATCGCCGCGTCGCTGTAGTGGGTGGTAGCGCGCACGATTGCGCGGGCACGGATTTCAGCTTCCGCGCGCGGAGCGAAGTTGTAGGAGTCGCTCATAAAAATGCCGGAGCCCACGAAAACCGCTTCGGCGCCCAACTGCCGGACGAGCGCGGCGTCCGCGGGCGTGGCAATGCCGCCTGCGGAGAAGTTCGGCACCGGCAGCTTTCCCGTCTGCCCGACCATGCGCACCAGCTCCAGGGGAGCACGATGGTCGCGCGCCGCAACATACAGCTCGTCCTCGCCCAGCACCGTGAGCGCGCGGATGTCTTTCATGATCTGGCGCATGTGCTTGACGGCATGGACAACGTCGCCGGTGCCGGCTTCGCCTTTGGTGCGAATCATGGCCGCGCCTTCGGCGATGCGGCGCAGCGCCTCGCCAAGGTCGCGCGCGCCACACACAAAGGGCGTGGTGAAGGCGTGCTTGTCAACGTGATGCACCTCGTCAGCAGGGGTAAGGACTTCCGACTCGTCGATGAAATCGACGCCGAGTTGCTGCAGGATCTGCGCTTCGGCGAAGTGGCCGATGCGGCACTTGGCCATGACGGGGATGGAGGAGGCCGACATGATGTCGCGGATGATGGTCGGCGACGCCATACGGGCCACCCCGCCTTCGGCGCGGATCTGCGCGGGTACGCGCTCGAGAGCCATCACAGCAACTGCTCCGGCGCGCTCGGCAATCTCGGCCTGATGCGCATCGGTGACGTCCATGATGACCCCACCCTTCAGCATCTCGGCCAGGCCGACTTTCAGCCGCAATCCCGTGCCCGTGGTTCCCTTGTAGCCGTTCCCTTCGCTCATTGGCGTCTCCCTGTTCTTTCTAGTCTAAGGCAGACAGGGCTTGCGGCACCGGCCCATTCGGCCGTTCGTGTCCGGCAAGCAAAGCAGCTGCCCGAAGGCGGTCCAAGGGGGCAAGCTCCGAGCCGGAGCGGCGGAGGGACAGACCCTCCGGGAAGCAGCCGGGACCGAAGCTAATGTTTATGTTCGGGCTGGCGAGCAACGGCGATGAACAAAGCCTCCCCGCGAGCCAGCAGCTGCCCTGTAGCATCGGTCACGGTGGCGGAGCAGAAGTGTTTGCGCCCTTGCACCTGGTCCTGTTGGCCGCGCAGCGTCAGGGCTGCGCCCAGTGGGGTGGGACGGAGGTACTCGGTTTCCATGCGCCGGGTCAGCGCCATGATCTTTTGCCCGTGCGCGCCCGCGTGGATGGCCTTGCTCATGGCCTCGTCGAGAATGGCGGCGATGACGCCTCCGTGGACGAAGCCGTGTGGACCCTGGAAGCGCGCGGGGAAGCGCACGCTTGAGAAAACAGCGCCTTCGGCGTCGACAGAAAAGCGCAGCCGCATCCCGATGCGGTTGTGCGCGCCGCAGCCAAAACAGTTGTGCTGGTCGTCGAAGACGAGCGGCGTGAGCGCCGGGGCAGGAACTTTCATGGCGTGCATTTCAGCATAGCGAACGGGCAGAGCGACAGCGTACGGACAACCGGTCCGCACTCCGTCGGTAACGTGTGCATGCCGGAGCTGCTTGGTATAGTGGAGGGAGGATGGCCACCGGCATGCCGAAAACGTTTTACCTGGAGACTTTTGGCTGCCAGATGAATGTCCATGACTCGGAAAAGGTCATCGGGACGCTGGTGCAGCAAGGCTATGCCCAGGTGCAGAGCGAGGAAGCCGCGGACCTGATCCTGTATAACACCTGCTCGATCCGCGACAAGGCGGAACAAAAGGTCTTCAACCGGCTCAACGACACCAAGAAGCTGCTGAAGCAAGGCAAGCGCTTCGGGGTGCTGGGGTGTGTGGCCCAGCAGGAAGGCGAGCGCATCTTTGAGCGCGCGCCGTATGTTTCGCTGGTGTCCGGCTCGGCGAGCTACCGCAAGCTGCCGGAGATGCTGGTGCAGTTGGAAGCAGGGCGCGGGCGGATCACCGGCCTGGACGACCGGCAAACGGACGAGACCTTTGTTACCGAGTTCACGGCGCGCTCCAATCCGCATCGCGGGTACATCACGATCGTGGAAGGCTGCGACAAGTTTTGCGCCTACTGCGTGGTGCCCTACACGCGCGGCAAGGAGCGATCGCGCACCTCTTCGAGCGTGCTTCTGGAAGCCCGGCAGATGGCCGAAGCAGGCTTCTCGGAGATACAGCTGCTCGGGCAGAACGTGAACTCCTACAGGGATCCGGAAGGGAAGCGCACCTTTGCCGAACTGCTTGCGGCCGTTGGGGAGATCGGCGGAGTGCGGCGGGTGCGGTTTACCACCTCGCACCCGCGGGATTTCACCCGCGAGATCGTGGACGCGATCGATGCGGTACCGACCCTGTGCGACCACGTGCATCTGCCGGTGCAAAGCGGCTCGTCGCATGTTTTGGCGCTGATGGCGCGCGAGTACACCCGGGAGTGGTACCTCGAGCGCATTGGTTGGATCAAGGCCGCCCGGCGGGAAATCAGCATGACTACCGACATCATTGTCGGGTTTCCGGGTGAAACGGAGCAGGATTTCGAGGACACTCTGACCATGCTCGCCGAAGTCGGGTATGACGCGGTGTTTGCTTTCAAGTACTCCCCCCGGCCGAATACGCCTGCAATCACCAGGGCAGACTCCATCGGAGAAGAAGAAAAGTCGGCCCGCCTCCAGATTCTTCTGGAGCAGCAGCGGGATCAGCAACGCGTCAGCTATGAGCGGCACCTGGGTCAAACCCTTGAAGTGATGGTTGAAGGGCAGACCAATGCGCGCGGGCAGATCACCGGCCGAACGTCACAGAACAAGACTTTGAATTTTACGACCAGTCAGCCAATCCGCCCGGCGGCAGGATCGTACCTGCCGGTTCGGGTGACGGCCGCTTTCCCCAATAGCCTGGTGGGCGAGGCTCTGTGACCGGGCCCAGCAGGGAGAGTCATCGGGACCGGGCGGCGCAAGGAGAGGAGTAGCGATGGAAGTGGAAATGAAGATTCGCGGTCTGATGGTGGATCCCTCGACCCAGCAGCCCATCGTGATCCTGAAGGATCTGACCGGCAACACGGTCCTGCCTATCTGGGTTGGGCTGTTTGAAGCGAGCGCCATCGCGCTGGAGGTGGAAAAAGCGACCTCGGCGCGCCCCATGACCCATGATCTGCTGCGCAACATGATCCATGGACTGAATGCGACGGTAGATCGCGTCGTGGTTTCTGAACTACGGGATGACACCTTCTTTGCGGTGATCTGGCTGCGGCAGCAAGGTGAGGTGGTGACCCTGGATGCGCGGCCTTCGGATGCCCTGGCGTTGGCACTTCGTTCCGACTGCCCGATCTTTGTGAATGAAGATGTGCTCCGTACCGCAAAGGTCATTCCCAGTCCGGCCGACCAGGCCAGCGCTGAAGATCTGAAAAACTGGCTTGAAAACCTAAACGATGAAGATTTAGGCCGCTATAAGATGTAGGCACTTCCTTTCCCTCCATCGGCTGAAGACGATGCTTTGGCCGGAATGAAGGGGTCACCCTTTCGCTTCTTTTCAGGATCGCTGCGCCCGCTGACAGGAAACCATGAGTCTCCGCCGGATCGCCAAGCTGTTTGCCGCGCAAAACGCCAACCAGCTGGTGGTTATCCTGCAGCAACTCCTGCTGCCTCCGGCGTTTTTGCACGTACTCGGGACCAGTTTGTACGGGCAGTGGGTTGCGCTGAGCGCCGCCATCTCCTACCTCAGCACCTTTAACTACGGTCTGCAGACATACACAAACATGCAGATGACCATTCACTACAACCGGGGCGAGTTGCAGGAGTGCCGGGAGGTGCAGTCCGCCGGGCTGCGCATTTTGTTTGGAGCCTTTGGCGGTTCGGCGCTGCTGCTGCTGCTGGTCTTCCTTGTTCCTTTGACCTCGCTTCTGCACCTGTCGATCCCGCCGAGAACCGCCCAACTTACTTTGTATCTGCTGGGCATGCAGATCATGGCGAGCATGCTGTTCGGCTTCTTTTCAGGCTCTTTCATGGTGTTCGGCGAAGCGCACCGCGGCGCCCACTGGAGCAACCTGAACCAGCTGCTGGGCATGGGAACGATTGTGACGCTGGTGCTGCTCCATCAGCCCTTTCCTGTGATCGCAGCTGGGCAGCTTACGGTGACGCTCTCGTTGGCTGCTTATCTTGGCCTCGACCTGGGCCGCCGCCGCCCGGAGATCAAGCCCAGCCTACGCTACTGGCGAAAGGGTTCGCTTGGTTCCACGCTCAAGCCGAGCGCGCAGTACATGCTTTTGGCCAGCTCGCAACTGCTCTCCTACCAGGTCCCAGTGCTGCTGATGCAGCGCTTTCTGGGCCCTGACATGGTGGTGGTGTACTCAGTGACCCGCACCATCTACTCGATGAGCCGGCGCGTGCTGTACCTGATCACGAACTCACTCAGCGCAGAGATTACCCTGATCTACGGCCAGCAGGACTGGAAGCGCCTCCACCAGCTGTATGCCTTGTCAGAGCGCCTGGTTCTGCTGCTGACGCCGCCAGTCACTTTCGGATCCATGCTGGCCACGCCGCTTCTGCTGCAGCTTTGGCTGCACAAAGGGCATATCTTCCGGCCCGGCGTGTGTATTGTGCTTGGCTTGACGATCTCCATCCTGTCGATCAAGGAGCACAAGTATCAATTTCAGTTCTCGTCGAACAAGGTGGAGTCGATCGCCTGGCAAACCCTGTTTGCCTATGGCTTGACCAGCATCCTTTCGATCCCGCTGATGCACCAGTTTGGGATTCAGGGCTACCTTGGGCTGGCGCTGATCTCTGAAACGCTGCAGCTGTTCTATCTCCTGCACCTGAACGACCGTCTGTTTGCGGGCGAGGCAGAGCTCGATCACCGGCCCGTGTACCAGATGCTCGCGATCATGGGTGTGTGCACGGCCTTCTTTTTCTGGCCCATCCTCCATATCCGCACGGTGCCCTACCTGCTGCAGGGCGTGATCGCGACCGTGATGACGCTGGTGCTGACCGCGTTCTGCTACTGGATCTTCCAGGTCGACGAGCTGCGCAGCATGCTGTGGAGCAAGCTTTCTTCGCGCATCCCCGCACTTGCCGGCCGGAGCGGCACCGCCTGACCGCCTAGGCCAGCAGGGTTGCGCCGGCCTCGTTCAACTCACGCGCCAGGTAGCGGGCAATCACTTCGGGTCGCAGGTGATCGTGCCACCAGGCCAGGCTGCGGGCGCGCCAGTCTTCCAGGGCGTTGATGTTGTGCGCGTAGCGGTCCAGCAGTCTCCCGATCTCGCGCCAGTGATCGATGATAAGAATGGGCGCTTCCGGATACATGAACTCGTCGCGGGGCAGGGGATTGGCCACCACCATGCAGCCGGCGCGCAAGCCTTCAAAGGCGCGGAAGCTGTCGGCGACCGAACCTCGGGGTGCGACGCAAATGCGGGACTGCATCATCTTCTCCGAGTAGCTGCTGTAGGTCGCGCCCGCCGTTTCCCGCTCGTTGGCCCGGATATCGCCCAGGTCCATGGCCCATTTCCCGGTTCGATCCAGCTCCAGGAGCACCGCCCAAAGCTGCATGCGCGCTTCACGCTTGGAGGTGGAAGTCCAGTACCGGTACGACCCCTTCGGGATGTCGTAGCGTACCTGGCCGGCAAAGAAAAGGTCGAGGGACCGTTCGGCCATGGGCACCTGCGGCAGCTCTTCCTGGCTGTGGTAGCCAAGCGGCAGGCGAATGATCTTGCCGGCGCGGCGAACCGCGGCGGGCAAAGTAGCCGGCGGGCGCGCGTACGCGTGCCGGGACCGGAGGTGCGTGTACCAGTCGCGGAGAAACTCAAAGCTCAGCACAGCTTCAAGCCGGGTGAAGTTGGCCGGGAGCACCCGCTGTGGCCGGTAACCAAGGAAGGGCCGCGACAGCAGGTTCCGAACCACCGCGCGCACCTGGCGTCCATAAACCGGAACCTTGCAGCGTTCTTCCTGGAGAAGCACAGCCACGACGTTCCGGCCGTAGGCGGGAAGGAAGTAGGCCTCCTTGGTGAAGTAGAAGTGGAGACCCTCGGCAGGAACCAGGGGCAGGGCCTGCTCGAGCACATCGTAGGGGTAGCGGAACTCGGCAGGGAGCGCCGGGGTCCAGGGTGGGGGTGCGATTTCCTGAAGTTGAGCGCCGCCCGAGAACGTGCTGTCCATGAAAAAGCGGTGCGTCAAAGCCGGCGATCCCCCTTGCTCAAGCGACTGTGAGCTGCGGTGCAAGCAGGCTGCACAAGGCGTCTTCATACAGCGTGTTTGCGGACAAGCGCTGCACCATCGCCTGCCCCGCGATTGCCATGGCCTGCCGGTGCTCCTCCTGCTCATACATCGAGCTGATCGCCAGACACAGCTGGTCGACGTTGCCGGCATCAATGACCAACCCATCGACGCCGTCCGTCAGCAGCTCCGACGCGCCGCAGTTGCGGGTGGCGATGGCCGGAACACCGTTGGCCATCGCTTCAAACAGCGCCATGCCAAAGCCGTCATCCATGCTGGGGAGAACAAACAAGTCGCAGCGCTGATAGAACTCGGCGATGTCCGGCACGTATTCGATGATTTCCACGTTGGGCGTTGCGCGCAGCAGTTCGGCGAGCCGGGGGTACGCGGCGAAGTCGCTCGAAGAGCGGATCAGCAGGCGCGCATCCGGCAGCCGGAGCCGCCCCCAGGCTTCCAGCAGGTACAGGTAGCCCTTGCGCAAGGGATGGCCGCCGAGGACGCCTACCGTGAACGGGCTGTTCCGCTCGATGCGGACCGCGCCCCTGGGCTGTGCGCGCCCAAGCAGGGGAGCCAGCACCAGCTTTGGCTGCAGATGCGCGGGAAACGTCCGTGCGCTGTACCGGGAAGGAACCAGGATGGCGTCCGCTGTTTCGTATTCGGCGAGCTGCCGGTCGCGAAACCAGCTTGCTTCGGGGCGAAACGCGGCGCCGGTCTTGGCAGCTTCTTCGCGCACCAGCGCTTGCTGGAAGTCGACATGTGGACAGGCGCGGTCGAGCGCAAAGCGGCCGCCGCGCCGTCGTGCTGCCCGGCCGGTGTAGAGCGCCTGCGTGGCAAAGCCGATGACCAGGTCCGCCGGAGGCATGGCGACGGCAACCATGCGGTCCCACCAGGCGATGCCATGGTGAAAGGCTGCCGGGGGAAGCCGCAGTTTGGAGACCCGGGAGAACAGCTCAACCGGAGCCGGCACCAGGTGGGTGCGGACCGTTGCATCCAGATGATGGAAGAAGCGGCGGGGCGCGGTCGTCCAGATATCGACATCGGCGTGCCGGCGCAGGGCGTTCGCCATCTTTGCGGCGTGGAAAGGACGCACAACCGAGATGGCGACGTGCATGGAGGCATCGTAGCATGTAAAAACGACAGGGAAGCAGCGGCGATCCGGCTGCCGGGACACCGGAGTAACGGCCTAACCTTAATAGGCGAACTTAAGCGAGAACTGGATCTGGCGCGAGGAGCCCGCGGTGCGGTTGATCTCGCCAAAGCCGGAGCCGAGCAGCGTATTTGCCGGCAGGCCAAGGTCGGCAATGTTGAAGAGGTTGAAGAACTCGGAGCGGAACTGGATGTCCATCAGCTCACTGCCCGAGGCGCGGCGGCCCACGGGCGTGTCCTTGACAAGAGAAAAGTCGAAGTCGTAGAAGGCAGGGCCGCGAAAGCTGTCGCGCCCGAGAGTCCCGAACCGCCCGCTGTTCGGCCCGGTACCGCCGGGAACTCCCACCGGGATTGAGAAGAACGAAGCATTGTTCGCGCCGCGGCCGAAGTAATCCTGCCGGGCAGGGCGGCGACCGGACGAAAGCGCAGGTTTGCCGATGAGGTCAGGTCGGTCGGTACCGGCCGAACCTGCGCCGGTTTGCTGCAGCCCTGAGTACACGGTGAACGGCGAGCCACTTGCAAGCGTGGAGATGGAGATGAGCTCCCAACCATCGGTCAGCTTGCGGCTCAGGCGGTTGAGCAGGGCCAGCTCATGCAGTGGCAGGTCCTGCGTCAGTGACAGCGTAAAGGCATGGGTGGTGTCAAAGGTGGACGGGCCCCGCTCGGCATGCGTGTCAAACGGATTCTGCGGGGGCGCCTGCGCGATAGCGCCAGTGGTGCTAGTGGCCGAGGTCCCGGCAACGGTGCTGGTATCGTCGATCGACTTGGACCAGGTATAGCTGGCCTGGACCCCAGGGCCACCGTGCGGGGTAACTCCCTGGGCGGAAAGCTGGAGGGCGTTGTAGGAGGAGTGCGAGTTCGCGGTCACGAGCGACTCGGTGCCGAAGCCGCCGATCGGCAGGCCCGCGGCGTTGAACTCTGTGAAGCGCGCGAACTGGGCCGTTGCGCCGGGAAACGCGTTGGGAAAGGAGATCCTTGGGAGCTTCCACGCGGCGGTCCCGACGTAGTTAGCGCTGGCGGTGAGCCCGAGGAACTCCCGCTCGAGCCCCAGTGTCCAGGTGCCGAGCAGGGCATTGCCAAAGCCGCGATCGACGCCTTGTACATTCAGCGGCGACGACTGGCCGCCGGAAAGACTGCCGATCGTCGCTTCGAGCCGGTTGATGTCGAGCACGGTGTTGACGGGAACATTCTTGGTGCTTCCGCTTGCGAAGATGTCGGTGCCGCCCCCCGGGCCGGCGGGGGTGTATACGGGCGGGAGCGCGGAAGGCCTGATCTGGAAACCGTAGTGGACCTGCGCGCCGGGCGCGGCGGTAACGCGCGGGTACAGAACAAAGGGCAGTCCGCCGGTCAGGTCATTGTCCTGCCAGATATTGACCGGGATGGTGGTAAGCCCCGCGGCGGCGTGACCGCGGAAGTGCTCCGTGAAACGCTCGTCCACCGAAGCGCGCGGGCCCCAGTTGTTCATGTTGGTGCGGTACGCGGGATGGGGGTTGATGAGTGCCTCCTGGCCTCCATCCGGGGTGGGGTAGAAGCCGGAGGTGCGATGGGCCCGCTCGGCGATGGGGGTGTACAGCTCATAGCGAAGGCCGTAGTTGATCACCAGCTTCCGGGTAGCCTTCCACGTGTCCTGCACGTAGAGGTTTAGGTTGTTGCGGTTGATGGCGGCGGCCCCGATACTTTGCCCGTTCGAGAAGTACGACGGGGCGACGGCCACCGTGTAGGTGAAGGGACTGCCGGTCAGCAACGCGGCGAGGGTATCGGGCAGGGGCGCGCCCGGCAGAACATCGTGGGCGCCGGACTGCGAGCGGATCGCCACCGGCGAGTACGCCGTGCCACCGCCGAAGTCGTACTCACCATTGGGAGAGATCCCGAAGTAGGTGGTATCGCGATTGAGGCGAAGCTCGGCGCCTGCCTTCCAACTGTGGATCGTTGTCGTGTAGGACACGTTCTGCCGGGCCTGGAAAAGGTTCCCGAAGGCGCGGATCACCGAGCCGGCCGGGGCATTGAAGGCTTCGTAAAGCCCATCGTTGAACTTGATCGCGGGGTCGGTCCTGTCTGCGGTCGGGAAGGACGGGGTGGTGCGGGTAAAGGAGATCGACGATTCAAGCAGAAGCCGGGGCGACGGTGTACCGGTCCAGGTGAGCACGCCGTTGCGCTGCCGGTCGACGTACTCCACCCCGAAGGAGGGGTCAAGCACAGTTTGGTCGGGGTTGGTCACCGGGCCGGTCAGATTGTCCAGGGTGAAGCGGCCGAGAAGCTGCTGCTTCGCGCGGATGCGGTGATCGACCCGGACGGAAAACTGGTCGGCATCGGTGACGACGCGGGCGGACGTGGCATACGTATGCGGCCCAAAGGTGCCGCTGGGCAGGTTGGGCAAGGGATACCGGGCAAGAACGCCGGCAATGGCGGCGTCAACGGGCACCTGCAAGGTGTCGCCGGGGAACGCGGTGGTGTCTACACCGGACCGCTCCTGAGCGGTGGGTACGGCAAAGTTCTGGGTGGTGCCGAGGATCTGCCGAAAGCCCTGGTACTCGACGAAGTAAAAGGTCCTGCCGCGGCCATCGTAGCCGCGCGGCAGCAGCACCGGGCCGCCATTGGTAAAGCCGAACTCGTTGCGCTTGAACGGCGGAATCCGTCCCGGGTTAGCGGGGGAGGAAAAGTCAAAGTAGTTGCGCGCATCGAGGGCGGAGTTGCGTAGAAACTCGAACACAGAACCATGGACGCCATCGGTGCCGGAGCGGGTGACGACGTTGGTCAACCCGGACGCGCCGCGGCCGACCTCGGCGGGCATGACCCCGGACAAGGATTGCAGCTCCAGTACCGCGTCCACGTTGAAGTTTGAAAAGGTGCCGCCGCCTACTTCCGGGTCGCTGGTGTCGGCGCCGTCCAGCGCAAAGGTCGCCTCCACGCCGCGCTGGCCGTTGATGGCGAACTGCTGCGTGTAGTTGACCGCGCCCGAAGGATCGGTGGCAGTGCCGGCGGCCAGGAGCAGGATCTGGCTCAGGTCGCGCTTGTTGAGCGGGATCTCACTGACGGCTTTGCTCCCCAACTGTTCGCCCCCGGAGCGCGCCGGGGCGGCCTCGGTGGACGGCAATGCAAGGATCACGGTGTCGCCGGAAAGCGTCAGCGTGACCAGGGCGGGCTGGGCAGGAATGAGGATGCGGGTAGCCGTAGGAGTGGTACGGCCCTGCCACGTGATGGACAACGTCCAGGTGCCGGGCGCGAGATCGGGAAATGCAAACGAGCCCTGCGCGGAGGTCACGGTGCTGGCCCGAGCGCTCCCGGCGCTGAGCGTGATGGTTGCACCGGAAAGAGGCTGATCGGCTTGGTTCCGGAGCACGCCGCCCCAGGCTGCTACGGGTGCCTGGGCCCACACCCCGGGCACGAAAAGCAGAAGAACCAACAAACAAGCGCGACACACCACAGGGTGCTTCCTTTCCTTGCTTTGCGTCGGCGAGATGCCCCTGCGTGAGGCTACACCAGCCGTGCGGTTGCTTTCTCAACAGGCAGCGCTGCGCGCGCAGCAGCGTTGTCGGCAGGAGGGGGTGAAAGC
Organism: uncultured Acidipila sp.; assembly: GCA_937859835.1. Classification (GTDB taxonomy): domain Bacteria; phylum Acidobacteriota; class Terriglobia; order Terriglobales; family Acidobacteriaceae; genus EB88. Next base: position 8,340 of record CALMAN010000134.1, on the reverse strand, counting down.
AGCCAGAAGCAACCCTGTTCCGAACGGGTTCCTGTCTGCTGGGTGAGAACGTGGCCTGCCTGCAGGCCGCCCAAAGGCTGCCCGGTAAAGCCGCGATCTTTGACCGGGAACTTGCCGCGGCCTCGCTTCGGCGCTGGCGGCCGGGCGCTTTCTCGTTTGGGGGCGTGCCGAACTGTTCTAGGAGCTTGCTCGCGGAGTTGCGGGGCCTCTTCAGGAGAAGCTTCACAGCTTCGGCCAAAGGCCGGCAACAGTCTCGCAGCTAGCGGGGTTTGCGTCCGAGCGCGCGCGGGAATGTCCTTGTGGAAGCTCTGCAGGTTTGTTCTCAGGAGGGATTGCGTGTTTAAGCAACAGAATATGCGTTATCAGACACGAAAGGTGTCGGAACAAGAAAGCTTCCCTCCTCGATGCTGCTTCCTTCCCTCAAGCCGGAAGCGAAAAAGCCTCGGCTGCACGGCGTTTGTTCACTACGGCAGACCTTGCTTCCCTCGGGAGCGGCGACGGCCCTGCTGATGGGCCCGTAAGCAGCGACGGCCCTGCTGCTGGTACCGTGAGAGGAACAAGCGTGCGGTGGACAAATCGCGCCCGGCCACGCCGGCATGCACGCGCGTTTCGGCCCCGGCTCCGCGTCGCGCCTTTCTAACGCCGATCAGCGGCCGAGCGCGGGTGGCGCCGGGGGTGCGTGCGCCCCCACCTACCCGGTTGCGGAAGATGCAAGCTCCTTTGCCTTGACTGAGCGGAGCGTCTAGGCTGGGCTGCCGGCCGGCTCCCCGCCGAAGCGGATATTCGGCAGGTCTTCCACGACGCGGCGGAGGGCCTGCTCCCAGCGCCCGTGGATCAGGTCCAGCTCGGGGTCGCTGGCTGAAAAACGGCGGTAATGGTCAAACTGCAGGCTGCCGCGGCGGTACTGGAGCAGCTCTACCGGGGGGCCGACGGTCACGTTGGACCGCATGGTCGCGTCCATGCTCAAGAGCGCGTACTTTGACGCGGCGTCAAGCGAGGTGGAGCGGGCATCAATGCCCCGGTCAAGGATCGGCCGGCCATACTTGACTTCGCCGATCTGCAGGTAGGGCGAGTCCTGGGTGGCGCAGATGGGATTGCCCTGCGGGTAGATCAGGTACAGCTCCGGCTCGCCCCCGCGGACCTCGCCGCCCAGAAGCAGATGGATGTTGAAGGAGTAATCGTCTTTCGCGAGCGCGTCGCGGTCCAGGTCAGAAACGGTGCGGACGCAGGCGCCGACCGCGCGCGCTGCCTCATACATGTTCGAGGCCATGGCGAGGCCGCGGCCCTGGCGGTACTCGTCCTGCAGCAGCGTGGTCACGGATTGGGTGATCGACAGGCTGCCGCTGGTAAGGATGACAAACGCGCGCTCGCCGGGGGTGACGAGCGTATACAGCTTGCGGCAAACGTTCACCTGGTCGTAGCCGGCGTTGGTGCGCGAGTCCGAGGCCATCACCAGGCCCTCATGTGTCTTGATGCCGAGACAGTACGTCATCCGGAGTCCCCCTCCCTGCCTTCGATGGCGGCTATGGAAGCTGCTTGCGCCGGTTCACACACCTGTTACAGTCTTAGCACACATGCGCCGGGTTCAAGGCTACCGACTCGGGCCGGTATCGCACACGGAGGACATCGCACTGTGCACGTTCGCCTCGGGTACGACATTCGCTTCGATATTCCTGTTCCCGTAGCGCTCATTGCCCTGTTACATGTGCACCCCTCGCGAGACGGGGAGTTGCTGCTGCCGGACACCCTCCGCACCGATCCTGCCTTGCACGTGCGCGAGTACATTGACTCATTCGGCAACCGCTGTTCGCGCCTGTACGCACCGGCGGGTACGCTGCGCCTGTTCAACACCACAGAGCTGCGCCTGGGCAGGGTCGAGGACGAGGCGGACGGACGGGCGCAGGAGATGCCGGTGCAGGACCTGCCCGATGAGGTTCTGCAGTTTCTGCTCAACAGTCGCTATTGCGAGGTTGATCGCATGTCCGCGATTGCGGCCGACCTGTTTGGGGCGATGACCCCGGGCTGGTCGCGCGTGCAGGCCGTGATCTCCTATGTCCACCGCATCGTGCAGTTCGGCTACAGCTTTGCCCGTTCCACCAAGACGGCGCTTGACGTGTACACGGAGCGAACCGGCGTGTGCCGCGACTTCCAGCACCTGGCGATCACGCTGTGCCGGGCCCTAAACATCCCGGCCCGCTATGCTACGGGCTACCTGGGCGACTTCGGTGTGCCGCGCTCCTCGTCGCCGATGGATTTCAGCGCCTGGTTTGAGGTGTATCTCAGCGGGCGCTGGTGGACCTGCGACGCCCGGCACAATCGCCCGCGCCTGGGTCGAGTGCTGATGGCCACGGGCCGGGATGCTTCCGATGTTGCGCTCACGACCTCATTCGGCATTGCGAGGCTGACGCACTTCACCGTGATCTCCGACTGGCTGGATGAGCCGGGGCGGTCTCTTGGGAACACGGCGTGAGTGCGGTCGCGCCACGCTTTGCGGATCCGTTTCTGCGCGATTACTTTCTGGGCGGCGCGTACGACGAAATGTTTACGGCCGAAGGAGAGATCCGGCCGCAGTACCGGCTGCTGCTGGACACCTTCCGTTCCCTGCCGACCGAGGAGCTCCTGCGCCGAAAGCACTCAGCGGATACCAGCTTTTTTACCCAGGGCGTGACCTTTACCGTGTACGGTCGGAAGGAAGGCACGGAGCGCATCTTTCCCTACGACCTGCTGCCCCGCATCATCACCGGCGCAGAGTGGCGCACCATTGAGAAAGGTCTCATCCAGCGCATCACGGCGCTGAATCAATTTCTCGCCGACGTGTATCACGAAGGCAAGATCCTGCAAAGCGGCACCGTGCCGCGCGAGATCGTGTACTCCTGCAAACACTTTCGCCGCGAAATGCGCGGGCTGCAGGTGCCGCGCAACGTGTACATCGCCGTGACGGGAACGGACCTGCTGCGGCTGAATGACGGCAGCTTTGCCGTGCTTGAGGATAACCTGCGCGTGCCGAGCGGCGTGAGTTATATGCTTTCGAGCCGCCGGGTGATGAAGCGCACCTTCCCCAACATCTTTCGCGAATACGGGGTTCGGCCGATCGAGCACTACCCGCAGGTGCTGCTGGCCTCGCTGCGCTCGCTTGCGCCCGAAGGCCGGCCCGAGCCGACCATCGTGCTCCTGACCCCCGGCGTGTATAACTCGGCGTACTTTGAGCACACCTATCTGGCCAGGCAGATGGGCATTGAGTTAGTGGAAGGCCGTGACCTGATCACCCACAACAATGTGGTGTACATGCGCACCACGGCCGGGCTCAAGCGCGTGGACGTGATTTACCGCCGGGTCGATGACGACTTCATCGACCCGCTCGCCTTCCGCGCTGACTCGATCCTCGGCGTGGCGGGCCTTTTCAATGCATACCGGGCGGGCAATGTAACGCTTGCCAACGCGTTTGGAACGGGGCTGGCCGATGACAAAGCCCTGTACGCGTATGTGCCCGCGATCATCAAGTACTATTCGGGCGAAGCGCCGATTCTTGAAAACATAGAAACCTTTCTCATGACCGACGCCAAGCACCGGCAGCACGCGCTGGCCAACCTCGATAAGTTGGTTGTCAAGGCGGTGGGGGAGTCCGGCGGCTACGGCATGCTGATCGGTCCGCACGCGAGCCAGGCTGAGCGCGAAGACTTTGCCCGGCGCATTGAAGCCAATCCGCGGAACTACATCGCCCAGCCAACGCTTGAGTTTTCCCGTGCACCCTGCCTGATGCAGGCCGATGCTTCGGGCACCAGCATCGAGCCGCGGCATGTGGACCTGCGGCCGTACATCCTCTACGGCGACAAGGTGTCGGTAGTGCCCGGCGGACTGACGCGAGTCGCGCTTCCCAAAGGATCCCTGGTTGTGAATTCGTCCCAGGGGGGCGGCAGCAAGGACACCTGGGTACTCGATGACTAACTGCCTGGAGAGACACCCATGCTTTCTCGCGTAGCCGATAGCTTGTACTGGATGAGCCGCTATCTCGAGCGTGCCGAGCACACCGTGCGGATGCTTGACGTGAACTTTTCCATGACGCTTGATCCTTCCAGCACCAGCGAAGACGCACGCTGGCGCCGGCTGCTGCTGGCCCTGGGCAGCAGGGTGGACGAGTGGGACGGCGACTCGTACGCCCTGGTGCACACCCTGACGCACAACGAGTCAAACGGAGCCTCCATCAAGTCCTGTATCGCGAGCGCACGGGAAAACGCGCGGCAGGTGCGCGAAGAAATCTCCTCGGAGCAGTGGCTGCAGTTGAACCGGCTCTTCCACCTGGTGACCAACGGGCGGCAATCCGCCGAGTCGCAGCAGCCCGAGGACTTTCTTTCCGCCGTGCTCGACGGCCTGCACCTGTTCCAAGGCGTGACGGATACAACCATGAGCCATGGCGAGGGCTGGCTGTTTATCCAGGTCGGCCGCTCCATCGAGCGTGCGTCGTCGATCGCGGCGCTGCTTTCTGCCTACGAGCTTGGCGCGGCCCCTGCCTCGCCGAGTGAAGAAACACCGGCCGGGAGCCACATGTTTCTGGAGTGGATGGGATTGCTGCGCTCCTGCACCGCGTTTGAAGCGTACTGCAATGTGTACACGGCCGACCTGACGGAATCGCAGATCGTCGAGTTCCTCCTGCTCAACAAGGACTTCCCTCACTCGGTCCGCTATTCGGTCGACCGGTTGCGCGAGGCGCTGCTGGCCCTTGAGCAGGAAAGTGGCCGCCTGGCTCCGCAGGAGCTGGTACGGGTCGCGGGCCGGCTCCAGGCCGCGCTGCGCTTTGTTGAGATCACGGATGTGCTCCAGGGTGGGGTCGGCGAGTATGTGGGCATGGTCATGCGGGAGTGCCGGCAGATCCACAACGTCCTTTACCGCGACTATATTCACTACTCTGTGCAGACCGCGCTGGCTATGTAAGCGCATGCTGGAAGGGTGCCGAAGACGATGAAGTTCTACTCTGTGCGCCACCTGACAAAGTTTGTCTACGAGCGGCCGGTAAGCGAAAGCGTGATGGAAACACGCATGCACCCGCGTTCCGACTCAAACCAGCGCTGCCTCCAGTTTTCGCTCTCAGTGAGTCCGCGCTGCCGCGTGTTTTCCTACCGCGATCACCTCGGCAACAACGTGCAGCACTTCAACATCCCCGGCGATCACTCGCAGCTGGTCATCATCGCCGAGTCGCTCGTCGAGCAGCAGTCACTGGCCTTTGTGCCGCACTTCCTGGCGCCCTCGGCCTGGGCCGAACTGGACGCACTTGTCAGCGAGGGCGACTACTGGGAGATGCTGCTGCCGAGCGAGTTCGCCGTGCCCTCGGCCGCGCTGCTCGGGCTGGCGAAGGAGCTCGACGTGACGCGGCGCGATGACCCCTTGATGCTGGTGCGCGAAATCAACAAGCGCTTGTATGAGTACTTCCGGTACGTGCCGCGATCGACTCGCGTGGACTCGCCCATCGATGAAGCCATCACCTCGCGCGAGGGCGTATGCCAGGACTTTGCCCACACCATGATTGCGCTCGTGCGCACCCTCGGCATCCCGTGCCGTTACGTGAGCGGCTACCTGTACCAGCGGGCCTCTGACGTGGGCGCGGGTCACGACCAGTCGCTGCCCGATGCCACCCATGCCTGGGTCGAAGCATTTCTGCCGCACCTGGGCTGGGTCGGCTTCGACCCAACCAACAACCTGCTGACGCACGACCGCCATATCCGCACCGCGCTGGGGCGCGACTATGCGGACGTCCCGCCGACGCACGGCATGTACCGGGGCCGCACGTCGAGCGAGCTCTACGTTGCCGTCCAGGTGGATGCCTTTGACGAGCTGCCGGCGCTCGACCGCGAGATGCCGATCTCTGAAGAATGGTCGGTCATGGTCGAAAAGGCACAGGAGCCGCCCCCACCCGCCTCACCGCTGCTTGAAATCCAGCAGATGCAGCAGCAGCAATCGCGCGAGCACCGCGCGCCCCTGCACGGCGATGGGATGACCCAAGGCGCGCGTCTGCTAGGTTGAGGCATGGGCTTCGGGGACCTGCTTGGCAACGCGCGTACCGTGGAGCTGCTGCGGGAAAGCCTCCGCGCCGACCGGCTGCCGCACGCGCTGCTGCTGAGCGGGCCGCGGGGTGTGGGCAAGTACACCCTGGCGCTGATGCTGGCCCAGGCAGCCAACTGCCTCGCTCCGCCGCCGACCGGGGATGGGCTGCCCGATTTTTGCGGCGAGTGCGCGAACTGCCGGCGGATCGCGGCCGCGGCACCTTTGCGCGAGCGCGTCGCCGAGGCGATCGTCGCCCGCGAAGAGCTGCGCGAAGCCGACAGGAAAGACACCCGCATCCTCGTGCAAACCCATCCGGATGTGCTGGTGATCCCGCCCGACCCCCCACAGCTGCTGATCAAGCTGGGGCAGGTGCGGACCGTCCTCCGCGAGGTGTACCGGATGCCTGCCGAGGCGCGCCGGTCGTTTTACATCTTTACGAGCAGCGCCTTGATGAAGGAAGCCGCGAACGCCCTGCTCAAGGTGCTCGAAGAGCCGCCGCCGCATGCCACCCTGCTGCTGCTTTCCGCCAATCCGCAGGAGCTGCTGCCGACGATTCGGTCGCGTACCGCAGCCTTTACCCTGGGCAGGCTTGCGGTTGCGGAGCTGGAAGCGTTGCTGGCCGCGCGCCGCCCGTCCTGGAAATCGGGTGAGCGTGCGCTTGTTGCCCGCTTGTGCGATGGGGCGCCGGGAGCCGCTCTCGGCTTCGATCTGCCCGGCTACCTGGAAAGCCGGGCTGCGGCGCTGCTGCTGTTGCGCACCGCCCTGCGCGAGCCAGATTGGAGCGCGCTCTTCCGCATGACGGAAACCTTTCGCGCCGGCGCTGAAGGGCAGGAAAAGACTGCGGCGCTCCTGCGGAGCTTTGGAAGCCTGTTGCGCGACCTGCTCCTGTTCCAGTCTGCGCAGCCGGCGATGGTGCGCAACCTTGATCTCGCCGCCGAGCTCGCAGCCCTGGCCCAGGACGCCCCTTTTGCCTGGGTAGAAGCCGCTCTGCGGGCGGTTGATGAGGTGGACTCCGGGATGCGGCGTAACCTGCTGCGGTCCCTTTCGCTCGACGGCATGGCCGGCGCGCTTCGTGAGGCTGCCCGTATGGAGGGCGGCTTGCGCTGAAGCTGTACCCGGCCGGGAGTGGCTCGGTTCCCTTTACGCGCTCTCGACCCGCGGTCTAGTATGTTGAGAACAAATCCATTTGAAATCCGGGTTCCGGACCGGTCGGCAATCGTGGACGGCGTTGGTGCTGCTGCATACCTTCCTGGCGGCCGGCTCCTGCCCCGGAAACAGTGTTTGCCTATGGCGCAAGGGACCAAGCTGCTCGATCTTTCTCCCACCCCGGCGTATGGAGTCCCCTCTTCCCCCAAGAATGCCGCGCTGCTTGAGGAGTCCCTGCAGCCGGCCGGCCCCCGCAAACTGGTGCGGCCACGTTTGCCTGAGAACCTGGCCGGCCGGCTGGCCGCACCCCGGAGGCTGCGTGGCGCCGCACCCCTGGCCCAGCACGAGGGCCGCGCGGCGCTAGGGCGCGCCTCCACTGCAGCCGGGCGCCATGCCGAAGCTTTGTATTTCCAGAAGCAGATACAACCGCAGCCCCTCCTGGTATTTGTGTTGGAAGATGGGGAGCGCATTGAGGGTGTGCTGGAGTGGTTCGACCAGCACAGCTTGAAAGTACGCAATAGCACCCGCCAGCTGATCTTCAAGCGATGCATAAAGTATCTGCATAAAGTAGTGGACAGCGAGTAGCTTACGCCGAGTGCGCGGCTTTGCGCAGCCGGTCGCAGAGCGCGGCGCCGATGCCCTCCTCGGGCGGCAGGGCGCAGACGATCCGCTCCACGCCTGCCTTGTCGAGCATGCGCAGGCCATCAAAGAGCCGGTGCGCAAGCTCTCCGGGCTCGCCCCAGCTGCCCCAGGGAAAGGTCGTGAGCTGGGGCGACAGGCCGCGGGCCTGCTGCGGAGAGAGAAAATCCCGGGGCAGCAGAACTCCGGTTCCCTCCCCTGCCCCCGCTACGGCGTCCAGAAAGCGCTCCGCCTGCCGCGGCCCTTGCGCAACAAGAAGCAGCTTGGCGCGGGGCGCATAGTGCCGTAACCCCAGCCCTGGCGACGGCATGGTGCCAGGCAGCGGCCGGCTGCCCTCATACATCCGGACGCCCGGCCAAACCGCCGCGAGCTGCTCGAGAGTTACGGCTCCGGGGCGGTACACCAGGCATGGATCCTCGCAGGCGTCGACCACCGTCGATTCGAGCCCGTGCTCGGTGGGGCCGGCATCGAGCACCGCGTCGATGCGCCCGTCCAGGTCGGCCAGGACGTGGGCAGCGC
>CALMAN010000133.1 GCA_937859835.1 uncultured Acidipila sp. | reverse complement strand
GACCGGGGGCGGCGGGACCGGAAACGGAGGCGGCACTACCGCGCCCGTACCCCCACCCGCAGCACCGCAGCCGCCCGCCCACAAGAAGAAACACCGCCACAACCACGGCGACAAGTAAACAGCTGCCGCAGAAGGGCCCGCGAACCGGCGCAGGCCCTTTCTACTTCAGCTTTCCGTTGAATCTGCCGCGCAGCCAGGCTGCTACCTCGGCCAGGGCTGCGTGGCTCTGCGAAAAGCGCGCTACGGTCGCCGGGCTTACCGGGAAGTCATGGTGCATGTCCGGCGCGTGCAGGTGCGTCACCACCGTGCCGGCGGTTTGCAGTTTGCGTACGTACGCAAGCCCCTCATCGCGGAGCACATCATATTCGGCAGTCGCGACCAGGGCCGGCGGCAGGGGCAGCTGCACCGGCGCGCGCAGGGGTGAGATCGCCGGATCCTCGGGCGAGATGCCAGCGGCATACTGCTCCCAGTACCAGCGCATGCTCGCTGCCTCCAGCCCGTACCCGGTTGCGTTCTGGGCATAGGACGCGTGCCCGGCGCTGGGATGGTCCGTGACCGGGTACAGCAGCAGCAAGGCGAGCAGCTTTGGCGGTTTGCGGTCCATTGCCAGGCGGTTTGCGGTCACTGCGGCCAGGTTGGCCCCGGCGCTGTCCCCGCCGAGCGCCAAAAGCTCCGGGCTGGCGCCCCAGCTTTCCGCGTGGGCCACTGTCCACTCCAGGGCGCGCACCGTGTCCTCGAGCGCGGCCGGGTAAGGGTATTCGGGCGCAAGCCGGTAGTCGGCAGACACAATGGTGATGCCGGCCAGCAAAGCCAGCAGGCGGCAAAACGGATCGTGGGTCTCGATTGAGCCGGCCACCCAACCCCCGCCGTGCAGGTAGACGAGGACCGGGGAGGGCTCCCGGACCGGCGGCGGCGGCGTGTAAACGCGCAGGCGCAGCCCCGTACCTTCGCGTTCGAGATAGTGATCCGCCGTGGTGACCCCATTGGGCAGGCCCGGGATAGTCGCCCGGCTCGCAAGGGCCCGTTCCATGCGGCTTCGGGCGTCGAAGGGGTTGCGGACCGGCCCTGGGGCAGCCACCATTTGGTCGTCGAGAAAGCGGCGCAGTTCGGGGTCGATCGCGGTTCGCTCTGGCATGCTCACTCTCATGGTTGCAGGCCAGGATGCGGTACGTCGAGCAGCTTGGCGCCGTGCCCCTCGGGCTGCAGGTAAGCCCCGGGCGTTTGCCTGTCATGGGTGAACAGCACCAGCCAGCCCTCGCGGATCGCCTGCGTGTAGAAGCGTTTCTTTTCGGCGATCGTGCGCACCGGGTCCAGGTCAAAACCCAGCGTCCAGGCAAGCGGCAGGTGCGCGGTGGTCGGCAGGAGGTCCGAGATGTAGCAGGCCTGCTTGCCGCTCGCGCTGTCCCGGATGTGTACGGCCATCAGCTGCCGCGTGTGACCCGGGTAGAGCTCAACAGCAATCCCGGGCGCGAGCTCGTACACCTCGCCTTCCCGGACCGACAACGGCTGCATCTGGCCGCTGGCGAGCAGGGGCTCGTAGTTGTTTGCGACGTAGGAGATGCCGTCGCGCTCCAGCTGCGCGCGGCCATGCCGGATCTCGCCGGCGTGCGCGAAGTACTGTGCGTGCGGAAAGGTCGCGCGCACGCCTCCGTCAAAGAACCGGGTGTTCCAGCCGCAGTGGTCCCAGTGCAGGTGTGTGTTGATGACGGTGTTGACCGAAGCGAGGGGAATGCCGGCAGCGGCAAAGGCCTCCGGCAGCCGCGCCTGCACACCGTAGATGGCCGCGAGCTTGGGCGGGAGCTTCTCGCCGAAGCCGGTTTCAATGACCACCGTGCGCACGCCGGTGCTGGTTTTGGTCCGCACCACTGCCGTATTCAGCCCGACCGCGATGCGGTTTTCGTCGTCAGCCGCTGTGACGCGGCTCCACAGTGTCTTGGGCACCACACCAAACATCGCTCCCCCATCGAAGCGGGCCACGCCGTCGGACAGCACGAGGATTTCGGTGTCGGGGCCCAGGTCCCAGCGAGCGCGGACCAGCGAACCATCGGCAGGCGCGGCGGGCGTTGCGGGTGGAGGTCGACGGTCCATGTGCCTGCCAAGGATACGGCGCAGGCGCAGAAAGCACCATCCCGCGCTCGCCAAGGCCAGTGCACAGTCGGGGCCGATAGCGATAGAATGCCGCGCATGGAACGTAGAGACTTTCTCAAGTCCGCCGCTGCCACGGGCGCCGCCGCTGCTGCCGGCGCGAGTAGCTTCGCCACGGCCAAGGCTACGGCTCAGGCTGCAAGCGCAAGCGCCCGCCCGGAGGCGCCCGGGATGATCTATCGTGAGCTCGGCAAAACCGGCGAACGCGTTTCCGCGATCGGGCTGGGCGGCGCCAATGTTGGCACGCAGCCCACCCAGGCCGAGAGCATCGCCTTGATCCGCTCCGCGATCGACCGCGGCATCACGTTTATGGATAACTCCTGGGACTACAACGGAGGCATCAGCGAAGTTCGCATGGGTTTGGCGCTCGGCGACGGCTACCGGCACAAGGTCTTCCTCATGACCAAGATGGACGGCCGCACCGCCAGGTCCTATAACCAGCAGCTCGAAGAGTCGATGGGCCGCCTCCACACCGACATGATTGACCTGGTTCAGTTCCACGAAGTCATCCGCATGGAAGACCCCGACCGCATCTTCGGCGAGGGTGGCGCCATTGAGGCCGCGGTCGCCGCACGGCAGGCGGGCAAGATCCGCTACATCGGCTTTACCGGCCACAAGGACCCCGCGGTGCACCTGCGCATGCTCGAAGTCGCGCGGCAGCATGACTTCCACTTCGACACCGTGCAGATGCCCATCAACGTCATGGACGCGCACTTCCGCTCCTTTGCCAAGGAAGTAATGCCGGTGGCGAACCAGCAGGGCATCGCGGTGCTGGCGATGAAGACCTTTGGCGGCGGGCCGATCCTCAGGAGCAATACCGCAGAGGCTACCGAGATGCTGCATTACAGCCTCACGCAGCCAGTTGCGGTCGTCATCACCGGCATCGACAAGCCCGCGATTCTTGATCAGGCGCTTGAGGCTGCCCGCACGTTTACGCCGCTCACCGGCGAGCAGACCGCTGCCTTGCTGGCACGCACTCGCGAGGCCGCCATGACCGGCAAGTACGAACGCTTCAAGACCAACACCGACGCCGACGCCACTGCCCGCAACCCCCAGTGGCTGGGGTGAGCACCTTGCGCAAAGGTGCATCGCGCCATCATGACGTACGCGGGACTACCGGGACACCCAGGGCTCGACGATTCTCATAGCTACTGGAGGCCCGTGTGCGTTGCTGTACCGATCTGTCCGGTGCACGACTCGATATTTCTCTCGCAACGCGCACAAAGGCCTGCTGACTTACCCCCGCGCATGGGATATTGCCGCCTTTCGAGGAAAAAGCAAGCCCTGACCAAGCAATCGGGGCACAGATTGCCTGCGCCAAGACCCCCGCTCGCCCGGCTGCGCGCGAGCGGCCCGGCGCAGTAAGCTCAAGGGTATGGAAGCTATCATCGACGGCGTTCTTCGCTTTCAGCGCGACATCCACCCCGAACGCGAAGAGCTCTTCCAGCAACTCGCGCGCGGCCAGTCGCCGCGAGCCATGTTTATCGGGTGCGCCGACTCCCGCGTCATCCCCGAGATGCTCACCCAGCAAGGCCCGGGCTCGCTGTTTGTTGTCCGCAACGCAGGCAACATCGTGCCCCCGCACTCGTCGATGCCGGGCGGCGTTGCCGCCTCCATCGAGTACGCGGTTTGCGTTCTCAGCATCCCCGACATTGTGATCTGCGGCCACTCCGGCTGCGGCGCCATGACCGCCATCCTGCGCGGGGAGTCTGAGCTTACGAAACTGCCCGCGGTCGCGCGCTGGCTCCAGTTCGCCGAGAGCGCCCGCGACGCCGTGCTGCTCGAGCACGCCGGCGCACCCGAGACAGTGCAGCTCGATGCGCTGATTCGCGCCAACGTCCTGGCCCAGCTCGCACACATCGCCACGCATCCGCCCGTGGCCGAGGCTCTGGCCGCTGGGCGCTTGCGCCTTCACGGCTGGGTGTACTCGATCGCCTCGGGCGAAATCCATGGCTACGACGCCGACACCGCGCAGTTCGCGCCGCTCAGCAGCAGTAAACCCCCTGCCCACGCAACCCCGGCCGGCTAAGGGCGGCTCCGAGCCCCAGCTAAAACGCAGCGCCGTCATCCGGAGCGAAGCGCATCCCTGGCAAGCTGGAGGGAGAACGCAGGTCGCCGTCGTTGTGGAGACGCGAGCCTACTGCCCGACGGGGGCGTCGCCTGCCGGCTTCAGGTATTGCTCCCACTGCGCAAGAATCCGTTCAAAGAGCTGCGTGCGCGCTTCCGGGCCGGCGATCGAGTGCGTCTTGCGTGGGTACAGCTGCAGGTCGTAGCGCTCGTTCGCGTCGATCAGCTTCTGCACGAACTGGATGGTGTTTTCCATGTGCACGTTGTCGTCGCCCGTCCCATGCGCAATCAGGAGGCGACCATGCAACATGGCGGCTGTTCGCTGCACGGCCGCGGCGTCATACACGGCTGTTTCGGCCGGCTCGCCGGCTTCGGCAACCGGCAGCCCCAGGTACCGCTCCGTGTAGATGTAGTAGTACAAACGAAAGTAAATAACCGACGCGACGGACACCCCGGCGCGGAACCGCGTTGAATGCGTCAGAGCATTGAGCGTGAAAGTTCCGCCCCAGCTCCATCCCCACCAGCCCAGGCGCTGGGGATCGAGTTGCGGGTAGCGCGCCAGAACCTGGTCGATGGCGGCGAGCTGGTCAGCCAGCTGCACCCTGCCGAAGTCGTGGTACGCCGCCTGCTCAAACTCCCGGCCACGCCCGGCCATGCCGCGATTGTCCACGTGCAGCACGGCGAAGCCGTGCTCGGCCAGCAACTGGTCGAAGAGAAAGGTTTCCCCACCCCAGGTGTTGCGCACAGACTGCGAGCCGGGACCGCCGTATGGATTGGTAATCAGCGGTACGCTGCCGGCAGCTGCGCCCTCGGGCAGCAGAAGCGTTGCATAGGTCGTCATTCTGCCGTCTGCTGCTTTCAGCGTCAAAATCTGCGGAGCACGCACAGGCCGTCCGGCCGCGACCGAGGCCTTCCAGATGTTGGTGCAGGCAGCCTCTGCGCTGGCGCGTGCGCTGCAAAGATCAATCGCTGGCGGTGTTTGGAGGTCGGAGTGCGTGTCGGTGAAGACCGCGTGCCCGTCCGCGAAGGCGACCTTATGCACGCCCGCCGCTTCGGTGATCCGCCGCTTCCCCGAACCATCAAGCGCGACCGCCCACACCTGCTGGTCGAGCGCGTTGCCCTCGTTGCTCGTGTAGTACACCAGTGGGCTTTTTGGTCCCCGGGGAACAACAGAAGCGATCTCCTCGACCTCATAGGGCCCCGACTCAAGCTCGCCGGCAAGCTTCAACCCGCGCCTGGGGTCGGCCACCATGTAGGTGTAGTGGTCGATATGCATATGGCCGGTGCGCCAGGAGAGCAGCAGCATGTGCCCGGGGCCAGCGAGGGTGATGTCGTACTGATCGGTAAAAAACTTGTCGTCAGTGAGTGCAAGCGCGCGCGTGGCCTGCCCGGTTGCGGCGTCTGCAAACCAGATATCGCGGTGCTTATGATCGCGGCGCAGGGTCTCAATCCAAACGGTACGCGCGTCCAGCCAGCCGAGGCGCGGAACGTAGTCCTGGTTGGGCCGAACCTCCGGGATCCGGATCCAGCGCGTTTCGCCCCCGGCAGCCGGTACCACCCCCACGCGCACCGCTGGATTCGGGTCGCCCGCTTGCGGGTACTTCTGCACGTCCACGGTGGCGTGGACGGAGATCCAGTCTGTAAGCGGGTAGGTGGGCACCTTGGTTTCGTCCATCTGCAGATAGGCGATGTGCGCGGAGTCGGGCGCCCAGCTGTAATTGGACCGCGACTTAAGCTCTTCGAGATACACCCAATCAACCTCCCCGTTCATTACATTCGGGTCGGTTGTATTGGTAAGTGGAATAGGTTGCGCACCGGGCCGAAGCGCATACAGGTTATGCGCATGGAGATAGGAGACGGTTTCCCCATCCGGCGAGAACTTTACATCCTCCCCCGAACCCTGGCCGGTGTCGCCGATCTGCCTTGCCGCTCCATCTCGAAGCGGCACAAGCCACAAGGTTCCATCTTCATCGAAGAGGATCTTCGAGCCGTCCGGAGACCACAAGTATCCTTTCTGGGCGTAGCGTACGCGATGGTCCCTGTCCTTTTCGCTCAGCGGCCGCTGCGCAACACCCGCGAGCTTCGAGCCGGGGATCAGCTCGGTACGCTCGCCGGTCTGGGCGTTCGCCGCAGCCAGGGCGCCGTCCGGGGCGCGATAGCTGAGGACTGTGCCATCCGGAGACCACTGAGTTTCTGCCGGAGAAGCCTGGGCTTCAGC
>CALMAN010000132.1 GCA_937859835.1 uncultured Acidipila sp. | reverse complement strand
CCCCCCCAGCCGCCCGAACCCGCCCATCCACATGAACCCCCCCACCTGCTTGCGCACGATCAAGGCCATCCTCACGAACACGAACCCGAGCATGCGCATGAGCACGCAGCCGCAGCCGCACCCCCCCACGAACACGCGCATGACCATGAGCATGCGCACGAGCACGCGCATCCGCATACGCACAAACATGAGCAGGCGCGCGAGCACGCAGGGGCACCCGCTCACGACCACGCGCATCCGCATGACCACGAACACCCGCACGACCACGCGCACCCGCACGCACACGGTCGCTCGCTGAGCGCCATTCGCGAGCGCATCCAGGCTGCTCGGCTTCCCGAGCCGGTCAAGGCGCGGGCGATCCGCGCGTTTGAGCTGCTGGGCCGTTCCGAAGCCAAGATCCACAACGCCCCTGTGGAGCAAATTCACTTCCACGAAGTCGGGGCTGTTGACGCGATCGTCGACATCGTTGCTGCCTGCGCGGGCATCGAGCACCTTGCGGCGGAAGGCCCGGTCGCCTGGTACGCTTCGCCGGTCAACGTGGGCGGCGGCATGGTGGTGTGCGCGCACGGTACCTTTCCGGTCCCGGCGCCCGCAACGGCGGATCTGCTGCGCCACGCGCCCACCTATTCGGCGCACATTGAAAAGGAGCTGGTCACCCCGACCGGTGCCGCGCTGCTGCGGGCGCTCGACCCGGAGTTCGGTCCCCAGCCGGCCATGCGTGTGGCTGCCATCGGCTACGGCGCAGGGACGCGCAACCCACGCGACTTCCCGAACGTGTTGCGCCTGAGCATCGGCGAGGCCGCGACCGAGGCGCGACCGGAAAAGAAGCACAGCCACCAGGGCGACACCGTCACGGTTCTGGAAACAGCGCTCGACGACGCAACCCCGCAGGTGCTCGCTTTTGTTGCCGAACGGGCGCTGGCACTGGGTGCGCTCGACGCCATGCTCACCCCGGTCATCATGAAGAAGGGCCGCCCGGGTACGCTCGTTACGCTGCTCTGCAACGGGTCTGAAGCGCCGGCACTGGAGCAGTTGCTGCTCCGCGAGACCAGCACCCTGGGGGTTCGCATGCACCGGGAGCATCGCTCCTGCCTCGACAGAAGCCATACGGAGGTGGAAACCTCGTTCGGCGCGCTGCGGGTCAAGGTCGGCACGCGCGATGGAAACACCTTAAACGTCGCGCCCGAGTACGAAGACTGCAAACACGCTGCCGCCGAGCACGGGGTCCCTCTCAAGCAGGTGATGCAGGCTGCCCTGACTGCGTACGCCCGCAGGGGCGAGCGGTAGTCCGGGCGGCAGCCGCTCGGCGCTGCTAAAACATACGCGGGCGTGGACGAGCGCGTTGCAGCATCCTACCTGCAGCCACCGCAAGTGCGAGGGAGTGAGTGATGGAACGCAGGGACTTTCTGAAATCGGCCGCCGCAGCAGGTGTCGCCACCGTAGCCGCCCAGAATGCCGGGGCGCAGACCGCCGGCACCGCGCAAAGCCGGCCGATGTCGCCCGACATGCAGTACCGCGAGCTGGGCCGGACCGGCGAGAAGGTCTCCGCCATTGGTCTGGGCGGCTACCACATCGGCAAGCAGCCCGACCCGGCGGAAAGCATCCGGCTGATCCGCACCGCGATTGACCGCGGCATCACATTCATGGACAACTGCTGGGACTACAACGACGGTTCGAGCGAGCTGCGCATGGGCCAGGCCCTGGCCGATGGCTACCGCTCCAAGGTCTTTCTGATGACCAAGATGGACGGCCGTACCGCGAAGGAGTACAACCGGCAACTCGAGCAGTCGCTCGGCCGCCTGCGCACGGACACCATCGACCTGGTGCAGTTTCACGAAGTCATCCGGATGGAAGACCCTGACCGCATCTTCGCGCCCGGCGGGGCCTTGGAAGCCGCGGTTGCGGCCCGCCAGGCCGGCAAGCTGCGCTACATCGGCTTCACCGGCCACAAGGATCCGGCGGTGCACCTGCGCATGTTTGACGTGGCGCGGCAGCACAACTTTCACTTCGACACGGTGCAGATGCCCATCAACGTCATGGACGCGCACTTCCGCTCCTTTACCAAGGAGGTCGTGCCGGTCGCTGTGCAGCAGGGGGTCGGGGTGCTCGCGATGAAAACCTTTGGCGACCACTACATTCTCGACAGCAATACCGTGCAGCCGATTGAAGCCCTTCAGTACAGCCTGTCGCAGCCGGTTTCCGTCGTGATCACCGGGATCGACACGATGCCGGTCATGGACCAGGCGTTTGCGGCAGTCAAGAACTTCCAGCCGATGAGCGGACCGCAGATGGCCGCGCTGCTCGGTCGGACCGAGCAGGCCGCGAGGACCGGGCAGTTTGAGCTTTTCAAGACCACGAACCACTTCGATGGAACGGCCCACAATCCGCAGTACCTGGGCTAATTCAGCTCCGAGCGGACCCGGGACAGGCAGCCCCCGGGTCGCGCGATCGGATTAGGGTAGGCCGAACGTGCCCGGCGGTTTGCGCCGGCCTAGCCGTCCTTTCCGCGGTGTAACAGCCGTGCCCGACGCTTCGCTGCCCACCCTTCCTTGTTGACCTGCCGGGCGCGCCCAACCGCCAGGGCTCCGTCCGGCACGTCTTCGGTCACGCAGGAAGCCGCTGCGACATACGCGCCGACCCCAACGGTGAGCGGCGCGACCAGCACCGAGTCGCTGCCGATAAAAGCGCCTTCGCCGATAACGGTTCTGTGCTTGTCTACCCCGTCGTAGTTACACACAATGGTGCCCGCACCCACGTTCGCGCCCACGCCAATGTCTGCGTCGCCCAGGTAGGCAAGGTGATTGGCTTTGGCGCCCGGTCCCATGTGCGTCTTTTTGAGCTCAACGAAGTTGCCGACGTGCACCCCTTCTTCGACCAGGCTTTCCGGGCGCATGTGTGCGTAGGGGCCGATCCGCGAGCCTGCCCGTATCTCGGACTGCTGGAGGATGCAGCCCTGCCGGATCACGACGTCAGCGCCAACGGTCATGTCTTCGAGCACCGAGTAGGACCGAACGGTCGTGTCCGGGCCGATGCGGGTTTGTCCGAGTAGCTGCACGAACGGCTCGATCACCGTGTCCGCGCCGATCTCCACCTCCGCATCGATAACGACCGTATGGGGCTGGAAGATGGTGACGCCCGCGGCCATGTGCCGCTCCGCCGTTTGTTTCCGCAGCGCGGCGTCAAGGGTCATCAGTTCGGCGATCGTGTTTGCGCCCAGCACCTCGACCGGAGACCGGACCGGGAGCGCGAGCACGCGCTGGCCCGCCGCAGCCAGCAGCCCGGCCATGTCGGTCAGGTACAGCTCGCCCTGCGCGTTGTTGGCTTGGAGGCGGCCGATCTGCGCGGCGAGAGCGGGCGCAGCAAAGGCGTAGATGCCGGAGTTGATCTCGCGCAGGGCAGCCTGCCCAGCAGGGAGGTCTTTCTGCTCGACGATGCCCGCCACTTCCGGCGCGTGCGGCTCGCGGCGAATGATGCGGCCATAGCCGAAAGGGTTTTCGAGCTCAGCCGTCAGGATGGTCATCGCGGCCTGCTCGCACAGATGAAAATCTCGCAAGGCTTCGAGCGTTTCTGCGCCGAGCAGCGGGACGTCTCCGGACAGCACCAGCACGTTTGTGTACCCGGCCAGAAAGGGCAGCGCCTGCTGGAGGGCGTGCCCGGTGCCGCGCTGCTGGGCCTGCTCGGCGAACTGCACGCCCTGGGGTGCGACCGCGGCGCGCACTGCCTCGGCCTCATGCCCGACGATGACGCAAATGTCGGCCGGGTCTACCAGCTGGCGGGCTTGGTCGATCACGTGGAGCAGCATCGCTTTTCCGCCGATCCGGTGCAGCACCTTGGGGCGCTTGCTTTTGAGCCGGGTGCCTTTGCCGGCTGCCAGGATCACGATGGCCAGGGACATGAAAGCCTTTCTCCCTTGAAGGGAAATGCTGCTGGGCCGCAGCCTTTGACGCTAAAGTGCGTCCTCGGCAGTGTCAAACGAGCAGCGAAGACCGCTGCTCGGGACGGCCCGCTTCGAAGTGAAGGCAGTTACCGAAGTAAAAAATAATTGGCCACTTCCCGCAACTTTCCTTTCCCTCCTTCTGTCTCTACTGCCGTCAGGGAGCAGGCAGTACCTGACCGACCCGGGAAGCCACGCACCATGCTGCGTCCGGCACCACGCCCGCCGCCACCAGTGATGAACTCAGCACCAGGACTGCATCAAGACAGGATCACGGACCCTATGCGACCGAACCCCCCAAGCTCCCTGCTTCGTTGCGCAGCTTCTGCTGCCGCCGCGATCCTAGCTGCTTCCTCCGCGCTGGCGCAGGCCGCTCCCACGGTGCTCGCGACGCCCACCGTACGCGTCACCGCGCCCGTAGCCAACGACACGCTGGTGACGCTCAAGGGCAACACCCACCCTTTGGCGCAGGCGAAGTTTGACCAGGGCGCTGCTTCCCCTTCGCTGGCCACCGGCAAAATGCAGCTGCTGCTGCGGCGCAGCCCGGCGCAGGCCGAAGCCCTGCGGGAGTACATGGGCGGCCTCCAGGATCCGAACTCGCCGAACTACCACAAGTGGCTCACCCCGGCGGCCTACGGCGCTTCCTTTGGGATCGCGCCGCAGGACTTGCAGGCCGTGGAAGCGTGGCTTGGAAGCGAGGGTTTCAAGGTTGAGGGTGTTCCGGCCAGCGGCAACCTCATCGAGTTTTCGGGCACGCTCGGGCAGGTCGCGCAGGCCTTCCACACCAGCGTGCATAGTTATCTGATTCACGGCGAAAAGCACTACAGCAATGCGAGCGACCCGCAGATCCCTGCTGCGCTTGCGCCAGTCATCGCCGGGATTTCACCCCTAAATGACTTCCGCGCCAAGCCGATGCATGTGTTGGGCAATCGCGTGCAGGCGCAGGCGGAGGCTGGCCGGCTCCAGGTCACAGCCCAGGCCGGGCAGGGCGCCAAGGCCTCGCTGACCGGCCCGATCGGCAACACCCCATACCTGCTTGTTACCCCTGCTGACGCCGCCACCATCTACGACGCGCCGAACAGCACGCTAAACACGCACTACACCGGCTCGACCAGCTTTAATGGCGCCGGCGTCAACATCGGCATCGCCAACTACTCCAATCTCGCAACCGCCGACTACCTGAACTACCGCAAGCTGTTTCTCAACGACACCTCCGGCGTGACCCCGACGGTGGTCGTCGATGGCGTGGATCCGGGCGTGCTGACCGATGGCAATGGTACCGAGGCCCTGATCGACACCGAGTTCGCGTCCGGGCTGGCGCCCAACGCAAATATCTATCTGTACACCGCGGCTAGCGAGCTGTTTCAGGACGGGTTGGGGGATGCGATCATCCGCGCCGTCGAGGACAACACGGTGTCGCTGCTGAGCGTCAGCTATGGCCAGTGCGAGGCCTTTCTCGGCCAAAGCGGCAACCAGTTCTACTATGAAATCTGGCAGGAAGCCGCGGCCCAGGGCATCACCGTCACGGTATCGACCGGCGACAGCGGCTCGGCCGCCTGTGACGCGGGCGACGCCGACGGAACCCCCGCTTCGGATGGCCTGACGGTAAGCGGCATCGCGTCGACCCCGTTTGACGTGGCGGTGGGCGGCACGGACTTCGACACACTGGTGGACAACTTCGCCCAGTATGTTGCCACAAGCGCGAATGGGACCGCCGGAACAGCTCCCTACTTTGGCTCGGCGCTCGGCTACATCCCGGAAAATCCCTGGAACGACTCGATCAGCAACAACCCCGTCAGTACCTACAACACCAACGTCGCCGCCCAGTATAACGATGGAAGTGGTGGGCCGACCTTCACCATCCTGGCCGCGGGCGGGGGCGGCCCCAGCAGTGCTGCGGTGTGCCAGCAAACCGACCAGAACGGGAACTGCCTCTTTCCCGGTTACGCCGCGCCGCCTTTCCAGTCCGGCATCAGCGTAGGCAGCGCAGCGCCTGCGGGGCCGCGCTACACCCCGGACGTCGCGCTGTTTGCCTCGCCAGGCAACCTGCACCCGGCTGCGTGGGCTTTGTGCTCTGACAGCGTGACCGACGGTGATACCACGCAAAGCTACACGGATTGCCTGACCACTGGCCCGACCTTTTCGGTCGAGCCGGTCGGGGGTACGTCGACCTCGAGCCCTGCCTTTGCCGGCATGCTCGGCGTGCTGATCCAGTCGCTCGGGAGCGGCACTCGCCTGGGCACCGCAAACAACGTGCTCTATAACCTGCAGGCCGGCAACCCGAACTCCGCAAACATATTTCACGACATTACGGCGGGCAACAACTCCGTGCCCTGCCTTTCAGGATCGCCGAATTGTGTTGCCGCGGGAGATGGCGATACCTTTCTGTCCGGCTACAACGCGGCTCCTGGCTACGACCTGGCGACAGGCCTGGGCAGCGTCGACCTGGCCCTGCTGGTCAATGCCTGGCCCAGCGCGAACTTCACCCCAACCACCGTAAACCTGCTGGCGAACAGCTCGACCAACCCCATCAACATCACGCATGGCGCCCAGGTCACGCTGGCCTCGGTAGTCAGCCCCAGCAGTGCAACCGGCAATGTCGCGGTCACCAGCGTGGCCGGCCCTGGCGTTCCGGATGTGGAGGATTACATCACGCTGACCTCGGGCGCGGGTTCGGTCTTTGCGACCAACCTCCCGGGAGGCAGCTACAACATCCAGGCCTTCTACGGGGGCGACGTTACCCATAGTCCGAATACGTCGAATCAGATCGCCGTGACCGTAAACCCCGAGCCGAGTAACCCGTTTCTGACGGTCTTCTTCGAGGATGCCGGTACCGGGCAGACGCTCGGGAACCCCGTGCCGTACGGCGCAGCCGGGGCCGCGCAGGTGCAGCCCGGCAACACCAATGCCCAGAGTAACGGCTACCACGGGGTCGCCACCGGGCAGGTGACCTTGTTCAACAACGGCGCACCGTACGGGGCGCCGCAAACACTGAACGCGCAGGGCATCGCCGAGTTCGACTTTGAGAACCTCGCGCCAGGGTCGTACAGCTTTACCGCCTCCTATGCCGGCGACCGCAGCTATAACGCCAGCGGCCCCTCCGCCGCGATCCCGGTTTCCATTGTGAAAGCGGGTACGGTGATCGCCGTCCAGGCCAGCTCGACCACGATCGCGGCTTCGGCCAGCACCACGGTGCAGGTTGAACTTGCAACCGATAGCATCGGCGCCAATCCCACGGGCCCCGTAACCCTGACGGCGAACGGAAACTCCTTCCCCGGAACGGTCACGGCCGGCGCTACCCAAACCGGCACGGATGCGCTCTTTGTCAGCTTCACGGTCCCAGGCAGTGCGCTGGCTGCGGGCGTGAATACCCTGACGGCCAGCTATGGCGGCGACGCCAACTACACGGGCTCAACCGGGACCGCCACGATCACAGTCTCGGGCGGCACCGGCTCCACGCCTGCGTTCTCTTTGGCAGGGCCGTCTGCCGGCATCAACGTGGCCGCGCCAGGGGATAGCGGCACGGGCACCGTAACCATTACGCCGACCAACGGCTTCACCGGAGCGGTAAGCCTCACCTGCACGGTGCAGTTCAGCGGCACTGTGGCGCCGCCGACCTGCTCGGTCCCGGCTTCTGTGACGGTAAGCGCCGGAACAGCTGCCACGGTCACGGTGACGATCAACACCACGGGTCAGTCTTCGTCGCTGGCCGCGCCGCACCGGGGCGGACCGGCGCAGATCCGCGGCTTGCTTGCCGCGGGAGGCGGTGTGGCTCTCTGCTCGCTGCTGCTTTTCGGCATCCCGGCGCGGCGCCGCTCCTGGCAGAGCATGCTGCTTGCGCTCGTCGCCGTGGGTGTACTTGGGGTGATTGGCTGCGGAGGAACCTCGACCAACCGCAACGAGACCTCCACCGGCCCGTATACCGCAACCGTGACCGGCACCAGCGGTTCGGTGACGTCGAATGCGCAGATCTCGATCAACGTGCAGTAAGCTCCGGGTCCCCAGGGAAATGGCTTCGCGGTCGCTCGCGAAGCCATTCTTTTGTTCCGTGCAGAGGCCGGCCGGCATTTGCCCGTGGGTACATCACCAAGCGCAAGCCGTGCATCTACGTCGTGGATAGACAGTTACCCTGCTGCTGTGCGCGCAAACGAGTGCCCGGCAGACACGGGTGCCGAAGGAGAAGCAACAATGGCGGATCGCTCAAATGGTGGAAGCGGCTTCAGCTGGTTTTTGGCTGGCCTTGGCATTGGATCGCTGCTTGGCGTGTTGTATGCTCCGCGCCCCGGCCAGGAAACGCGGGAAGAGCTTATCGCAAATGCGCTGGGAACCCAGGACTACCTGAAGCAGCGCTCGCGTGAGGCGACACAGGCTGCCGGCGAGTACCTGGAACGCGGCAAGGGGCAGGCGGCAGAGTACGCCAACCGGGGCAAAAGCCAGGTGAACCAGTACGTCAGCACCGGCAAGGATCAGGTGGACCAGTACGTTTCCAAGGGCAAAGACGCGGTAGAAGCCAGCAAGCAGAAGGTCACGGACGCGTATAGCCAAAGCGTGCAGGCCCTTGCGGACCAGAAAGAGAAGCTGGCGGCAGCCTACGAGGCAGGCAAGCAGGCCTATGTCGAAACGCCCGGAAGCTCGGCCCCGCAGGGGAGCTAGCTCCGAACGCGCTCCGCACACGGGCGGCATGCACTCGTCGGCGGCTCCGCCTCCTATCGCCAAGCACAGTTCCCGTTCCTTGAAAGTCTTTCACTATGCAAGTTCCAGAGCCTGACCACACCTTATCGCTCATCTTCACGATCGCGGTCGTTCTGAGCATCGTCATCCAGGCCGGCGTCTTCCTGGGTTTGTACTTCGCGGTAACCACGGCGCTCAAGAAGTTCACCAAGATCGCCGAAGACCTGAAAGGGAAGGCGATGCCCATCGTGGGCGATGTGCAAAGCATCGTCCACGATGTGACGCCCAAGGTAAAGACGGTCACCAGCCACATCGTCGAGATTTCCTCAAGCGTGCGGGACCAGGCCAAGCACGTCAACTCCACGGTCAGTGAGGTGGTGGATAAAACGCGGGTGCAGGCAGACAAGGTCGACGACATGGTGTCGGCGGTGCTTGGCAGCCTGGCGCACGCGGGATCAACGGTGCAGGCCGGCGTGGCAAAACCGGTGCGGCGCGTCGAATCCATCCTCCGGACAGTGAAGTCAGGCATCGACTCCTTCCGCCACCGCAAGGCTCAGGCCTCGGCTGCGTCGAACGGCGGCAGACCCTACGGGACCGTGGAAGAGGACGAGGAGAACGTCGGAAGTCAGACGATCCATCCGCCGCCGACGACCTCGTCCTCACGATAGAAGACGGCGGACTGCCCGGGCGTGACGGCGCGCTGGGGCTCATCGAAGACGACCTTTACTTCCTCATCGCCGGCCGGGTACAAGGACGCCGGAGCGGGTTCGTGGCGATGCCGGATCTTCGCCTCCACACGCATGCCGGCCACGGCATGCGGTTCGCTGATCCAGTTCAGGCGAGCCACCGTGAATCTCGAGCGAAGCAGTTCCTGCTCACCGCCAACCACGACCTTGTGCGTGGCCGGATCGATGGCCAGCACATATAAGGGGTTCTTCCCGGAAAGGCCGAGCCCCTTTCGCTGGCCAACAGTGAAGTTGTGAATCCCGGTATGCTCGCCGATCTCGTCGCCTGCTGCGGTGACCAGGGCTCCGGCTGAGGGAGGCATCTCCCGGTCCTGCTCCTCGAGGTAGGCATCGAGGAACCGCTTGTAGTCGCCGCCCGGGATAAAGCAGATCTCCTGCGAATCAGGCTTTTGTGCAAGCGCCAGTCCGTGCGCGGCAGCCAGCGCCCTCACCTGCGGCTTGGTGTGGTCACCGAGGGGAAAAAGCGTCCGGCTCAGCTGCTCCTGGGTAAGCCCGAAGAGAAAGTAGGTTTGATCCTTTGAACGGTCTGCCGGGCGGCTTAGCACCCAACGTTGTCTCGTCTGGTCCCAACGGTTCCGGGCGTAATGCCCGGTGGCGACTCGATCGGCGCCGATCTGCCGGGCAGTCAACAGCAGTTGGTCAAACTTCAGATGGTTATTGCACAACGAGCAGGGAATCGGGGTACGTCCCGCAAGGTACTCTGCCACAAATGGCTTCACCACATCGCGCTCAAAGCGGGCTTCCTCGTTGACGACGTAGTACGGCAGGCCCAGCGTTTCAGCAACCCGGCGGGCATCATACACGTCATCGAGTGAACAGCAACGG
Organism: uncultured Acidipila sp.; assembly: GCA_937859835.1. GTDB lineage: Bacteria > Acidobacteriota > Terriglobia > Terriglobales > Acidobacteriaceae > EB88. The sequence continues at coordinate 6,432 of CALMAN010000132.1, read as the reverse complement.
CCCTGCACCTGCTCCGGGATGCCCTCCTTGCCGGCCAACCGGCGCTGGTTCCAAAGCTGCAGGGTAAGGCCAATCAGATCGTACCCCTCGGCCTTGAGCATGGCCGCCACTGTGGACGAGTCGACACCCCCGGACATTGCGACCGCAACCGTGTTGTTGTATTGCGTATACATGGGTACACCCAGTATCGCGCACGCGGCGGCCAAGGGCCTCGGCGAGCAAACGCTTGCAAGGGTTTCGGCTGTGCTGAAGCGGCACGGTGCCAGGTTCGTTCCCTGCTGCAGGCGCACCTGAAGAAAGCGAGCGACTTCCGCGATGTCCCAGACCCACATACAAGAGCATGTTGACCTGATTGCCAGGCATGAGCAGGACTTTCTCGCCCAACGGACAGCGACCGATAGGCTCGGGGATGCAATCGCTACCTTTGCGGGCAGCTTTCCGTTCATCTGCATCCATGTCGCATTCTTTGTGGTCTGGATCCTGCTCAATACACTGCCTTTTGTCCGGCACTTCGATCCGGCGCCTTTTTCCTTGCTGGCAACCCTGGTAGCGCTCGAGGCCATTCTGCTGGCCAGCTTCATCCTGATGCGGCAGGCGCGCATGAGCAGGCGTGCCGACGAGCGCGATCACCTGATGCTGCAGATTCTTCTGCTGACAGAAAAGGAGATCACAGCGGTGCTCAGTATTGAACGGCATGTGGCTGCCCGGGTTGGGTTGGACAGGGTCGCGAACAACACCGAGGTGAGCGCCTTGAGCCAGCACACCTCCATTGAAGATGTAGCCCAGACGATCAAGGAGCAACTTCCATCGGAGTAGAGGCGGCCCAAGCTCACTCCGGGCATTTGTCGGCACTGTGACACAACTGATACGGTTCCCGATGGGAACTAATGGGTCCAAAGCGTGTCCAGCTAAACAGACAGATGTGAGGAAGAATGATCGCACGACCCGTTTTGGCTTGCACGCTCGCTGTTCTCGCTTTCAACCACACCCATCCCGTAAACGCCGAGCCGATCCCGGTTCGCTTTCCCCAGGGTTCCATGCACGGCTTTCTTGCGCTTCGTACGCTGGACGGAAAGCTCATTGCGACCGGCGACGCAACCCAGACGGTGCGCGGCCCGCGCATCATTTCGCGGCTCACCTTCCACTTCCGCGACGGATCGCTCGATGACGACCAGGCTGTGTACACGCAGCAGGGCGTTTTCCGGTTGGAAAACGACCACCACGTCCAGCGTGGACCCTCCTTTCCGAAACCTACGGACATCAGCGTCGACGTGCCGGGTGGAACCGTGATCTCGCACGAAGCGGGAAAGGACGGGCAGGAAAAAGTCACCACCAAACATATGGAGCTCCCGCCGGACCTCGCCAACGGGATCTGGCTTGTGCTGATCGAGAACATGAGGGCATCGACGCCCGAAACACGCATGTCCTATGTGGCGGCGTTTGGTGGAGCGCGCCTGATCAAAATCGTCATCAAGCCGGTAGACATTGCAAGCTTTCGCGTGGGCGGCAACGCCCGGCCGGCGCAGCACTTCCTGGCCAGGGTCGAGCTTGGCGGCGTGACTGGAGTGATCGCGCCACTCATCGGGAGGCAGCCGCACGATCTCGACTTTTGGCTGATGGAAGGCCGGCAAGCACCGGGCTTTGTTCGCGAGGAAGGCCAGTTCTACGACGGCGGACCGGTGTGGCGGATCGAGCAGGTGAGCCCGGTGATGCACTAAGCCTTCTGAGGAGGGCGGCAGCCCGACACCCTTGCTTCCGGCGTGGGGGCGGCTGCCGCCAGCCGGGCCCTACGCGATGCGCTCCAGGGCTCCCGGCTCGAGCTTGACCTTGACCCAGCCGGCATCGTGCGCGGCAAAGTTCTGGTACGCGTCGATGGCCGACTGCATCGGCTCCTTTTGCGTGATCCACTCGGCGGGCCGGATGGTTCCCGAGCGAACCAGCTCGATCATCTCGGGCATGTAACGGCGATGGTCGCAGTTGCCGGCGCGCACCGTCAGGTTCCGGTTCATCACGAGCCCGATGGGAAAGCTGTTCATGGTGAGCGGGTACACGCCGATGACCGAGACCGTGCCGCCCTTGGCTACCGACTCAACCGCCCAGCGCAGCGCCTGCGAGGGTGCGCCGCCGGGCTTGTAGCTTTTTGACAGTTTGGGCGCGATCGCCTCAAGTTCGGCTGCAAACGCCTTGGCCGTGGCGCGCGAGGGCTTTGCCGGTCCGCTGGCCGCCGTGCCCGCATCAATGCCGACTGCATCGATGACGCGGTCCGGACCGGAGCCGCCGGTGAGCGACCGGAGCGCCTCGACCGGGTCTTCCTCGTTGTAGTTGATGACCTCTGCCCCGTGCTCGCGCGCCACCGCCAGGCGCGAGGGCACGGCGTCGATCGCGAACACCCGTCCCGCGCCCAGATGCTGGGCGCAGGCAATGGCAAGCTGCCCTACGGGGCCGCAACCAAAGATCGCGACGGTGTTGGAGGGTTGGATCTCCGCCATCACGGCCGCCATGTACGAAGTGGGCAGGATGTCGCTCATCAGGATGGCGTTGTCATCGTCGATCGCTTCCGGCAGTTTCAAGAGCGTGACGGCGGCATACGGCACGCGGGCATACTCGGCCTGCAGTCCATCGAGGCCGCCGTTGCTGACCGGCCCGCCGAAGAACACCGTGCCGCCCATGGGACCGGCCGGATTGGCGTTGTTGCACTGCGAAAAGTAGCCGGCCCGGCAGTAGTTGCAGCGCCCGCAGCCTACGGTCGAGGGGATGATGACGCGGTCGCCGCGGCGGAAGTTGCGCACCTGCTTGCCCACTTCCTCCACAATCCCCAGCGCTTCGTGGCCGAGAATGGTGCCGGGCTTGGTACCGGGCACGGTGCCACGGACGAAATGGAGGTCTGTGCCGCAGATGGCGCTTGCGGTAATCCGAACAATGGCGTCTTCCTGCGTTTTGATCCGTGGCTCAGGCACGTTGTCGAGCCGCACATCGCCGAGACCGTGGTACACAACTGCTTTCATCGGGGGGAACTCCTCAGGGGGAATCGACCGCAGCGCCCCACATAAGGCTCCCGGCCGGGGTGCGGCTGTTTCCCATTTTGGATGCCGGGCCTGTGACCCAGGTGCTTGGTGGGAGGAGCTACGGTGCCGGGGAGGCGCTATGATAACGGAGATAGCCCAATCTAAGCTCTGCTGCGTGGCCTCGCCTCATGACAAGAAAGTTGCAATCGTCGCTCTTTGCCATCTCCGCTGTTCTGGCCATCGCCATCCTGCTTGGCGGCTTTCTTCCTGCAAGCGTGCGTGCCGGAGGCATCGCGCAGAGTGACGGCGCGTACCGGCAGATGGGCGTGTACGAGGAGGTTCTGCGCAAGATCCAGAACTTCTACGTGGTGCAGCCAAGCTTGCCCGCGGTGACCGACGGCGCCCTCCATGGTTTACTTGAGTCGCTCGACTCGGACTCGAGCTACCTGTCCGCTGGCGAATACAAGGCGTACAAGGCCGAGCTGACGCAAACCTCGGCGCCCGGCAGCGCCGAGCAGGTTGGCCTGCACGTCAGCAAGCGCTATGGCTACGCGACCGTAGTGTCGGTTGTGCCCGGCGGCCCCGCCGACAAGCAGGGCATTCAGGACGGCGACATCATCGAGACAATTGACGGCAAGTCGACGCACGACCTGTCGCTCGCCATGATCCGGCTTTCGCTCGAAGGCAAGGCAGGCAGCAGCGTTTCGCTCGACGTAATTGTTCCCGGCAAGGACGACCCGGTCACCAAGAGAATGCAGCGGATCCCGGTCCCGGTTCCCGCCCTGGCAACACAGCAGTACGACGGGGGCACGATCCTTTACCTGAAGCCGGCTGTGCTGAGCCGCGATCGCGTGACGGAGCTTGAAGCGCAGCTGCGAAACCTGGGCAAGGCAGGGAACAAGAAGATCCTGCTGGACCTGCGCGATGTTTCAAGCGGCGATGAGCTGCAAGGGGTACGGCTGGCCAATGCCCTGGTATCGAGCGGTACCCTGGGGAGCGTAAGCGGGCAGAAGTACCCTTCCGAAACCTTTACGGCAGACGCCGGGAAGTTCATCACCGGCGCCCCGCTTGCCATCCTGGTCAACCACGGTACCGCCGGAGCCGCCGAGATTGTCGCCGCGGCTGTGCTGGCAGCCAAGCGCGGAGATGTGGTTGGGGACCGTACCTTTGGGGAAGGCACGATCGAAAAAACCATCGAGATGCCAGACGGTTCGGCGCTGCTGCTTTCCGTGGCCAAGTACAACGCCCCCGACGGCAAGCCGATCCAGGAAAACGCAGTAAAGCCGAACATCCCGGTAAGCCTGAGCATCGACCAGTTCCTGGCGCTTGAGGATGAAACGGCGACGCCCAACACCCACCCGCGCGTCGACGACCAGCTCAACAAAGCCCTTGACGTCCTGAAGGCAAAGCAAAGCTGAACCGCGGGACCACCTCAGCCGCACGCCGCGCCCGGGATCGCAGACTTCGCCGGGTCGTCCTGCTTCTGCTTTGCGTTTTGGCTACGCTGTTTGGCTCCCTGGGCGGCCTCCTGCTGGTTGAGTCGGTCGACCTGCCGCAGGTAAACGAGCTCGAACGCTTCAAGCCCTCGACGGTCACCGAGTTGTACGACATCCACGGCGAGCCGGTCGGCTCCTTCGCACTCGAGCGCCGTATCGCCGTCGGCTACGACGCCTTTGCGCCGGTGCTGCGCGATGCCGTGATCTCGATTGAGGACAAGGGGTTTGCAAGCCATTTCGGCGTGAATGTGTTCCGCGTCGCCGGCGCTGCGTGGCACGATCTCCGCTCCCGGGGGCGCGCGCAAGGGGCTTCAACCCTAACCATGCAGCTGGCGCGCAACCTGTTTCTGTCTGACGAGCGCACGGCCGGCCGCAAGCTCCAGGAAACGCTGCTTTCCATCCAGATCGAGCGGACCTTCACCAAGCAGCAGATCTTCACCATGTACGCCAACCAGGTCGCGCTCGGCCACGGCGTGTACGGCTTTGAGGCTGGCGCGGAGTTTTTCTTTTCCAAGCATGCGCGGGAGCTCACGCTCCCGGAGGCCGCCCTGCTGGCCGGCTTGCCGAAAGGGCCGGAAGAGTTCTCGCCGACCGCGCACCCGGACCGGGCGCTGCGCCGCCGCAACCAGGTGCTGCTCGCGCTCGCGGGCGATGGCGCGATCGCGCGCCCGGTGGCCGACGAGGCCGAGGCCGCACCGCTTGGACTCCACCTGGAGGCCCCGCCAAACACCGAGGCGCCTTGGTTTGTCGACGAGGTACGGCAGGAGCTGACCCGGCAACTGGGTGGCGACACCGTTCACGAGGCCGGATTACGCGTGTACACCACGCTTGATCTTGGGCTGCAGCGTGCTGCCAACCGCGCCGTAGCCGCGGGTCTGGCTGCGTACGAACGGCGGCATGGCTGGCGCGGCCGCCTGCTTAACCTCACTGCCCAGCATGTAGAGATGAGCACGTTCCGCCATCCGGACTGGGCCGTACCCCCGCAGCCGGGCGCTTCCATGCATGCCCTGGTGACCAGCGTAAGCGCGGGCGCCGTGGAAGCGCGGGTCGGTACGGAGCTGGTAGTGCTTGCTCCCCCGGACTGGGCCTGGACCGGCTTCCATGCGGCGACCGGTTTTCTGCGGCCCGGTGATGTTGTCTTGCTCCAGCTCACCGCGCGCGGCGCAAGCGGCTGGGGAGCCCGGCTTGAAGAAGACACAGGCGCGCAAGGGGCGCTGCTGCTGATGGACAACGCGACCGGGGACGTGCTGGCCATGGTAGGCGGGCGCGATTTTGCGCTGTCGCAGTACAACCGCGCCGTGGACGCCCGGCGCCAGGTTGGCTCCTCGTTCAAGCCGTATGTGTACACGGCGGCGGTAGAAGCCGGGGCACGGCCGGAGCAGACCATCCTCGACGCGCCGGCCTCGTTTGGGGGCTACAGCCCGCGCGATTTTGAAGGCAACACGCTCGGCGAGATGACCCTGTTGCAGGCCTTTGCTGACTCGCGCAACATCCCGGCCGTGAAGCTGGCCGCCGGCGTAGGCATGGCTCGCGTGGCGGCGACCGCGCACCGGTTTGGCGTGACCAGCCGCATCCCCGAGTACCTGCCGGTTGCGCTTGGCGCTGTGGAGATTACGCTGGAACAGCAGCTTGCTGCGTATGCCGTGTTTCCCAATGACGGGCTGCGCGTCAGTCCCCGGCTGATCCGCAGGGTCACGGACGCGGATGGGGTGCTGGTCGGGGATGCAGGCCGGGGCGGGGCGGCTGCCGTGACACCGCCTGCCACGGCCCGCACCATGGTGCGCTTCCTGCGGGCGGTCACGGCGCCGGGCGGCACGGCTGCCGATGCTGCCGCGCTGGACCATCCGGTGGGCGGCAAGACAGGGACCACCAGCGGTTTCACGGATGCCTGGTTCCTGGGCTTTACTCCGTCTGTTACCTGCGGCGTTTGG
>CALMAN010000131.1:1947-6882 GCA_937859835.1 uncultured Acidipila sp. | reverse complement strand
GTCGCGCGCCGTTACCCCTTCCATCCCGGTGCCGACAAACGGCGCTTCCGCAACCACCAGGGGCACGGACTGGCGCTGCATGTTCGCGCCCATCAGCGCGCGGTTCGCGTCATCATGCTCGAGGAACGGAACCAGCGACGCGGCGACCGAGACAAGCTGCTTCGGGCTCACATCGACGTAGTCGATCTCGTCGCGCGAAACCAGCACGAAGTTGCCTTGCCGGCGCGCGTTGACGAGCTCGTTGGTGATGCGGCCTTGCTCGTCGAGCTCGACGTTGGCCTGCGCGATGGTGTGCCGGTCTTCTTCCCAGGCGGAAAGGTAAAAGGAGAACGGCTCGTACTCAATCGCACGCTTGCCGGCCGCGCTCAGCTCCGCGTTCTTCTCGACGGCCTCGTTCTTTTCCAGGTGATCGCCAACCCGCATCCCCGACTCGCCCGCATTCGTTACCTGGACGTAGTCGACCATCTGCGCCCCCCGGACGCGCCGGTAGGGGCTCTCGATAAAGCCGTACTCGTTGATGCGCGCAAAGCAGGAGAGCGAGGAGATCAGCCCAATGTTCGGGCCTTCCGGCGTTTCAATCGGGCAGATACGGCCGTAGTGGGTCGGATGGACGTCGCGAACCTCGAAGCCCGCGCGCTCGCGGCTCAGCCCGCCCGGCCCAAGCGCCGACAAGCGCCGCTTGTGCGTGATCTCGGAAAGCGGGTTGGTCTGGTCCATAAACTGCGACAGCTGCGAGGAGCCGAAGAACTCGCGGATGGCCGCCATCACCGGCTTCGCGTTGATGAGGTCGTGCGGCATGGCCGTCGACATCTCCTGGTACACGCTCATCTTTTCCTTGATGGCGCGCTCCATACGCACGAGGCCGATGCGGAACTGGTTTTCCATCAACTCGCCGACCGCGCGTACCCTGCGGTTGCCGAGGTGATCGATGTCGTCGACCGCGCCCAGATTGCGCCGCAGCTTGAGCAGGTACTTGATGGTCGAGTAAAAGTCGTCCGGGGTCAGGGTGCGATGGTCCAGCGGGGTCGCGTCCTGGTTCTCGTACAGCTTGATGTTGAATTTCAACCGGCCCACACGCGAAAAGTCGTACTTGCGCGGGTCAAAGAACATGCCCTCAAACAGCGCCGTCGCGGTGTCGAGCGTCGGCGGGTCCCCGGGGCGCAGCTTGCGGTAGATCTCGATCAGCGCTTCTTCCGGCTTGCGCACGGAGTCGCGGCGCAGCGTGTTGGTGATGATGTTGCCGACGTCATCCTTTTCCGGGAAAAAGATCTGGACCTCGGTGATGCCGGCCTGGGTGAGCTTGTGCAGCTTATCAGGCGTCAGCTCAAGATTCGCTTCCAGAAAGACTTCGCCGGTTTCGGTGTCGAGCGCGTCCGCGGCAAGCATGGCCCCATCCAGATCAGCGCCTTCGACCTCAATCTCCGCAACGCCGGCCGCGCGCAGGTTCTTGAGGATGGAGGGCGAAATCTTGCGGCCGGCCGGCACAATCTCGGATCCGTTGACGACCACGGCGGCCGAGGGCTTGACGCCGAGCAGGTTGGTCGGCTGGCTTGGGTCCGAGGAAAGCGACCAGAACACCTTGCCGTCGCGCATGCTCAGGGTATCGACCGTGTAGAAGGCGCGAAGAATCTGCTCGTCGGTCCTGAGCCCCAGCGCGCGCAGAAAGATGGTGCCCAGGAACTTGCGCTTGCGATCGATGCGGACGTAGAGGGTGTTCTTCTGGTCGTACTCGAACTCAACCCACGAGCCGCGGTACGGGATGATCTTGCCGAGGAAGTAGGTGCGGTTGTTGGCGGTCTCGAAAAACACGCCCGGCGAGCGATGGAGCTGCGACACAATGACGCGTTCGGTGCCATTGACGATAAAGGTGCCGTTTTGCGTCATCAGCGGGATGTCGCCGAAGAACACTTCCTGCTCCTTGATGTCGCGCACGCTCTTGACGCCCGTGTCCGGGTCCTTGTCGTAGATGGTCAGCCGCACCGTGACCTTGAGCGGCGCCGAGTAGGTCATGCCGCGCTCTTCGCACTCCGCCTGGTCGTACTTCAGCTGCAAGCCCACCGGATCGCCGCACTTGTTGCAAAAGTCCGGGGTGTTCTTGTTATAGGTGCCGCACTTATGGCAAAGCACGTCGCCCGGGTGAAAAGGGTCCGTAATGACCATATTGCCGCAGTTGCCGCAGGCCGTCCGCAGATGATGGAGACCCTTGAGGTGACCGCACTTGCACTCCCAGTTGCCGATCGAAAAGTCGACAAAGTCCAGCTGCGAGATGTTGCGGAAGTCGGTGATCGGGAACACGGAAGTAAATACCGAGTGCAAACCGTTGTCGTCACGCTCGCTGGGCAGCTTGTCCATCTGCAGAAAGCGCTCATAAGAGCGGCGCTGCACCTCAATCAGGTTAGGAATTTGAATAGGCGTCGGTATCTTGGAAAAGTCGAGTCGGCTGCGAAGGGCGCGGGTCTCGTTCGGCATCGATTGCTCCTCTTGGTCCGGAAACACGAGAGGGAAGCAGGCTGCCCGGAACCCCGCAGCCTGCGTATACTACCCCTGCAGAGCGACTTCTGCCCTCGCTGTCTCGTACAGCGGGAACTGCCCTGCCCATCTGGCTGCCGGCGCCCGGCCGGCAATCCTTGAAGCCTGCAAAGGCGACGCTTTGCCTTTGCTTTCTGCTGCGACCAGGCCCCCGGGCAGGGCAGCGGAACTTCCACCCCGGCGACCGATCGCTGCAATGCAAAATAGCTTGTACGCCCTGGGGCGATACAAGCGGGTGCGAAACGAACTAAAGGCCAGTCGCGATCGGAGAAACTACTTCCTGCCGCAGGGGGCATGCCACGCCGGGCTTCCCTGGGCAAAGGAAGACAGCGCTACCCTCACGGGCGCCAGAGCGGAGCCGGAAAGGTACAGGGTTGTGCTTGCGGGGCGAAAAACCAAGCGGAAGCTCGGGGAAGAATCGCACAACCTTGAGATTACTGCACTTTGTGGGCCAATGCAAGCGGGAGACTTCGGGCTCAGGGTACGGGGCCTCGGGTCTCCCGCCTGCCGGGTTACTTCACTTCAACCGTCGCGACCCCGTCAAACTTCTTCCGGATTGCCTCGGCGTCTTCCTTGCTGACACCTTCCTTGAGAGGCTTGGGCGCGCCGTCCACCAGGTCCTTGGCCTCCTTGAGGCCGAGGGAGGTGACTTCACGCACCGCCTTGATGGTGTAGATCTAGTTGGACCCCTTATCATTAAAAAAAAAACTAAACTCGGTTTGCTCCGGGGCAGCCTCGGCTGCGGCGGCGCCGCCACCCCCGGCTACCATCACGGGAGCCGCGGCCGCGGCGGAAACGCCCAGACGCTCTTCCAGCTTCTTTACCAGGGCTGCCGCATCCAGCAGGGTCAACCCAACAATCTGCTCTTCCAACTGCGCGAGATCTGCCATTTCACTCTCCACTTTGATGACCAACGTTTGGTGCGTTTCCCACTGCGTGTTTGTTCACTCCCGGGCTCCCGCCTGGGCGGGAAGCTCGGCTGACCGGGCGAGCTGGCGGGCGGTTTCCGATGTGCTCAGACGTAGCACCCCGCAGCCGGCTTCCCAATCGAATCTCTTGCTACCCTTCGGCCGGACTTTCGGACACGGCGGCTTCGGCCTGCTTGGTCGCCTCGACTGCGTCGCCGCCTTCCGCTGCCGGCCCTTCGGCTGGAGCCGGAGCCGGGCTCAGGTCCTCGGCAGGAACCGCTTCGGCGGCGGCCGGGCCGGGCGTTGCCGCGGCAGCAGGCACCGGGCTTGCGGAGGCCGGGGCAGACTCGGTGCCCAACGCGCGCCCAGACGGGCTTCCAGACTGGCTTCCCGACGCGCTGAACTTTTCCTTTTCAACGCCCTGGTTCAGGACCACAGCCAAATCGCGGCCGGTCGCCGCCAGCACTGTTGCCAAACGCTGGGCAGGGGCGTTGATCAGGAACAGGAGCTTGGCGAAGATTTCTTCCTTGGCCGGCATGGTCGCCAGCGCCTGCACCTCTTCAACATTGATGACCTTGCCATCGACGATGCCGAGCTTAAAGGTCCACTCCGCGTTGTCCTTGACCCAGGCCGAAAGCGCCTTGGCCAGCGCCACCGGATCGCCACTGGTGTAGGCAACCGAGGAAACGCCCTTGAGGCCCTGGAGCGCAGCCTCGATCCCCGTGCCCTCGGAAGCCCGGGCCGCCAGCTTGTTCTTGACGACCCGGTAGCGGCCGCCTGCTTCGCGGACCTTCTGCCGCAGTTCAAAATCCTGCGCCACACTCAGCTTGCTGAAGGTCCCGATGATCGCGCTCGTCGAACCCTCGAGCTCCCCTGCAAGCTGTTCGACCTTTTGCGCCTTTTTTGCTCGTGTCAATGCCATCCGGCACCCCTATCCTGTTCGCGCCCCCGCCTCACCGGCCGGCGGCGCGTGCGGCTCCCCGCGCGCCCAGTGGGCGCGGAAGCCGGTGCTTGGCTCTACGCCTTTGCGGCTGTGTCGGCGACCGAGCTGTCGAGCGCGATGCCGGGCCCCATGGTCGAGCTCAGCGTAATGCCCTTGACATACTTACCCTTGGCTGCGGAAGGCTTGGCGCGCATGACGCTCGAGATCACCGTCATCGCGTTTTCAATCAGTTTTTCCGGAGGAAAGGAGATCTTGCCGACCGGAACATGCACCAGCGCTGTTTTGTCGGTGCGGAACTCGACTTTGCCTGCCTTGATCTCGCGCACCGCAGCCGTCACGTCACTGGTCACCGTGCCGGTTTTGGGGTTGGGCATCAGGCCGCGCGGCCCCAGCACCTTGCCTAGCCGGCCCACCGAACGCATCATGTCCGGGGTCGCGATCAAGGCGTCGAAGTCGGTCCAGCCTTCTTTTTGAATGCGCTCGACCATCTCTTCGCCGCCCACAAACTCGGCGCCCGCGGATTCGGCCTCGCGGACCCGGTCCCCGGTCGTAATC
>CALMAN010000131.1:0-1937 GCA_937859835.1 uncultured Acidipila sp. | reverse complement strand
GGTCTTGCCGAGCCCGTGCGGCAGCACCACGGTCCCGCGCACCATCTGGTCGGCGTGGCGCGGATCGACCCCGAGACGCAGCGTCAAGTCGACGGTTTCGTCGAACTTCGCGAACTTTACCTTTTGCAGAAGCGGTACCGCGTCGGTGAGCAGGTAAGGGCGCGCCTCAACCTGCGCGCGCGCAGCCGCCATGTTCTTGCTTTCTTTTTGTGCCATGGTTCCCTTGTCTTCCACCGCATGCGGCACTTGGGGGCCGAGCCGTGGTGCTATGGACATACGGCCCGATAGGCGGGCAGAGCCTTAGTATGCAACGAAAACGCCCGGGAAAACAAGGCGGGCGCGGTGGGTGCGGGACTGGCGCCGCGGGCAAGCTCCCCCTGCATCAAGTCAATGTGGCGGGCGAGGCCGCGTCAGGCCGTGACTTCAATCCCCATCGACCGCGCCGTGCCCTTGATGCTCTTGATCGCGGTCTCGACCGAGGCGGCATTCAGGTCCGGCATTTTCTGCGTTGCGATCTCGCGCACCTGCGCTTCGCTCACCGAGCCGACCTTGGTCTTGTTCGGCACGCCCGACCCCTTGGCCAGCCCTGCTGCCTTTTTGAGCAGAACAGCCGCGGGCGGCGTCTTGGTCACAAAGGTAAAGCTCCGGTCAACATACACGGTGATCACGACCGGGATCGTCAGCCCGGCCATCTCCTTGTTTGCTGTGCGGGCGTTGAACTGCTTGCAGAACTCCATGATGTTTACCTGCGCCTGGCCGAGCGCGGGGCCGACCGGCGGCGCAGGCGTCGCCTTGCCACCCTCGATCTGCAGCTTGACGTAGGTTTGTACTTTCTTAACAGGAGGCATTGTTCTTCCTTTTTTTTCGGTTCGGGCCAGAACAGCAGTTCCCGGCCCTATGCTTCGACCTTTTCGACCTTGCCGAATTCGAGCTCGACCGGCGTCGAGCGCCCAAAGATCGTGACCATGACCTTTACCGTCTGGCGATCTTCGTTCACCTCATCCACCAGCCCGTTGAAGTTCGCAAATGGGCCTTCGGTGATCCGGACCGACTCGTTTTTCTCGAACTTGATCTTGAGCTGCGGCTTTTCCTTTGTGCTTTCTGAGCGAAACAGCAGCGAGGAGACTTCTTCCTCGCTCATCGAGACCGGCTTGTCCCCCGTGCCCAGAAAACCTGTCACCCGGGGCGTGTTCTTGATGATGTGCCACAGGTCATTGTCTAGGTCCATTTCGACCAGCACGTACCCGGGCAGGAAAACCTTTTCGGTGGTTTTCTTCTTGCCGTTCACCAGCTCCGTGACCGACTCAAGTGGAATTACGACGCGGCCGATCTTGTTTTGGAGCCCGTAGCCCTGGATCCGGCTCTCGATGGCTTCCCGCACTTTACGCTCAAAGCCCGAGTAAGCGTGGATCACGTACCACTTGAAGCGCTCGTTCGATGGCGGTTCCAGCGCGGGCGCGCCGTCCATGCCAACAATTTGCTGCTCGTCTGCCATTTCCATCCGTCCTTGCGCTGCTTGCCGCGTCGCCATCCCTAGGAGCCGCCCAGCGAGTGCAGCAGGGCCTTGAGCAGGTAGCCCAGCACCGTGTCCACAACATAGAAGAACGCGGCAAAGGTAAACACGGCGAGGATCACGACGGTGGTGGTCGTTTGCACCTCGGCCCGGGAAGGCGAGCTCACCTTGGTCATCTCGCCGCGGACGTCCGCCAAAAATGCCCGTCCGCGGGTAAGGGGGTTTTCCTGCCGCGGCCCGGAGTTGGCCACCGCCGGCACCACGGCCGCCGCCTTGCTGCCGCCTTTATCGCGCTTGTCCTGCTCTTCGTATACTCTGACGGGCATAAGCCCTCCGGCCACAACTGCTGCACGTTCTGCTATGAATTTTTGGCAGGGGCGCTCGGATTCGAACCGAGAAGTTCGGTTTTGGAGACCGACAGTTT
>CALMAN010000130.1 GCA_937859835.1 uncultured Acidipila sp. | reverse complement strand
TGGCTGCGGGCAAGCCGGCCGAGGTCGATCTTCACTTCCAAATCCGCGAGGGTTTCCACATCAACTCGCACGCGCCCCGGGATGGGACGCTGCTCCGCACGGAGCTGATGGTGGTGGAACCGGCGGGCGTGGATGTGGAAGGGGTGCAGTTTCCGCCAGGCGCGCAGTACGGGAGCAAGGTGTTTCCCGGGCAACTCTTAAGCGTGTACACGGGGGAGCTGGTGTTGCACGCGCGGCTGCTGGCAGCGCGGCCAGGCACACAGGAGCTGCAAGCCGTGCTACGCTACCAGGCGTGCGACGCGGACGCTTGCTTTCCGCCCAGGGAAGCGCCGGTGGTGCTGAGCCTGGTGGTTCGCTAGCGTCGGTCGGTCCGTGACTGGTTCGCGAAGCGCGGGACCTCGCGTGACCTCGCCGTGAGCTAGACGCGCGTCCCCGAGGCCGCGTTCCGGCGGAACGCGGCTTCGGGGACACGCCGGTCACGAAGTGCTAGGCGATGATGGCCTGGGCCGGGGCCGCGGAGGGCTCAGCCGGCTGCGACCGCTGCCCACCGGGACGCACCTGCGCCAGCCCTTCCAGTTCTTCCCGCTCGCTTAGATCCTGGAAGTAGAAGGCATGGGGCATGGGCTCATCCTGGAGCGAGCCTTTCAAACGCTGAAAGGTATTCCAGATACGCTGCCGAAGCCGGGCGCTGCGGGCGGCCGTGCCTTCGGAAAGCCGGGCCAGCACTTCTGCCTCCGCCGGGAGCGTGTCCGAACGGCAGCCCGGCAGGCTGGACGTCTTCCGCGTCCACTGGTCCCCTTCCGGATAGAAGCAGACCGCCGAAGCCAGGTTCGGATCACCGGGGGCGGGAGCCGGCTGTCCGCTCCACTGCGCCCAAAGCATGCCGGCCAGGTCCGGCTGGTTGGCGACCGACAGGTGCCCCAGCTTGGTGGAGCGCGGGTTGAGCTCGATCAGGAACGGCTCACCGGTACGGGAGTCCAACATGAAGTCGAGCCCAAAAAAGCCGGAAAGCTGCAAAGCTTCGGCAAGGAGGCCGCCAGCGCGGGTGATGCGCGGATCGTTAATGAGCTGCACCACCAGGGAAGGCCCGGTATGACCCTTGGAGGCGACGACGCGCGCCTGCACTTCGCCCAGGATGCGGCCGCGATGGCAGGCATACATGGAGTTGGCCGGGACCCCTTCGACCATGGTCTGCGCGGTGATCTCAGGGCGGCTCATGCAGCGCACGCGAACAAACGCAGCCGTGTCCCCGTTGCGCATCCAGTGCGCGGCGCGGGCAGTGAAGCTGGTGCCGTTCTTGAGCTGCTCCAGGGCGCGATGCGCTTCGGGGAGGTTGTGCACAATCTGGACACCTTCACCGCCCCAGGTGCCGTCCTTCTTGAGAACAAACGGCCGGCCTTCGGGGGTGCACCAGCGTTCGAGATCGCGGGGCGACTCGATCAGCTCGGTTTTTGGCACAGCGATGCCGAGCCCATGGGCCAGCGAAAGCAGCTCAAAGCGCGAGCGCAGCTTGGGGAAGAAGCGGCTGCTGCCAATGGATTTCTCAATCAGCGGGCGCAGCGCGGGTGTGCTTTCGGCGACCTCGTGCAGCAACCACACAGAAAGATCATCGGTCGGCACCAGGTATTCGGCGCGACTGGCTTGGATCGCCTGGCGCAGCGCCCGGGCCGGGTAGGTAAGGGGAAAGCGGAAGCATTTCACAATGTTGGGGATGGAGTTGAGCGCGCCCTCCTCCGGACCGATAATCGAAATGCGACAGTCATAGGAAGCGAGGCGCATCGCCAGACGCGTGACCTGGAGCCAGGATTGCGTCCGAATTACGAGCACTGATGGGGAAGCAGTCATAAGGTTGCTGCTTTCTGCCGACGTACGGCATAAGTTTGACTCAGGCGATAGTAGAGGAGTCCTGGATATATCCAGAGAAAATCTTCGGTAAGAGTTACCACACTCCGCCTAACCGGTAAAAGAAACTGGGCATATACTACATACGCTGTCAGGGGAGCTCATGGAAATGCAAGAAACAGATGTCGCGATTGTTGGTGCAGGTCCGTATGGACTGTCGCTTGCCGCCCACCTGCGGGAGGCTCGTGTAACCCATCGCATCTTTGGCCGGCCTATGCAGAGCTGGCAGAACAACATGCCGCGGGGCATGTTTCTTAAGTCGGACGGCTATGCCTCCACGCTTTACGACCCTAACCGCGAGTTTACGCTCGAGCGTTTCTGTAAGGAACAGGGGATTGCTTACCAGTCGGTCGGGATGCCGATTCCGCTGGACACCTTTGTTGCCTACGGACTCGAGTTTCAGCGCCGCATGGTGCCTCACCTGGAGCCGGTCGAGATAGAGTCTGTCCGGAAACAGGGCAGCGGCTTTCTCCTGCGGACGTCCACGGGTGAAGAGGTGCTGGCGCGCCGCGTGGTTCTGGCCGTGGGCATCACGCACTTCGGCGTCATGCCGCCCCAGCTGCAAGGGTTGCCGCCCGAGGCCGTGACTCACAGCTATGGACACGGCGACGTGCGCAAGTTCACGGGCAAGCGCGTGCTGGTGGTGGGCGCGGGCGCTTCGGCGGTGGACACGGCAGCGGCGCTGGCCGACGTGGGTGTGGATGTCAGCCTCATCGGTCGCCGCCCAAAGATCGGCTTTCACGATCCGGAACTGGATCCGCGTCCCTTGCACCGGCGGGTCCTGCGGCCGCGCTCCGGCCTGGGCTTTGGCTGGAAGTATGTAGTCTGCGTGGATGCGCCGTACCTGTTCCGGGCGCTGCCGCAGCAGCTGCGCCACCGCGTCGTGCGCCGGCACCTGGGACCCTCCCCGGGTTGGTTCATGAAGGAAAAGGTGCAGGGCCGCATCCCCATGCTGATGAGCGCACAGATCACCAGTGTGGATTGGGATGGGAGCAAGGTGCGCGTGATCTACGACCAGCCGGGCAAGCCAGGGCAGGAGTTCATTGCCGATCACCTGATCGCGGCAACCGGCTACAAGCCGCTGGTGCCCGCGCTTCGCTTCCTCGATCCCGAGCTGGCCGGCTCCATCCGCACCGAGGAAGGCACGCCCTTGCTGAGCCGAACCTTTCAAACCAGTGTCCCGGGTCTGCACATGATCGGGCTTGCAGCGTCGAACTGCTTCGGGCCGGCGCACCGCTTCGCCATCGGCGCGAAGTTTACTTCGCGCTTCCTGTCACGGCATCTTGCCCGCAAGTTCGCCCGCACGGCTCCCTTCAGCGCGGGGGCGCCGGCGCTTGGCGTGCAGCAGAACGAGGCCTGATCCACGCACACGCACACGTGGCAACGGGAGGGGGGACGAGCTCTGGGCGCCCACCCGGTAAGCACGACCCACATCGCAGCAGCGACGTGGGTCGTGTGCTTTCTGGGTTAAATCCGCGCGCCCGGCAAGCGCATAGAAACCTGCCTAGGGCAGCGCCGCCACCACTTCAGCCGGTTCTGGGCGCACCCGGAAGTCGGCATACGCCCGTGCAAACAGGATCAGGCCGTCCTGCCCGATGACAAAGGTCGCGGGCAGGGGCAAGCGGTAGCTGGGTTCGCCGTTCATCAACGGGACATTGATCAGAATCGAGCGGTAATAGCGCTGGAGCGCAGGGGGCACGGTGTACACGAGCCCGAACTGCTCCGCGACCGTTGCGCCCCCGTCGGACAGGACGGGAAACGCAAGCCCGTGCTGGGCCGCGGTGAAATGGTTTTGCCGGACGGTTTGCGGAGAAACCGCGAGCAGCAGCGCCCGCGCCGCGCGCAGGTCGTCATAGTGCTCCCCCCAGACTTCCAGTTCATGGACACAGTAGGAGCACCAGCGCCCGCGAAAGAAGCTAAGCACCAGCGGGCCGAGCGCAAGCAGATCGGCCGAGCGCACGGTGCGTCCGGAAGCGTCAGGGAGCGCGAACTCCGGAGCTTTGGCGCCGGCCGGGAGGATGCGCTCTTCAGCGCCGGAAGCAAACAGCTCGGCTACGAACCGCTCGGAAGGTGCGAGCCGTTCGGCCTGCACCAGCCGGCGCGTCTGCTCCGTGATGGCGTCGAGCCGGTCCTGCAGAAGTCGTGGAGGGATCTCGGGCGTAAGCACTCCTAAGCCGCAAACAGGCAAGCACGCATGCGGGCGCACGCGATGCTGGGAGCCGGCCACACCGTGCCGCACTTTGGGGCAGATTCGCGTGTGTGCCTCAGCGGCCCATGCCCTTCATCCCGCCCAGCATGCTCATGGCGCGGCGCTGCATGGCGCCTCCGCCCTTGCCCATGTCCTTAAACATCCGGCGCATCTGCGCGTACTGCTTCAGCAGTTGGTTCACCTCCTGCACGGTGGTGCCGGAGCCGTCGGCGATGCGCTTGCGCCGGGAGCCAGAAAGGATTTCGTGGTTGTTGCGCTCCTTCTTGGTCATCGAGTTGATGATGGCCTCCACGCGCACAAACTGCTTTTCATCCACCTGGTCGGCCATCTGCTGGATGCCCTGAAAGGGGCCGACCGACGGCAGCATTTTCATGATGGACTGCAGCGAGCCAAGCTTGCGGATCTGGCGCAACTGGTCGCGGAAGTCTTCAAGCGAAAAGCCGTCGCCCGAGAGCGCTTTCTTGGCGAAGGCCTCGGACTGTTTGCGGTCGAGCGTGGATTCGGCACGCTCGATCAGGGTCATCATGTCGCCCATGCCGAGCAGGCGGCTCACAATGCGGTCGGGGTGAAAGGGCTCAAAGGCGTCAGGCTTTTCGCCGGTCCCGATGAACTTGACCGGCTGGCCCGTGACGTGACGGATCGAGAGCGCCGCGCCGCCGCGGGCGTCGCCGTCCATCTTGCTGAGCACGGTTCCGGTCAAAGCCAGGCGCTTGTGGAAGGCTTCGGCCGAGCGCACCGCGTCCTGGCCGGTCATGGCATCGGCGACAAAAAGGATCTCCTGCGGCCCAAGCAGCGCTTTCAGCATCGCCATCTCGTCCATCAGCTCGGTGTCGATGCCGAGCCGGCCCGCGGTGTCGACGATCAGGGTGTCGCAGCCGCTGTTCACGGCCTCGCGCCGCGCTTCTTTCGCGAGCCGCTCGACCAGCGCGGGCCCGGCCGGCTCGCCGCGCTCATCGCCCTCGTAAAGGTTGGCCTTGATGGACTGCGCGACAATCTTGAGCTGCTGCCGCGCGGCCGGACGGTACACGTCGACCGAGACCAGCATGGGCCGGTGGCCGCCCTTCTGCAGCCACGCCGCAAGCTTTCCGCTGGTGGTCGTCTTGCCCGAGCCTTGAAGTCCAGCCATCAGGATCACGGTCGGCGGCCGCGAAGCGAACTGGAACCGGGCCGTGTCCTTGCCAAGCAGCGCCACCAGCTCATCGCGCACAATCTTGATGACCTGCTCGGTGGGCGAAAGCGAGGTCATCACCTCCTGCCCGAGTGCCTTGGCGCGGATGTGCTCGATCAGCTCCTTGACGACCAGGAGGTTGACGTCGGCCTCAAGCAGCGCGAGGCGGATTTCGCGCAGGGCGTCGTGGATGTTCGCTTCGGTGACGGTGCCCTGGCCGCGCAGGTTCTTGAAGGCGCGCTGAAGCTTGTCCTGCAGGTTCTCAAACATTGGGTTTGTCCAAGGTCAGTTTACAGCCAAAACAAGACCCCCTGCGCGGGAGGCGGCCACTTCGTGGCGGGTGGTGGACTCGTTCGTGCCGGCTCGTCAGAGCAGCAAAGAACCGCGAGTCGGCTCGATCATCACTTCTTTTGCCCGGTAAGTCGCCTTACCGATGCTTTCCGGGCATGATCTCTGCTTCTGCCGTTCGCACGTTTTCTCGTGCATATTCTCTCTATACAGCTGTCTCAGATATGGTCTGCTTTGGGTCCGATCGCCCAAGCATTCGTGAGCCTAATCACGGGCATCCCCTTAGTACTGGCTTTCTACTGGGCAAACGTGAGGCCACACGCGAAGCGTCTAGGAGTCATAGAGCTCGCTACAAAGCGAATGGCATTTTGGGACCAAAGCTTGAAGCTGAAACTGTCAGCGACAACAGACGTTGAAGAGCAGAAGAGAGCTAGAGAAAAGGCCATCGCAGCGGTACACCAGATACGGGCAGATGCAAACAGGGAGCTCGAATGGATAAGCTGGCCAGAAAGACCGACCGACGTAGAGACTAAACCGCAAAGTTTTGAGTGGAGCTTCGCTAGGGTCTCATTTCTATATTTCCTTGCGCTTGCACTTGTCTTCGGACTATCTCTCGTCCGGCTTCTCGTCCGGATTCTGATCTGGGGAAATCACACCTTACAAAACGCCACTCAGTATCTAAGGGTTACCGCTCTGTTTTTAGGATTCCTGTACGCTGCGCGAGTCTACTGGCTAGAAGCTGACAAGCTACCCGCGTCAAAGAGGCCCAAGGCACCGCTAATTGCCAGGATTTAGCGACGAGCGCGTTACACATGGCTTACCAAGCGGATTTGAAGTGCTCCAAGCTCCGTCACAGTTCACTGTTTATCAACCGGAAGTAACGACGAGCGTAAGTGACGTCTTGCATTATCTGCGCCTTGAGTGCCTCGGGGGAAGGGAAGCGCTGCTCGGCGCGGATGCGATGGAGGAAGCTGAGGTCGAGCGGCGTGGACCCGGTAAGTTCGAGCGGAGCAGCTTCGGCGTTGTAGTTCAGTAAGTGGGACTCGATCGCGTAGGAGTCTTCGCCAAAGGTAGGGCGGTTGCCGCAGTTGGTCACGGCGTCGAAGCACGGTGCACCCGGGCCCGCGCCGACGCGCAAGCGCGTGACATACACGCCGTGCCCGGGTTTGAGTTCGGGGTACGGCGCAAGGTTGACCGTTGGTACCAGCAGGCGCGTGCCGATGCCGCGCCCACGCGCCGGGGTGGCGCAGAGCGAGAAAGGGCGGCCGAGCAGCGCGCGCGCCTGCCCAACAGCACCGGCGGCGACGAGGCTGCGGATCTGGCTCGACGCCACGGCGTAGCCGCGCAGGTGCAGCACGGAATGGGCGACGACCGAAAAGCCCAACTCCGCCCCAAGCGCGCGCAACTGCTCAACGCCGGCCTCGGCGCGGTAGCCGAAGCGAAAATTATCGCCCTCGTGCACGGCCACGGCGCCAAGGGCCTGGTGGAGGATGCCGGCGGCGAAGCTGTTGGCGCTGCGCCGGGAGAACTGCTCGGTAAAGGGCAGCACCAGCGCGGCGTCCACGCCGGTTTCGGCCAGCAACTTCAAACGCTGCGGAAAGGGAGTAATCAGCGCGGGCGCGTCGGCAGGGCGCAGGACGCGCAGCGGGTGCGGGTCAAAGGTGACAACGACCGAGCGCGCATGGAGGGAGCGGGCGCGCTGGCAGACCTCGGCCAGGATGGCTCGATGGCCGCGGTGCACGCCGTCGAAGTTGCCGACGGCCACCACGCTTGGGCCGAAGCCGGCGGGGATGTCTTCGGTATCGGGAAAGACGAGCATCGGCTACAGCTCGATCGGGATACGCTGCCCATCAAAGAGCAGGCGAACGTGCGCTGGGAGTTTTGCTTCCGTGGTTGCATGGGCCAGCTCATGCGACATGTGGGTAAAGAAGGCTCGCTTCGCGCCGATGCGGTCGACCCATGCCAGGGCTTCGTCGACGTTGGCGTGACTGGGGTGGTGCTCCCAGCGCAGGGCATCGAGGATGACGACCTCGAGGCCGCCGAGCAGGGCAAAGCTCTCGTCCGGGATCGCGCTCATATCGGTCAGGTAGGCGGCCGTGCCGAAGCGGTACCCGGCGATGGGGAGGCGGCCATGCAGCAGCGGCACGCGCTGAAAGATCGCGTTTGCAACCGGCACCTCGGCAGAGCCGGCGATGCGGTGCAGCGCGACCCGGGCCTTGTTCGGGTAGGTGGAGCCAGGGGAAAAGGTGTAGTCGAAGATGCGCTCCAGCACCTCCGCGGTCGCGTCGTCTGCGTAGAGCGGCAGGCGGTGGCGAAAGGTAAGCGGGCGCAGGTCGTCAAAGCCCAGGATGTGATCGGCATGGGCATGGGTGTAGAGCACCGCATCCACGCAGCCGATACCCTCGCGCAAAGCCTGCAGGCGGAACTCCGGGCCGGTATCGATGACGACGCGGTGCTCTCCTTCGCCGGAGGTCCAGCTGACCGCGATCGAGGGCCGGGTGCGCTGGTCGCGCGGGTCCTTCGAGGTACAGGTGGCGCAGGAGCAGCCCAGCATGGGAACACCCATGCTGGTGCCGCTGCCCAGCACGGTGATGGTTGCCGGTTGCGCCATGCGCTAGCGGGAGATACCGGGACCGGGCCGGCCTGCGGGTGCTGCGACGGCCTGCTTGCTGATCGCGTTGGTCAGCTCAAGAAACATCATGCGCAGCTCAAAGGTGATGCCCTGCAGCAGCTGCTGTTCCTGCGCCGAAAGATTGCCGCGGGTTTTCTCTTCGAGCACGCCCAGCATATCGATAGACTGGCGGGCGCCCAGGATGTCGATGCGCGGCTTTTGCCCCGGCTCGGTGCCCGCGCCCATGGCCATGATGGCCGAAAGGTAGAAGCTTTGCACGACCAGATCGAAGTTGACGACCCCGGGCGCTTTCATGCCGGGGTTGGCCTGCGCGAGCATCTGGTCGAGCTCGCGGCTGCTCTGCTGGTACGCCGCGTCCTGGGCTGCTGACTCCTGCAGGCCGGGTGCGGACACCGCCTCGTCATCCCCGGCAGCTTCGCCGCCGAATCCGTCCTCATCAAAGAAAACGCCGTCGGTGCCGGTGGCATCGAGCGAGCCGGCCATGTCTTCTTCGGTCAGATCGTCGGCTTCGGCGGTGGCGTCCCGTGTGGCTTCAGGCGTGCGTGCGGGCATGGCGACAAGCTTGGCGCTCGAAAAGTTGTCTTCTGGCTTTCCGGTCTTCTCTTCTATCTTTTTTTCTGTCAGCGACGCTGGGGATTTACCGACGACCAGAGGAGACTCGCTCGCCGGTTCCGGCGCAACAAAGCCGTCGCGGATGTTTCCTTCCGCCGTGAACTTGCGCTTATCCACAACCACAAAGCCCGGGGTTTGTTCTGCCATGGTGCCATCCTTTCAATCTGCTTGGAGAGGCGCACGGGGGAGCGCGGTTGCCGTACCGCCTGCGTAGGCCAGCGGCTGGAGGGCGGCTTCGGTCCGCACCGTGCCCAGAGCATACAGGCCCTGCGTCCCGGGTAGCTCCACCTGGGCCACGCTTGTCAGCTCGCCCACGGCGGCTTCCGGCTTTTCCGGCGCGAACAAGGCCGTGCCGGGCGCCGGGAGCTCGCCCTGGAGCGAAAAGGCCCGCACACTGCGATGCACGGTAGCGCGCGAGCGGATGCGCTCCACAATCTCCTGCCCGAGATAGCAGCCCTTGTTGAAGTTGAGCGCACGGGACTGCCCGGTCTCCTGCGCCAGGGTTTTCTCCCCGATGTCGCTGCCGTAACGGGGCACTCCCTCAAGCACGCGCAGCGCTTCCACGGCTTCGATCCCGCAGGGAACGGCCCCGGCCGCCTGGAAGCGCTGCCACAGGGCAGGCGCATCGGCAGCGGAGGCCCAAAGCAGGTACTGGCCGGGTCGCTCCTGGGCCACGAGCCCGCGGCCGACCGCGGTGAACTGCCCGGCGGGCGGCGGAGGCGCGGACAGCACTTCCTCAAGCAGAACCGCGGCCTGAGGCCCGGCGAGCCCGAACGCGGTGACGTCCTTTTCCTGCGCGAGCTCCACATCATCCATGATGATGAAGCGGTCGAGGTGCTCGGCGAGGCGCGGCGCCTGGGCGTGGTCGGTGGCAAGCAGCAGTGCGTC
The DNA here is from genome assembly GCA_937859835.1 of uncultured Acidipila sp. Classification (GTDB taxonomy): domain Bacteria; phylum Acidobacteriota; class Terriglobia; order Terriglobales; family Acidobacteriaceae; genus EB88. The sequence continues at coordinate 21,613 of CALMAN010000130.1, read as the reverse complement.
CGGGAGGGCATACACATGGCCGTCGCCCTGGATGCGGCCCTGCGCGTTCAGCAGAAAGGTGTAGTTGCCGTGGCCGGGCCGAAGGTCTTTGACCGTGTTGGTGACCATGCCGTTGAGCCAGCGCACGCGGTCTTCGCCGGTGATGCGCAGCCGTGCGCGCCAGCCTGCGTCGTAGATGCCGGCAGCGTTGACCAGTGCGTGAAGCTCGTCGGCGGAACGCGAAAACACAGCCGGGGTTTGCACCCCCGCAAACACCAGGGATGCCTGTGCGGGCATGGCCCCGGCAAGCGGCGTGGGTTCGGTAGCGGGGAGAGCGGGCGAGATCATAGGGGAACCGGCGGGCCGAGCAGGTTTGATTATAAGCGGCCCCGGACGCCCTACCGGCGCCGCGCTACCATCAGAACGGGACGGAACCTTTTGCGAATCAGCCGAAAACTGCCTGTCGCGCTTGTCTTCGCGACCATCCTGCTTGTTCACCGTGGTGACGCAGGCGAGGCCCTCCAAGGGGCGGCCGGTACCCAGGCCGACACCCGCATCAGCCCTGAACAAGCGCGCGAGCTGTTCCGCTCGATCGACGCCATCCTGCGCTTTGACGCCAGCGACACCGGCCTCGCGATCCACCACGAGGTAAAGCACCAGCTGCTGACACGGGCGCAGGTGATCGCGTTTCTGCAGAAGAAGATGGATGAAGACAAGGACACGGCGCGCATCGAGCAATCCGCGATTGTGCTGGAAAAGTTCGGCCTGCTGCCCGAGCATTTTGCCCTTCGGCCCTTTCTGTTGAAGCTGCTGGGCGAGCAGGTAGCGGGGTTCTATGACAGCGACACCAAGACCGTAAACCTGCTGGACTGGGTCGATGCAGAAACACAAAAGCCGGTTCTGGCGCACGAGCTGACGCACGCGCTGCAGGACCAGTTCCAGAGCGCACGCGGCGTTGCGCTGGACAAGTGGGAAAACGCCGGTCCTGACATCCCCGCGAAGAACGTGGCCCAGGATCGCGATCAGATTCGCTACGACGAAACGGACACGGCGCGCGAGGCCGTGCTCGAAGGCCAGGCCATGGTGGCCTACTTCGACTGGGGACTGGAAGGACGTGGGCAGACTCTGCGCACCCTGCCCGACATCCCGGCGCCCGATATGAGTGACGCTGCCGGCAAGGACGCAAGCTCGCCGGTTTTGGACAGCGCGCCGCTGGTGCTGCGCGACTCGCTCCTGTTTCCGTACAGCGAGGGCCTGATGTTTGAGCAGCACCTGCTCAAGGACCGGGGCACGCAGGCCGCGTTCGCGGACGTGCTGAAGCGGCCGCCGGAGACCACTTGGGAGATCCTGCATCCGGAACGTTATGAGCACGGCGAGCGTCCGCCGCTGCTCGCCATGCCGGATCTTCATCCGCTGCTCGACCCGAACTGGGCGCCGTACGACGTGGGCGTGATGGGTGCGCTTGATGTGCGGATGCTGGCCGAAGCGCTTGCGGACAAGGGCGCGGGCGCCGATGCCGCGCTGGCCTGGGATGGGGGGCTCTACTACGCGGCCCAGTCACGCGCGGCCACCGGCGAGGCCAGGGAGCAGACGGCATCGATCGCGCTCGTCTACCTGTCGCGCTGGAAGACCCCTGCCGCCGCCGCGGCCTTTGCCGCGCTGTATCGCGCGAGCCTCGGGAAGCGCTACCCGGCGCTGCACCGGGAAGAAGCGGGGGAAGCGCGCACCGTCGACACAACCGGCGATGGGCCGGTGCAGGTCGAGCAGAAGGGGCGGTTCCTCGTTATCAGCCACCCGCTTCCAGTGCCGCTTGCCCGGCAGGTGGAAGCCTTGATGATCGATGCGGAGAACGGCGCCGGCAACCCCGTGGCCGCCGCTGTGCCGGGCGGGAGCCTGACCGCGCCGCTGCGCCGCTTCCTTGCGCGCCAGGGCGTGATCCGCGCCCGCTTAGCGCCCGTATACTAACCCGGGGGTTCATGTGAGGGAGCAGGCAAAGATCGGCATCATCGGCGGGAGCGGCTTGTATGCCATGCCGGGGCTGACCGAGGTAGAAGAGCAGCATGTGTCGACGCCGTGGGGCGAGCCCAGCGATCCCCTGGTGCTTGGCACCCTGGACGGACGCCGCGTTGCCTTTCTTGCGCGGCATGGGCGCGGGCATCGTTTGCTGCCGAGTGAGCTTCCTTTTCGCGCCAACATCTACGCGCTCAAGTCGGTGGGCGTCGAGCAGATTCTTTCTGTTTCCGCGGTGGGCTCGCTCAAGGAAGAGCACAAGCCCACGGACTTCGTGATTCCGGAGCAGTTTATCGACCGGACGTTTGCGCGCGCGGGCACCTTTTTCGGCGACGGTGTGGTCGGTCACGTTGCGTTTGGCGACCCGGTCTGCGGCGTGGTGGCCCGGGCGCTGGAGCAGGCCTGCGCGCAGGCGGAGGTAGCCGGCAAGCGGGGCGGCACCTATGTTTGCATGGAAGGTCCGCAGTTTTCGACCCGCGCCGAGTCCAACCTTTACCGCTCGTGGGGCGCCGACGTGATCGGCATGACCAACCTCCAGGAGGCCAAGCTCGCGCGCGAAGCCGAAATCTGCTACGCAACGCTCGCGATGGTTACCGACTACGACTGCTGGCGCGCAGGGCACGACGACGTGACAGTAGAGCAGGTGATGGCCGTGATGCATGCGAACACGGCCAATGCGAGCCAGGTCGTCAGGGGTGCGGTCGGTCTTCTGCCGCGCGAGCGGGCCTGCGGCTGTGCGACCGCGGCGCAGTTTGCCATCATGACCAGCCGCGATGCCATCCCCTCCGCAACCCGCGAGAAGCTTGCACTGCTGTACGGCAAGTACCTGTCGGCATAACGCGACTGAAAGGCAGCGATGAGCATTCTGGTAGTTGGCAGCGTCGCGTTCGACGGCATGGAAACGCCTTCCGGCAAGCGCGACCGCGTGCTGGGCGGGGCCGCGACGCACTTCGCCCTGGCGGCTTCGTTTTTCACGCCAGTGCGCATGATCGCCGTGGTGGGCGAAGATTTCGGCCCTGCCGAAGAGTCCGTGCTCACCAGCCGCGGTATCGACACCCGGGGGATCGAGCATGTTCCGGGGAAGAGTTTTTTCTGGCGCGGCGCCTACCTGCGAGATCTAAACCAGGCCGACACACTCCTGACCGAGCTGAACGTTTTTGAGAGTTTTGCGCCGAAGCTTCCGGCCGCGTACACCGACTCCGAATATCTTTTCCTCGCCAACATTGACCCGGTGCTGCAGGAGCGCGTGCGTGCCCAGCTGCCGGGCGTGCGCATGGTGTGCGGCGACACCATGAACTATTGGATCAGCAGCCACCGCGACAACCTCCTGCGCGTGCTGCGTGGGCTTGACACGCTGTTGATCAACGACGGCGAAGCACGGCTGCTTTCCGGGCAAGCCAACCTGCGCCGCGCCGCCGAGGCCATCCTGGCGCTCGGCCCCAGGAGCCTGATTGTGAAGCACGGCGAGTACGGGGCAACGGCTTTCTTCAGCGAGCGCTCGTTCGCGGGCGCGCCCGCGCCGCACCCGGTTGTTTTTCGCGCCCCCACGCTGCCGCTTGCCGAGGTCGTGGACCCAACCGGCGCGGGGGATTCGTTCGCGGGCGGCTTCTTCGGTTCCCTCGCCGAAGCGGGCGTGGTGACGCCCGCGACGTGGAAGCGTGCCATGTTCTACGGTGCGGCGCTGGGAGCCTTTGCCTGCGAGCGCTTCGGCACCGAGCGGGTGCAGTCGCTCACGCGCGAGGAGATCGAGGCGCGCGTCGGCGAGCTGCGGACGCTTTCGCATCTGGAGTAGCGCCCCCAACGTGAAGGCGAACCTCATCCCGGCACCCGGAGGCGCGACGCTGCGGCAGGAGTGCATGCTGGTTGGCTGCGCGGCGGCAATCCTGTCCATGCTGGCGCTGGGCTACTGCGCGCGCAACGGCATGCTGCTGTTGTACGGCGATGCAGTAGCGCACCTCCACATCGCGCGACGGCTCGGCGACTCGCTTTACCCGGGCTTCCGGCAGTTGGGCTCGGTGTGGCTGCCGCTGCCGCACCTGCTCATGTTTCCCTTCGCGCAAAGCATGCGCTTGTGGCAGAACGGGCTGGCCGGCGCCCCTCCGTCGATGCTTGCCTACGTGCTGGGCGTGGCCGGGATGTACCGGCTGGCCCGGCTCGCCCTGCCGGTCGCGAGCGCCGGGCTCGCGGCACTGTTCTTTGCGCTCAATCCAGGCTTGCTGTACCTCCAGACCACCGCCATGACCGAGCCCATCTTCCTGGCCGAGCTCATCTGGGCGGCCGTTTTTGTCACCGAACACACCCGCGCTTCAGCTTCCTCGCCAAGCGCGGGGCGGGAGCGCGTGCTCGCCGGCACGCTGCTCCGTGCCTCGCTGGTGCTCGTCGCCGCGGTGTACACGCGCTACGACGGCTGGGTCGTCGCGGCCGCGGCCTGGTGCGTGCTCGCGTGGAACACCTTCCGCTCGGGCTCGTGGCGCGAGCGGTCTGGCGGCGCGTTCCTGTTTTGTACGGCCCTGCTGCTGGCCGCGCCGCTGTGCTGGATGAGCTACAACGCGCGACAGTTTGGCGACCCGCTCGACTTCCTCCGCGGGCCCTACTCGGCGCGCGCCATCGATGCGCGTACCAGCGCCCACGGCGCCGGCCACTACCCGGGCTGGCACAATCCGCCGGTGGCCCTGCTTTACTACGCAAAGGCTGCGGAGCTGAACGCAACCACGCCCTGGCTTGCCGACCTGCTGCTCACGGCTGCCGTGGCTGGAACAGTGCTGGTGCTGCGGGCGCGCCGGGCCATGGGCGGCGCGTCCCTGCTGCTGTGGATCCCGCTTCCGTTCTACGTGTACTCGGTCGCTTTTGGCTCCGTGCCCATCTTTTTGCCGCGTTGGTACCCGCACGGCTGGTACAACACCCGTTACGGGCTGGAGCTGCTGCCCGCTTTTGCCCTGGGCGTGGCTTGCCTGGCCGCCGCAGCCGCCGCCGGGCTGCGGGAGAGGCGACCCCGGCTTGCCGGCCCTGTGCTGGCCGTGCTTGCTCTTGCCGGCGTCGCCAACGATGCATGGCTCGTGCGAAAGCGGCCGCTGGTGCTGGGCGAGGCAATGGTCAACTCGCAAACGCGCATTCCTTTCGAGTCCGGGCTGGCGCGCGCGCTCGAACACCTGCCCCCGTTTGGCCTCATCCTGATGAACACCGCGGATCACGTGGGCGCGGTCCAGCAGGCAGGCATTGCTTTGGCGCGCACGGTCAATGATTCCGATTGGACCCTGTGGCAGCACGCCCTGCTCGATCCGGCACACTCGGTGCGCTTCGCCGTCGCGCTTGATGGCGACCCGGTGGCAGCCGCGCTGCGCGATCACCCGGAGGGGCTCACGCTGCTTGATGTCGTCTGCTCGACCGGGCAGCCGTGCGCGCGCATCTACGAGTCCACCGTGCGGCGCACGTATTGAGGGGGAGCCGTGATCGAGTACGCAAAAGCGCATGCCTGCGGCAACGACTTCCTGATCGTGGAGAGCGCTGCCTTGGACAAAGAACAGGAACGTGCGCTTGCCGTGAGACTGTGCGCGCGCACCACCGGCGTGGGTGCGGACGGGGTGGAGTTTCTCCGGCGAACCGGCCCGCGCTCGGGCACCATTCGGCTGCGCAATGCCGACGGCGGCGTGGCCGAAATCAGCGGCAACGGGACACGCTGTGTTGCCGCCTGGATGGCCCACGCGGAGGGCTCAAAGCCGGGCGAGCGGTTTACCTTGCAAACCGACGCGGGCGCGCGTACCTGCGTGCTGGAAGCCCGGGAAGGGGCGCGCATGCGCCTGCGCGCGGGCATGGGCGTGCCGGGGGTGCAGCGGGCAAGCGTTTCGCTCGACGAAGATGCCGTACTGGTTGAAGGCGCAATCGTTGCGACCGGCAACCCGCATTTTGTGCTGCGCGTCGAGGACGAGAGTTTCGCGGCGTACGGGATGGACTGGCAGACCCTGGGCCGCCTCATCTGTTTCCATCCGCAGTTTCCTGCCCAGACCAATGTCGAGTTTGTGCATGTGCGCGCGCCGGGCGAGATCGCCATTCGCATCTTTGAGCGAGGCGCGGGACCTACCAGCTCTTCCGGCACCGGGACCTGTGCTGCTGCTGCCGCGGCCATGCGGCTGTACGGCTGCGCGCGTGTGCTCCCGGTGCATGCGCCGGGCGGCGTGCAGACCGTCGCCTGGCCTGAGGATGGAGCGGAGATGGAGCTGACCGGCCCGGCAGAGCTGATCGCCGTCGGGCAGGCGTTTGCCGGCGAGCCGCCCGCGTGAGCGAACTGCGCAAGCCCTGGGCTTTGCCCACGCGCCCGGTCGCCGCCGTGGTGGCGCCGGCCAGCAGCGCACAGGCGGCGCGCATCGACGCCGGGGCGGCAGCAGTGCGGGCCTGGGGTTGGAAGCTACGCTTTCTGCCCCATGCGCAGGGCCGCAGCAGCCCGTACTTCAGCGCGACCGCGGCCGAACGCCTTGCCGATCTCCACGCCGCGTTTGCTGACCCGGGCGTTGACGCCATCCTCACCACCCGGGGTGGCTACGGCAGCAACTACCTGCTCCCGGGGCTTGACCTCGAGCTGATCCGCGCCAACCCGAAACCGCTGCTGGGCTACAGCGACCTGACCGCGCTGCAAACCTGGATCCTTGACCAGACAGGTCTGCCGGCCTTTCACGCCCCTCTGCTGGCTGGAGACTTCAGCCGGCCCGGCGGCGTGGAGGAAGCGAGCCTCCGTGCCGTGCTGGGCGGAGACACCTTCCGGTACGGGGCAGCCGAAGGGCTGCGCGTGCTGCGGCCCGGCGAGGCCCAGGGGGTGCTCTACGGCGGCTGCCTGACCCTGCTGTGCGCTTCCCTGGGGACCGCCTTTGCAGCGCAAACAGAAGGCAAGCTCCTCTTCCTTGAAGATGTGGGCACCAAGCCCTACCAGGTCGACCGAATGCTGCGGCAGCTGGCGCTCGCGGGCAAGCTTGAAGGGGTCACGGGCATCGTCTTCGGGGAGATGCTCGACTGCCACTCGCCCGGCGCCGCGCCGGAGCTGCTGGAGACCGCCATCCTCCATGCGCTCGGGCGCTTCCCCGGCCCGGTCGCGATTGGCCTGCGCTCGGGCCACGTAGCGCGCGCGAACCTGACCTTGCCGCTCGGCGTACGCGCCCGCCTGTTGGCTACCGAGGATACGGCAGAGCTCCAATTGCTTGAGCCTGCCGTACACAAGCGCGTCGATGTGCGAAGCTAAGGGCACCCAACGATGCACTCCGCTGAACCCAGGCATATCCATCTCCTCGGCATTTGCGGCACCGCCATGGCCTCGCTCGCCGGGCTGCTGCAACTCAAGGGGCACCGTGTCACCGGCTCGGACCAGGCCGCGTACCCGCCGATGTCCGATCTGCTTCGCTCGCTCGCAATCCCGGTCGCGGAGCCGTTCGGGGAGCGCAACCTCCAGCCGCGGCCAGACCTGGTGGTGATCGGCAATGCCCTGTCCCGCGGCAATCCGGAGCTTGAAGCCGTGCTCGACAGCGGGATCCCGTTTACCTCCATGGCCCAGCTGGTGCAGGAGGAGTTCCTCAGCGGGCGCGAATCGCTGGTGGTTGCGGGCACGCATGGAAAGACCACGACCACCAGCATGCTGGCCTGGATCTTTGAGGTTGCCGCGCGCACACGGCCGGAGTGGGCGCCCTCGTTCCTGATCGGGGGCGTGGCTGAAAACTTTGGCACCAGCTTTCACCTGCGTGACACAAAGTCCTTTCTGATTGAAGGCGATGAGTACGACACGGCGTTTTTCGACAAGGGACCCAAGTTCATGCACTACTTTCCCGACGCGCTGATCCTGACGCATGTTGAGTTTGACCATGCCGATATCTACCGCGACCTGGAATCGGTAAAGATCGCCTTTGCACGGCTGGTAAACCTGCTGCCGCGGCGCGGGCGCATCGTGGCGTTTGACGCCGCGCCCAACGTGCGCGACTGCGTGGCCAACGCGCTTTGCCCGGTCGAGTTCTACGGCTTCGGCCCCGACGCGCACTGGCGGGTTGTGGACATGAGGCACGATGGAGGCGGGACGCAGTGGTCCGTTCTGCGCGCAGGCGTGCCCTGGGCCACACTGCGGCTGCCTATGGCTGGCGAGCACAACGCGCTCAACGCGACCGCGGCTGCGGCCCTGGCTGCCGGGCAGGGAATCCCGGTTGCCGCAATCGAAGAAGCGCTGGCCACCTTTGAAAGCGTCAAGCGGCGGCTGGAGATCCGGGCCGTGGTCAACGGCATCACCGTCATCGACGACTTTGCGCACCACCCCACGGCCATCCGCGAAACCCTGCGCGCGCTGCGTACGGCGTATCCGGCAGCCCGGCTGTGGGCTGTTCTGGAGCCCCGCTCGAACACGCTGCGGCGTAACATTTTCGAGCGTGAGCTGATCGAAAGCCTCGCGCTTGCCGACCGGGTCGTACTCGCCGGCGTGTTCAAAGGGGAAAACATTCCGGAGGGAGAACGGCTGCACCCGGAACAGATCGTGCTGGCGCTGGCAAACGCCGGCCACGATGCCGCCCTGTACGCCCACGCCGATGACATCGTGGAAGCGATCACACCCGAACTGCTGGAAGGCGATGTGGTGGCCATTCTGTCGAACGGCGGCTTTGACGGCATTTATGAGAAGCTGCCGGCGCGTATCGCCGCTTTGTGCGAGCAGTAAGCGCCGGGGTGCTGCGGGCCTGCTGGCTGTTCCTGGTCTGGGGTGTGTGTACTGTGCCTGTGGGCCTGGTGGGGTTGCCGCTGGCCGCTCTTACTCGCAACGCAACGCTTTTGTATCGATGGGGCGTGGCGGTTGGCAGCCTGGGCTTGCGGGCCGCCGGCGTGCGCACGCGCGTCCGCCTGGAGGCGCCGCTGCCCGCGAACACTCCCTGTCTGTTTCTGTCCAACCACGCATCCAACATCGATCCGCCGCTGTTGGCCGCCGCGCTTCGGCCGCATCGCACCGCCATGCTGGTGAAGCAGGAGCTGCTGCGCGTTCCCCTGCTGGGCTGGGCGATGAGCCTGGCCGGGTTTGTGCCCGTGGCGCGCTCAGGCAGCGTCGACGATGCCAAGCGCTCGCTCGAACAGGCTCGCGCCGTTCTTGCTTCCGGCATTTCCATGACGGTCTTCGCCGAGGGTACGCGCTCGCCGGACGGGCGGCTGCTGCCCTTCAAGAAAGGGCCATTCTTTCTGGCCATGGCGTGCGGCGTTCCGGTTGTGCCGGTCACGCTGGTCGGCACCGGTGCGCTGTTGCCGAAGGGCCGGTTGCAGTTGCGGCGGGGCACGGTCGACGTTGTGGTGCACCCATCCCTGCTGCCGGGGGACTTCCCCGACCGTGACGCTCTGCAGGCAGCCGTGCGCGCATCGATTGCGTCCGCCCTGCCGGGGGACGCTTACGGCTTGATGAACGCGTTGTAGCCGCTGTCGGCCAGCCGGGTGCGCATGGCCTTTGCCGCCTCAAGCGACGGAAAAGGACCGATCTGCACGTGAAAAAAGGTGTCAGTCGTGGACGTGCGCACGATCGCCGAGAAGCCATCATGACGCAGGGCTTCGGCAAGAGTTTCGGCATCGGCCGCGTGCGTCACGGCTGCGATCTGCACCACGGCTCCCGCTCCAACGGCCGGCAAAGCCACGGGCGGCGCGCTTCCCGGCGTCCCCTGCGGCGCAGCAGTTGTTCTTCGGGTGAGCGGCGCTTCCTGTGCTCCTGCTGCCGGGGAAAAAGGCAGCCCAATCCCCGGCGCCGGTTTCCGGGGTGAGATCGCCGCAGCCGCGGCCGCGGTGGTGGCGGGAGGGAAACCCTGCTCCTCGCCCGGCGCCGCCGCCTCGGTGGTGTCAGCCGTTTCAGGTGCCGGGGCGGCCTGCGCGACCCGTGGTGCGGGGGTTCTGGCCGGGACCGGAGGCGCAACGGGGGCCTGCTGCGCAGAGCGGCGAACAAAGTGCCCGGAAGAGTAGCCAAAGCCGAAGCACGCCGCGCACACCAGGGCGACGGCAAGAAAGATGCCAAGCAGCGCCGGGGTCCCCAGCACCAGGTCTTTGGGCTGGTCTTCCCCCAGCAAGTCCTGATCCGGGGTGAGTACGGGTCTCATGCGCGTTCGCTCGGGAGCGGCGCTTCGGCCGCGGGCAAGTGGCGGATGGCGTGCTGCAGCAGCGACAGCATCTCGATGGGCAGCGGAAAGATAATGGTCGTGTTCTTTTCCGTGCCGATATCGCGCAAGGTTTGGAGGTAGCGAAGCTGCATGGTTTGCGGCTGCTCGGCAAGCAGTTTGGCCGCGTCGACCAGCCGCTGCGCTGCTTCGTACTCACCTTCGGAGTTGATGATCTTGCCGCGCTTGTCGCGCTCGGCTTCTGCCTGGCGGGCCATGGCGCGCAGCATCGATTCGGGCAGGTCCACCTGCTTCACCTCCACGCTGACCACCTTGACGCCCCACGGCTCCGTACGCGCGTCGATGATGGTTTGGATGCGCTGGTTGAGCGCGTCGCGGTGCGAAAGCAGGCCGTCCAGCTCCACCTCGCCGAGTACCGAGCGCAGCGTTGTTTGCGCAAACTGCGAGGTTTGATACACGTAGTTGGCGACCTCGATGACGGCCCGGGCCGGGTCCAGCACCCGCAGGGTAATCACAGCGTTGACCTTGAGCGTCACGTTGTCCCGGGTGATCACGTCCTGCGGGGGCACTTCGAGCACCTCTTGCCGAAGCGAAACGCGCACAATCTGGTCAAACGGCCGGAAAACAAGAATGACCCCCGGCCCCTTGGGCGGCACCAGCGCGCGGCCAAGGCGAAAGATGACCCCGCGCTCGTACTCGCGCAGGATGATGATGGAAGAAAAAAGGTAAAACGCCACGATAAGCAGGGCAGCAATGCCAAAAAGATTCATAGTGACCGGGCCCTCTGTTCGATCAGAAGTGTACCGCAGCGCACAAAGGCGGCCGCTCAGGCCTCGCGAAATGGCATGGGCTCCACCAACAGCGTGAGGCCGCGCACGCCCGTGACCTTGACGCGTTCGCCGGCCGGCACCGGGCTCGGCGCCTCGGCAAGCCACAGCTCGCCGCGCACCAGCACCTGTCCGCGCGGGGTCGGCGAGCCTTGTGCGGCCAGGGGCTCCTGCGCCACGGCAAGGGCGCCGATCATCGCAGCCGCGCCGGTCAGCACCTTGTTTTGGCGTGCGCGCAGCGCGATCCGCACCAGAAACACGGTGATCAGGCCAAAGCCCATGCCGACGCCCAGCGCCGTGGCAAGCCGCACCTGCATTTCCGGGATGGGGCCGTTAACCAGCGTGAGCAGGCCGAAGACCAGGCAGAGGATGCCCAGGGCGGCGAGGATGCCGTGGCTCGGGACCTTGATCTCAAGCAGCAAAAGCACCAGCGCCGCGACCAGAAGCATGATCGCGGTGTAGCGCAAGGGAAGCAGGTCGAGCGCAAACAGTCCAGTGACCAGCAGCAGGGTGCCTACGGCACCAGGGATGATGGTGCCGGGCGCGTTGAACTCCAGGTAGATAAGCAGCGCGCCGGCGACCAGCAGCAGCACCGCCAGGTTCGGGTCCATCAGGCCGCCCAGGATCTGCTCGCGCAAGGAGGGCGCGGCGTCGACAAGCCGGGCGTTGTGGAGGTGGAGCACGGCGGTCTTCCCGCTGATGCGGGTTACCGTTTGCCCGTCCAGCGCGTGCAGCAGCGAAGGGACATCCGGGGCAACCAGCGTCAGCAGCCCAAGCTGCATTGCTTCGGCCTCGGAGTACGACTTTGAGTTGAGCACCGCATCCTGCGCCGCGTTGAGATTGCGCTTGCGCAGGCTCACAAAAGAGCGCAGAAAAGCAGTCGCGTCATTTTCGAGCTTCTGCTTCATGATGGGGTCGAGCGTTTTGCCTTCGATCACCGGGTGCGCCGCCCCGGCGTTGGTCCCCGGCGCCATCGCGGCAACGTCGGCTGCTTCCAGGAGAAAGAACCCCGCCGAGCCGGCGCGGCTGCCCGCGGGGGCTACATACACGATGACCGGAACGGGCGACGCGAGGATGCTGTGCACCATCTCGCGCATGGACTCAAGGAGACCGCCGGGGGTGTTCATCAGCAGGAGCACGGCCGCGGCATGGGCCTGCTCGGCTTGCTGCAGTCCGCGTTCCAGGTACCAGGCGCTGACCGGCTGGATGGTTGTGTCCAGGTGGATCACGGTAACCACCGGCTGTGCCGGCTCGCCCGGGGCCGGCGCGGCGCCGAGGAGGCAAAGCACGAGCAGGGCAGCCGCCACGCACCACGCCGCTGCGGGAGGGAGCGCACCGGCTCGGACCAGACTTAGCCATGGATGCCTGCTCCGCATCACGGCACCTGCCCGCCGCGCGCGGCAACGGCCAGCCGGAGGCCGCGCGCCTCGGTACTGGTGTTGTCAAGCCGCAGCGCCGCAGCCACTTCGCTGGCGGCGACCGGCACCTGGTTGGTGAGCAGGGCCAGGCGGGCCAGCACCAGGTGCCCCTGTGGGTTGTCATGCAGCGCGAGCGACCGCGAAGCCAGCTGCCGCGCCGCGTCCCGATCGCCGGTGCGTTCGCGGATGCGCGCCAAACCCGCGTAGGCTTCGGCCAGGCCGGGGTCGAGCGCCAGCGCCCGGTTATATTCGCGCTCAGCCTCGACCAGCAGCCCCTTGCTCAGATACTCGTTTGCGCTGCCGACGAGCGTGCTCAGCCGTTTCGCGGGCGGCTGCTGCGCGGCATGGAGGGTTTCCATCTGTTCCATGGCAAAGGCCGCCTGGCGAAACGCCGCCTCGTCGTAGGAGCGCTTCACTCGTTCAAGCGGGAGATTGTTGTTCGCCGCCGGGACCGCCCCGGCTGCGGCAGGCTGGGGAAGAAAGCCGGCGGTGCGCAGAGTGTTCGCGAGGTTTTGGATCTCCGCGTCGCTGGGCTGCAACCCGGCGGCTACGCCGGCCTCCTTTTGCGCGCCGGCGAGGTCCCCGCGCCGCGCGTAGCCGAGAGCCAGGTTGAAGTGGTATTCCGCGTCGTTCGGGTCTTCGGTAATGGCCTGCTGAAACAAGGGCGCGCCGTCCTTGCCGCGTCGCGCCGCGGCGACTCCCTGGTTATTCACCACTTCGGGCAGCGGCAGCCGCACGCTCACAAAGGCAAACGCGTCTTCGGCAGGCAGGTACTTGCCGGTGTAAAAGTACGCTAGGCCGCGGTAAAAGTCGGCGCGCAGTGCGTTTGGGTCGTTGCGGCTCAGGTGCCCATAGGCAGTCGCCGCTTCGTCATAGTCCTGCGCCGCAAAGGCTGCATCCCCGAGCGCAAGCCAGGCCGGGCCGTAGTTCGGATCGAGCCGCACCGCGTCCTGCAGATGGCGCCGCCGGTCCTCGGCTGAGCCTCCCACCAGCCCGCGCACAAAGGCTTCAAAAGCGTCCAAACGCAGATTCGCATCGGCGGCGACAAAGGTTTCTTCGGCTACCGGGTACGTGGGATCCAGCTGCCGCACAATGCGCCAGGCCAGTGCATTCAAAACATCCGGGAGGCGGCTCAGCTCGGCAGACTCGATCAAGGGCGCGCTTTCACGCAGGTTCGTAACGTCAAGGATGCGCGCCGTGGCCGTGATGCGGCTGCCGTCGACCGCATAGGTCCCAAACACCATGGAGTCGACGTCGAGGGTTTGGGCCAGGCGCAGCGCGCTGGCGCGGGTGAGGCGAAAGTCCGCGGGCAGGCCGAGGTGGTCCAGTGCGTAGGCGCGGTCTGCGCGGCTTACCGGCAAAAAGCCGGCCGCGGCAAAGCGCTGGTTCAGGATCTGCGGCAAGGCTTCGCCGATCCAGTCCACGCTGGTGCTGGTGCCCGCGTTGTCAAAGGGCACGGCCAGGATCAGCTGTCCGCGGGCCTGCGCCAGGGTTGCCGGCGTGCTGGCGGCGGGCTGGCGTTGGACCGTGGCAGCGCCGGGAGTTTGCGCGTAGCCGTTTGCAAACCCGGCCAACAGCAGCGCGGCCGCGTGGAGCGGCACAAACCGATTGCGCATACGGCCGATGGCTCGCCTCCCTACGCGCCGCGCTGAAGGCTCGGCTCACTTTTGATTATAAGAGGGCCGCTCCCCGCCGTGATCCTCCTTGAGGGTGGCAAGCTGCGGATGCGCAAAGCGCAGCACGGCCGCCCACTGGCCCGCTCGCTGTTCGTGCCACACCACGGTGCCGCCCAGCAGCACGGCCACCGCCCCGGCGCTCAGGTCATGATGAAGACCGAAGTAGCGCTCGTCGGCCCGCTGGTTCCAGCCGGGCAGGGCAAAAGATACGCTGGACGGCTCGTACTTGGTTGAAAAGAGGATGGCGGTTTCGTAGCTTTGGCCGGAAGCGGCCAGCTGCTGGAGAGCCGGCAGGGCGAAGTTGTCGATCGCCAGCACCGGAACCGGCGCGTGCACGTAGCCCAGTTCGGGCTTGCGCAGCGCATCGCTGACCGGCCACGCCGTCAGCACGGTGCCGTGAGGGTAATCGCGGGTCACGACCGCGATGGCAGCTTGCTCCAGAACAACCGCATCGCGATACAGCAGCGTGTCCTCAGGCGCGATGCGGTAGGGCGGCGGGAGCAGCAGGGCGGCGAGAAAGGCCGCGCAGCTCAGCGCCGGGAGCCAAAGCCAGCGGCGCTGGTGCCGGTACACAGAGGCAATGGCCAGCAGCAGTACCAGCGGGTACTCGGGCAGCAGGTAGCGCGTGAGCAATGCCCCGCCCAGAAAGGAAAACAGGAGTGCATTGGCTACGATCACCACCCAAAGCTGGTTCCGCACAGCAGGCTCCATGCGCGCGCGCCCCCCAACCGGCGGCAGCAGCAGGCAGCCCAGCGCCACCGCGACCGGCACGAAGAGGTTGAGGTGGGCGGTCAGGTGCAGCGCCCGGTGCGCGAGCGCCAGCAGCACGCGCTCTGAGGAAAGCGTAGCCGTCGCGTTATAGCGCAGGTACCCCGGGTTGCCGAAGAAGAAGCCGGTTTGCCGGCGATGGTAGCCGAACCAGGCGGCCAGCGGCACCGCCGGCGAGCCAAGCGCTGCCAGCCGCGCCCACGAGCCACCGCGGCAGCGAACCAGCAGGCCGGCTTCCCATGCAGCCAACGCCAGGGGCGTCCCGATGGCGATCTCCTTGGTGAGCGCGGCCAGGGCGAAGCAGCCGGCCGCGGCGGAGGCCTGGCTCAGGCTTCGCTTCCGGCCGAGCGCGAAAAGGAGACCGGAAAGCGAAAAAGCGCAGGCCAGCATGTCGGCATGCGCCAGGGTGCTCTGCACAAAAAAGACGGGGTAGCATGCCGTGAGCAGCACCACTGCCGCCGCGGCTGCGCGGCTTCGGAGCTCGACCAGAGTGAGCTCGCACACCGCGGCCAGCGCAACGGCCGCGGGCAGGCACAGGCTGACGCGTGTGGTGGCCGGGGAAAAGCCAAAAAGCCGCCACGCGCTCGCCAGGTACAGGGAAAGCCCGGGTGGGTGCGCGTTGCTCAGGGTGGAAAAGGGAATCAGCGTGCCGGTGCGGAGGAAGTCATACGCAGCGGGGATGTAGTAGCCGGCCTCGTCCCAGAAGTAGGGGAGGCGCAGCAGGGGAGCGTGCGCGGCGATCTCCAGGAGGAAAAAGAGGAGGCTCAGTGCCGCGAACCGGAGAGCGGGAGCCTGAAGAACCCGGGCTGCGCGCTCCGGTAGGCGATGCGGCAAGCGGAGCTCTACTGCACCGGGCGCGGGCCGAGCGGCTCCAGCGCGATCTGGCCAAAGGTCTGCTCGTACTGAGCGAGGTTCTGCCCCAGGATGTTGAACAATGCTTTCGCCTGCTGGGGGCTCAGATAGATGCCCTGCTGGTTTTCAATCACAACATCGTCTGGCGAAGTGGGGTGGGCGAGGCCGAAGAGCAGGAAGATATCCCAGACGCTGACGCGAACCTGCACGCTGTTGGCGTAGGTTTCGCGATAGTTGGCGCCTTGCGTGACGGCGAAAGTAGGCTGGTTGGGTGAGGAACTCATAGTGCCCTTAGACTACACCGGGCGCGCGGAGGAGGGATGGAAGCGATGGTGCGAAAGGGGGGACTTGAACCCCCACGGGTTGCCCCGCCAGATCCTAAGTCTGGTGCGTCTGCCAATTTCGCCACTTTCGCATAGCACTGCCCATGGTTATACACGCGGTCCGCGCTCGGTGGCAGCGCAGGCAAGCGGGGAAGCCTTGCGCTGCGTTGCGAACTGAAAAGGGTTCACCTGTGTCCGAAGCGATCCAGCAAGTCTTGCCGCGCAATTGTGCGGGGCTGGTAACGACCCAGAAACGCGATCTGAACGGTGGTCAGCGCCTCGGCGCGCTGCCTGTTTCCCGAAGCGCCGCAGCCCGGCCGTGCGTGTCTCTCCGCGACGGCGCGAACCGCAAGGGATCGCGCTCAGTCTGCGTCCGGGTTTTCCCAGCACGATCTCCCCTGCTGGCAGATGGAGCGGTGCACATAGTGCTCATCCGGCCCGGCCTTGCCCATGGTATTGAGGCACCAGTAGGTGGTCGTGGCTCCCATGATCTCGACCAGCTCTTCATGGAAGTCGCCAAACGCGCCATAGGACGACTTGCTGCGCAGCGATGCGCAACGCGCCTGGGTTGGTGTGGGGGTGGTCATGGTGGGCCTCCTTCAGCCGATGGCGCTGGGGTCGCGCTGCATCTGCCCGGCTGCGAGCAGAACGGTGCGGTAGATGGCGGTTTGGAAGAGCTGGGTCTTGTAGCCGTTCTGCGAGAGCGGCGTGGCCTCCTGCATAGCGGCCTTGGCAGCAGCGCGCGCCGTGGCCTCGTCGATGGTCTTTCCCGTCAGCACGGCTTCGGCAGCGGTGGCGCGCATGGGCGTGGGCGCCGCGACGCCCAGCACCACGCGAGCCTGCCGGCAGTGCTGGCCCGCCATCACCAGCACGACGCCGGCGTCGGCGAGCGGCCAGTCGAAACTCTCTTTTTCTCCGTACTTCTGATACGCGGAGCGAGTGCCGGGCTCGGGCGCCGGAACAAAAATGCTGGTGATGATCTCGCCCGGCTGCACCACGGTTTCATTGATCAGGCTTTTCTCGGGCGGGACATAAAAGCCGCTCATCGGCACCGTGCGCTTCCCGCGCTTCGAGGTAAGCTCCACTTCGGCGTTCATGGCAAGCAGCGGGACGGCGGTGGACGACGGATGGACCATCGCGCAGGTCCCGTTGTTGATCACCGCGTGGTACTGGTTTTCGCCCTCGTGCGCGTGGCAGTCCTGGCTGGTGCCGCCCTTCTTTTTGCAATCAAAGTCCGTGGAGCGGAAGTACCAGCACCTGGGGCGCTGCATGATGTTGCCGCCCAGAGTGGCCATGTTCCGCACCTGCGGGGTCGCCGCGTGGCCGGCCGCGTCGGACAGGGCCGCGTAGCGCAGCTGGACCTCCGGATGGACGGAAATCTCGGTCAGTGTCGAAAGCGGTCCGATCCGCAGTCCGTCCGGGGCGGCCGTGATGCCGCGCAGGCTGCTTACATTGCGGATGTTTACGAGCTTGGGCGGCGCGACGATGCCGTCCTTCATCAGGTCAAGCAGATCGATGCCCCCGGCCTTGATGGTCGCGTCCGGTCCGAGCTGCGCGAGGGTTTCGTCTACGGTCTTGCAATCCACGTAGGCAAACTTGTTCATGCTTGTACCTCCTGGCCGGGCTGGCCCGGAACCTTGCCGAGCGCAGCGAGCACGTTCGCCGGGGTCATGGGGATGGAGCGCATGCGCACCCCGGTGGCGTTGAAGAACGCATTGCCGATCGCTGCCGCCAGCGTGATGATGCCGGCCGATTCGCCGATGCCGGCCGCATCCGTGGAGCTTTGCGCGATGTAGTTTTCGACCAGTTCGATTTCGATTTCGGGCACTTCGCGCGCGCCCAGGATCTTGTAGTTATCGAGATTTGCGTTCAGCATGTACCCGGTCTTGCGATCCATGATGCGCTGCTCAAACAGGGCGTACGAAATCCCCTGAAGAATGCCGCCGTTGATCTGGCTGATGACGCCGGTGGGGTTGATGGGCCGGCCGCAGTCATGGGCGCCGAAAACCTTTTCGACGTGCACGCGCCCGGTTTCTGTGTCGACGGCCAGCTCAACGTAATCGACGCCGCCGTAGGTCAGCTTTTCCTTGGCGTATTCCGGCCCGCGCGTGGCCCGGGCTGAGATCTCGTCGGTCGGCAGCTTCCCTGTGATCTGCTTCAGGGTGTACGAGCGGGAAGGGTCGTTCTTGAAGAGGACGCGTCCCTCGGCCAGGTGCAGGTTGTCGGGGGTGGTGCCGAGCTGCGGCGCCACCGCGGCGAAAAGCTGCTGCTTGGCCTGGTAGGCAGCGTTGCGTACCGCCGGCGTGATGGAGCCGGCGGTTACGCTGCCGCCCGAATCCGGCCCGACGGGGAAGCGGGTATCGCCGATGCGGATCACCACCTGCCCCGGCGGGATGCCGAACTCTTCGGCTACCACGATGGCCAGCATGGTCTTGGTGCCGGTGCCGAGGTCCTGTACGGCCGACATCAGCTCGACCGAACCGTCGCGCGACACGCGCACCTCACAGGAAGAGTTCATGCTGACGAAGCGGTACCAGACCGACTGAGCGACGCCCATGCCGCGCTTGATCGGGCCTGCGTCCGAGCCGGCAGGCCGGCGGTTGCGCCAGTTGGTGCGCTCCACGATGAGCTGCCGCTCGACCCGGCGCGCCTGGTTCTCATCAATCTTGTCGCGCAGCGCGATGGGGTCCATGGCCAGCTTCACAGCCAGCTCGTCAATCGCCTGCTCAAAGGCAAAGCAGCCCTGCGGGTGCCCGGGCGCACGAAATGCAGCGCCGGGTCCGGCGTTGGTAAACACGTCGTACTCTTCGGTGAGCAGGTTTGGGCAGGTGTAAAGATTGGTCGCCGGGCCGGCGGTGCCGGCGCCCGTGCCCACGCCCGCGGTGCCGTAGCTGGTAAGCTCGATCGCCGTGAGCGTGCCGTCGCGCTTGGCACCGATCTTTAGCTTCTGGTGCGAATCGGGCCGGTTGGAAACAATATGCTCCTGCCGGCGGTCGAGCATCAGCTTGACCGGCGCATTTGTCATGCGCGACAGGTTGGCCGCCACCGCGCCCTCGTTGCCGATGCCGAACTTGGCGCCGAAGCCTCCTCCCATAAACTCGGTGATGACCCGCACCTGCGACTTGGGCAGCTTAAACACGTCTGCCATGTCGTTGCGCACGCTGGAGGTTCCCTGCGTGGATGCGTAGACCGTCACTTCGTCCGGCTTCCAGTCCACAACAAAGCCGTGGGTTTCGAGCGCGGAGTGGGTTTGCACCTGCGTGAAGTATTCGCTTTCAACCACCACGTCGGCCGCGGCAAAGCCCGCCGCCGGATCACCCGTCTGCTTGCGCTGCGGGCCGTGGACATTGCCCACCTGCGGGACCCCTTTCGGGCCGCCTCCGCCGCCCGCGCTGCCGGCCGCATCCGCCGGTCCGGGGAAAACGGCCGGGGCGTCCGCGGCGCGCGCTTCCGTGCGGTCTACAACAAAGGGCATGGGGTCGTACTGCACCTTGATGAGCTTGGCGGCGTCGTCGGCGATCTGGGGCGAAACGGCCGCGATGCCCGCGATCGGCTGCCCGGCGTAGCGGATGAGCGGGTAGCGCGAAGGGGTTTCCTGCTTGGGGTCGCGCAGCTCGGCAAGGCCGTAGGTGTGCTGGACTACATACACCGCGCGCACACCGGGGAGCTTTTCAGCGGCGGCGGTATCAATCGAAACGATGCGGCCGTGCGGCACCGAAGCGTCGACCATGCGGGCGTACAGCATGCCCGGCAGCTGCACGTCGGCCGTGTACTTGCCTTTGCCCATGGCCTTGGCGGGGCCGTCGTAGCGCGCGGTGGGCTTGCCGATATACCGCAAATCCGCGTTGCGCGCCAAAGGTGGCGGCTCGTCGACGGGAACTTCGCGCTGCTTGCTTGTCAGGCCGTTCTGCGGGATGCCGAAGACGAAGCTTTCGCTCCGCTTGGGTGGCCCGCTGTCTTTGCTGGCGACCGGGGGCGCGGCGACATCCTGGTGGACCGCCTGCGGCTCGGGCTTGGCCGCGTTGGGCACTTTCTTCGCGCCCGGCTGCGCGCCTTGTTCCTGTTCCTGGGTGATGATCTCGAGCGGCATGCTACGCTTCCTTTCCCGTGGTAAGCCCTACCAGTCCAGCCGTTTGCTGCCGCTGCTGGGCAACCTCGAGGGTTGCCGCAAAGACCTTTGGGTACGTGCCGCAGCGGCAAAGGTTGCCGCTTACCGCGTGCTTCACGTCGGCCAGCCGGGGATTGGGATTGCGCTCCAGCAGCGCCGCGCAGCTCATGATCATGCCGGGCGTGCAGAAGCCGCACTGGAGGGCATCGTGCTTCACAAAGGCAGCCTGCACCTGGTGCATGGTGTCGCCCGTTGCAAGCCCTTCAATAGTGGTGATCTCGCGGCCGGTCGCATCGATGGCCAGCGTCATGCAAGCCAGGGCCGGCACGTTGTCGAGCCACACCGTGCACGCCGAGCACGAACCCCGATCGCACACGACCTTTGTCCCGGTAAGCCCCACGTTGTTGCGCAGCGTCTCGGCCAGGGTGTACCGGGGTTCAATCGTGACCGCGTGGTCCTGCCCGTTGATGCGGAGCTTTACCGGCAGCGCGCCGGGGCCGAGGGTGGGGTCAGGCTGCGCTGCTGCCTGCGCTTCCCGGGCCAGCGCGTTTGCTGACTCAACCGCGGTGGTCGCGGCGGCAACGCCGGCGCCTTTTAAAAATCCGCGGCGGGAAAATGTGCTCTTGTGCTCATCTGCCATGCGAAAGCCTTTCGGGTCTTGGGAGCGGGCGGGGAAAGCCGCTACGCAGCGGCAGGAACTACACCATCGATGGTAATCCCAGTCTCCCCTGCGAAGCTACTCTAAACAGTCAGGCCGCGCGGAGCCGCCTGGAAGTGCCAGGCGCCGACCGTCTGATTTTCGCGCCGGGCACCTAGGGCTGGCCGGGGCGCTTCTTCCGAGCAGTCGCCAAGCCCGGCCGCCCTGTGAGATCGTCCCTACAACCAGCTCTCGGTTCAGCCACCGGCGGTCCACCGAATCAGCCATGTCCAGCTCTCCCCTAGCCTCACAAGAACAGTCCGCAGCGTTGGGCCCCTCCGCGGAGCCTGCACTTGCGCTCCCGGGGCGCTGGGCGGTGTGCGCGATGCTGTTCTTCGCCACCTCCATCAACTACATGGACCGGCAGGTGCTGGGCATTCTTGGCAATACCCTCCAGCACAGCATCGGCTGGACGGAACTCCAGTACAGCTACATCATCATGGCGTTTCAGGTGGCCTATGCGGCGGGGCTGCTGCTTGCCGGGCGATTCATTGACCGCGTCGGCACGCGCCTGGGTTACGCCGTCACCATGGCGGTTTGGAGCCTGGCCGCGATGGCGCATGCGCTGGCAAGCTCGGCGCTGGCCTTTGGGGTGGCACGCTTTTTTCTAGGGCTGGGCGAAAGCGGCAACTTTCCAGCCGCCATCAAGGCGACGGCCGAGTGGTTTCCGCAGCGGGAGCGCTCGCTGGCCACGGGCATCTTTAACTCGGGGGCAAACGTAGGCGCCATTCTGGGCCCGGCGCTGGTGCCCCTGGTGGCGACGCATTTCGGCTGGCGGCCGGCTTTCCTGATCACGGGCGCGTTTTCTGCCTGCTGGATCGCCTGGTGGCTGCTACGCTATCGCACTCCCCGGCCG